>JBKPSF010000192.1:0-5359 GCA_046734875.1 Actinomycetota bacterium | reverse complement strand
CGCTCATCCTACACCGGGTCGGAGCCGGCTCGCCCAGAACAGGGGGGTCGAGGCGGGCTGCTGCTGGCAATGGTCGTCTGTGCGCTGTTGGCCTCCGTCGTGGCCGTTCTGGCGTCCTCCGCCGACCCTGCGCGAGGTGCCACAACGCTCCCTCCCAACTTCGCGCGCTCTCAGGTCGTCGGTGGCCTGTCGAATCCTACGGCCATGGAGTTCGCGCCCGACGGTCGGCTGTTCGTAGCCGAACAACGCGGTACGCTGCGGGTGGTGAAGGCGGGAGGGCGTTTGGCGACGTTCCTGAATATTTCTGGTAAAGTCGACCAATCGGGGGAACGTGGCCTGTTAGGGATCGCCTTCGACCCCGGTTTCTCCAGCAATCACTACGTATATCTCTACTACACGCGGAGGGCGACCGGCACCACCCCGGCCCACAACCAGGTCGTCCGCGTCACCGCCCGTGGCGATAGAGCCGTTAAAGGCAGTGAGAAGCTCATCCTCCGACTGGACAACCTGAGCAGTGCCACAAACCACAACGGAGGGGCCATACACTTCGGCAAGGGCGGCAAACTATACGTGTCCGTCGGTGACAACGCCAGGGGCGCGAACGCAAAATCTCTGCGCAACCTGAAGGGGAAGATGTTGCGCATCAACAAGGACGGCACCATTCCCCGGAACAACCCCTTCTACAAGCGGGCCACGGGGAGAAACCGCGCCATCTGGGCGCTCGGGCTTCGCAACCCCTTCAGATTTGCGGTTCAGCCCCACACGGGCAAGGTGTTCATCAACGACGTCGGCGAACAAACGTGGGAGGAGATCGATCGTGGGGCTGCGGGGGCGAACTACGGATGGCCTCGATTCGAAGGCCCCGAGTCGAACCCCAAGTACCGCGGCCCCGTCTTCGCCTACAGGCATGGCAGCACGAAGGCCACCGGTTGCGCCGTAACCGGCGGCGCCTTCTACAATCCCACCACCAGGCAGTTCCCGAGTAGTTATGCAGGCGACTACTTCTTTGCGGACCTCTGCGGCGGGTGGATAAGGAAGCTCGATGGTGCGACAGGAAACGTCTCCGACTTTGCTACCGGGCTGCGCAGTCCCGTCGATCTCGAGGTGAGCAAGGGTGGTGGCCTCTACTACCTGAGCAGGGATGGCGGCGCGGGTTCCGTCGGAAAGGTCCGCTACACAGGCACCTAGACGCTGCAACGCTCATCATAACGACCAGACGGGCATGCGGTACCCGGTCCCAAGATCACATGTTCGGGGCGTGCCCTTCGAGGCCGCGGGCTGCGGCAGGCTCACAGGGCACGACGGCGATGGCGTCCATCTCAATACAGCGCCGTTCACCGATGGTAGCGGAGCACCGGTCGTTCGACCGGTTGGCCGTATTCGTGCATATCCTTCGCGGTCTCGGGATCGAACTCGTGGACCTGCCACGGGCCGATCCGGCGCCTGGGCTCGAGTGTCCATTTCATGGGCGAGAACGCTGCCGATCCGGCCTCAACAACCAGAAACTAACCACCGTGCCGGCGATCCCTACGCCCGCGATGAGCCACATCACGTCCGAGAATCCGCCGACGATGCCATGTCGCGCTCCAGAAACGAAGGCATCCTTGGTGCCGGGATCTAGCTTCCTCGCCGCGCTTTCGAGCGCGCTCGGCGATCCGGTCAGGACCCGGTCGAGCTTCTTCTTCTCGACCTGTCCTGCCCCCGTCCTATCCAGGTGTTCGTCGAGCGTTGCGACCCCCTGGCCCACGTACAGAATCGTTCCGGTCGCGATGACGAACACCGCGCCTAGAAAACGGGCCATGTTGATCACGCCTGCGCCTTGTCCGGCTTCCTCGGCGGGGACGGCTGACATGCCAGCCGCGGAGGTCGTCGAATAAGTCAGTCCTACCCCCAAGCCGCACAGCACGATGGGCAGATAGAGGCCGGCCTCTGTTGTGCCGACGGTGACGCGAGAGAGCATCACGAAGCCTGCCGTCATCACGAGCAAGCCGACGACCACGGGAACCCGGTAGCCGATCCGGTCGGCTATTCGCCCCGACGGATACGCGAAGAGAAACATCGAAACCGTGTAAGGTGACAACACCAGGCTGGCGTGTAACGGCGAGAGGTCGAAAAGCACGGAAGACTGGACGTAAAGGTTGAAGAAGTACAGCAACCCGATAAGGCCTACGGTGTTGGTGAACGTGGCGAAACAGCCGGCGACGTATCGACGCCGTCGAAACAGGGCAAGGTCTACCAGGGGGCTGCGCCGATACAGCTCGACCACCACGAAAGCCACCAGCAGCAAAAGACCGGCGGCGAGCGCGGCGAGGAACAGGCCAGAGGCCCATCCCCAACTCTGGCCCTGCTGAAGTGCAAGTACCACCAGAAAACTACCCAGGCCGAGCAGGATCGCACCCACAACATCGACCGCGATCCCTGTTCGGCCGCCTGGCAAGCCGCGCAACGAGGCAAACAAAAGCGCCGCGGCGATCAGCAGAAACGCGACGTCGGTCCAGAAGATCACCCGCCAGGACAGGACTTCGGTGAGGAACCCTCCGTACAGTGGCCCGAAGGCGAAAGCGAGCATGGATATCGCACCCCACACTCCCAGGGCGGTTGCGCTCTCTTCTTTGGAGAAGGTGTCGTTGATGATAGCCATGGTGGCCGGCATCAATACGGCACCGCCCGCGCCCTGTAAGGCCCGACCTCCGATCAGCTGTGCCCCCGAAAATGAGGTGGCGACAACCACCGATCCTACCGCAAAGAGACCGATACCCACTACCGTGATCCGCCTCCTGCCCAGGATGTCGCCTACTTGGCCGCCGAGGACCACGAGCGCGGCCGCCGCCAACATGTAAACGTCTAGCGCCCAACCCAGGGTGGAGGTCGAGAGGGACAGCTCATCGGCTATCGCGGCGACCGCGGTGTTGATCGCCGTGGTGTTTATGCAGATCACGAAGACGATGAGGCAAACGACGGTCAGGGCGACCCACCTGTTCGGTTTTAGTGGGGGTGCTCTACTCTCTCCGATCGCCATGCCGCCTCCCTCAAGCGTCCTCGGGCGCTTCCCGCCCTCCCGAACCTCGGGTTGTGCCGGACCGCAGGACCGTGCGGGGGAAGCCGGACGCCTTGCATTCGCGGTCGTCATCGGTCCCGACGCGCGAGACCTTCTACAGCAAACGGCACTCATTCGCGATACCCATGTTAGCGGCTCGAAAGATCGGAAGTAAAGGCTCGAGTACCTGCTTCGCCCGAAGTCGTTCGTTTTTCGACGCGCTGACCGGAATCAACGCTCCGCACTAAATCGGGCCAACAATCGCGCAACACGGGGGCCGCTGTTGAACCTGGCAGAGAGATAGAGAAATCATAGAATATCGCCGATCACGCAGACTACGTGAGGCTCGAGCTCGACCCTTAGAAGGCTGCATGCTCATGCCTGCCTTAGCGACTCCGATGTTCCGAGCGAGCCAGTCTCAGCAGTCGAACACGGACCAGCACACCTCATTGCGCAACCTCTGGTCGTCCAGCACTAGTTCTCGGATCTCGCTGGGAAGCTGTGCCCGTTGCCACTGGCACTCCAGGCGACCAGCCTGCTCTTGCTCTCCTTCAGGAGCCGCCGCGCGTGCGGCCCTGATCGCGTAAGCCGCTGCGCCCAGTTCGTGAGCCGCCACGTGGGCTACCGCCACGGCTTGAGCGGCGGCAAGAGACGCTTGCTTTGCAGCGCCTGACACCTCTCGGGCCGCCGCATTCGCGAAGGCATCCGTGCGGGCTTGCCTCATCGTGATCTCGCCTCGCGCCCAAGCACGCGCCAATTCGATCGCGCGGCGCGGCCGGTCGTCACCGGGGCGCACGTGCTCGAAGTAGTGCAGCACATGCTCGGCACAATCGGCCGCCCAGAGAGCGAGGCGGTGATGATCGGCGTCCTGTAGGGTGCCGCCCCGACGCACTGTCACAAGCCGAGGGTCCCGCTGCTCACTGAAAATCATCGCACCTCCTCGGCGGGTCGTTCGGGAGCAGTTCCAGGTCCAGCTCGATGACGAGCCGCATGGGCGTGCATCGCCATCCTCTGGGTTTGGCCTCACTATTACCGAGAACTGCTGCACCTGTGCTCCGTCGTCTTTCGCGTCTGCACTGCTACGCGGCTCATCATACCGTCCAGGGATACCAGGCAGCACATCAACACATCGCCCCGTATGCTTCGACGTACCAACTCAATCGTTCTCGACCGGACCCGGGGACCATGGCAGTTCGGGACGCTGCTTATGGAAGGTCGTGAGTTCCCCTCTGAGTTGGCTAATTGACTCGGTGAAGAAGTTCTTCACAGCCGCGATGTGGTCTTCCTCCAATCTCTCTGAAGCAATACGATGAAATCTAGCACAGTTATCTGTTCATCTGATACTAGTCCGTACCAGGGCGTGCGCGGCCGTCCGTGGTGCGGGTTGCGGGACCGGAGGCACGCAGGGCGTCTTGCAGGTCTGTTTGGACGCGAGACTACCTGGCAGAGCGCGCCCTGAGGGAAGGAAAGCGCCGGCACAAAGGGAGCGCAAGGGTGGGGTCCCCAATAATCGTTGAGACTGGTTAACGCCTCGGAGCGACCCTTCAGAGCGCTTTGTGCTACGCGCAAAGGCTTCTTTTGGGTCGCTCTCTTGGACTGCGCCGGATGACGGCTACCAGGTCCAGGTGAAAGCTCTTCTCAGCGTTCGTCAAGCGGTAGACACCGCGCGATAGCTCGACCAGGAAGCCCTCGTCTGTAACTCACTTTCCGGGTATCTCTGCTTTTTAGTCTCCTTCTTATGGGCGGCATGTGCCCATTACCCCACACCCGCAATATGGGCATCCCTATTGGGCCATTTGGCCGATCCCTCTCCAACTCCTCAGCGCCATAGTTTTCCTCGAGGGCAACGCCAAAGGAGACTAGAGCAAAGGAGGAAGGGATCGTCCGAGGCCCAAGCACACCGAGAAGAAGACACGGAGGCGGAGGAGTAGTAGTAGTGGTGTTCTAGCCGCCTCCAAAACCACAGAGAAAGGAGAGAATGCGATGATCGCAAGACTCGACCATCATCCGATGCTGACAGCATTGTTGGCACTCTCGACGACCGTGTTGTTGGTGGTGGCGATAACGCTTGCCACGTTGCTCTACACGGCGACGCCTCAGGGGGCGACCTCCTCGGGCCAAATTGGGGACGCTAACCCCCCGGCCGTTGCTGGCACAGGAGGCGACTTCTACGGAGAGGGGTGGAACAACTACGGACACGACGACGACATGGTTCCATCAAAACCCGCTCAGAGAGGCGACTCCGTAGCGCCCCACCAAGAAATGCCGTCTGCTCACTATGGTCTGTAGGGGCCAAAACAGAGTAAGTGAACTGAGCGTGAT
>JBKPSF010000191.1:0-8510 GCA_046734875.1 Actinomycetota bacterium | reverse complement strand
GGCTTCAGATTACAGGCATCAGGTTGAGGTTTCTCTTGCGGACACTGGTTCTCAGACACACGCCCGGCCATTTTACGGTAGCCCGAAGCGATTCAGGGCACGCCACAAGCCCTGATGCCTTGCTCACTGCAATCTTTCGTGACTTAGCGTATAAAGGGTACGTGAGATCGTATAAGCCACAAGGAACACGAGACCATGTACGGTGAGAACGCGCCGCCTTCCTGGGCGCGGTTACCCGGCGCGCGTTGCCGGGCGGTCGAGCACCTGACGAAGCTGGACGGGCTCAAGGAGTTCGAGCTTTTCGAGGGGCTTGAGGAGGGGTTTTTCCAGGACCTTGCGATCTCTGCCGAGGTGCTGGAGCTCGGGTCGGGCACCACCCTCTACAGGGAGGGCGAGCCTTCGGGGGCCGTGTACTTCGTTGGCGAAGGGCGCGTGAAGCTCTACCGCTCTTCGGGGGGACCAAGGTTACGGGATCAGATCCTGGGCGTGGTCGGCGACGGGTCGGTGCTCGGCCTCGGCGCCGCCCTGGAAGGCAGGACCCAGGGCCAGGGCGCCACGGCCCTCACCGACTGCGTGCTCTACGCCGTCTTCCGCGACGACCTCTTCGAGACCATGGCCCGCTTCCCCGACGGAGCCGTCCGGCTCGCCAGGGCCCTGGCAACGAGGACCCGCGAACTGGAAGACCTCATAGGCGACCTCGTCTTCCGCAGCGCCCCACAGAGGGTCGCCCGTATGCTCCTCAACCTCGCCACGGAGGAGGGCCGGGTCACCAAACGTGGCGTCGTCTTCGAGCCTTCCCTGAGCCGGCAGGAGATGGCCGAGGCCACCGGGATCTCGCGCGAAGCACTCTCCCGCGCCCTCTCGCGGCTCGCCAAGGAAGGCATCCTCGACCTCGGTAGCAAGGCCATAACCATCCTCAGACCCGCCGAACTCCGCGCCCGTAGCTGAGAATCGCTCGCAGCAAGGGCGCTTCTCGATCCCCATTTGACCACGATCACACGACTGTATGACCCTGGTCATGGGCCGCGATGATGCTCGTCAACGACGGGTGTTGGGGTGGAAAGTAGGCTGGTATAAAGCCGCTACCAGAGTTCTTGAGAGGAGGACCCTTTGACCTACGTGATCACCGAGCCGTGTATCGGCACGAAGGACCAGAGCTGCGTCGAGGTTTGCCCGGTAGACTGCATCTACGACGCCGGCGACCACTTCATGATCAACCCCGAAGAGTGCATCGACTGCGGCGCCTGCGAACCTGAGTGCCCGGTCGAGGCCATCTACCCCGAGGACGAAGTCCCCGACGACATGGAGAGCTACACCACCAAAGCCGCCAACTACTTCGAGTAGTAAGCACGCTCCGGCTTCGCCTCCGCTTGTCAGCACGGCGCTTCGCGCCTTGTCAGCACGCTCAAGCCTTCGGCTTTCGCTTGTCAGCACGCCGCCTCGCTTCGCTTGGCGGCTTGTCAGGAAGTCGTCCTGGGGCGTCGCTTCGGGCGTAGAACAAGGCTCCCGCTATCGGCGGTTCTTGGTGTGGTCGCCGGAACGGGTTGAGCTGACAAGCGAAGGCCGAAGGCCGTAGCGTGCTGACACGCTGGCGGACGCTGGGGCAAGATTATCTCTACAGGAACCCGTGGTGCGCCTTTCGGGTGGATGACGTGGAGTTGCCTAGCGGGGCGCGGATCGAGTACGCTGTTCTGGAGAGCGGCGGTTTCGCCGCCGTGGTTCCCGTTACGCGTGCGGGAGGAGTCGTGCTCGTGCGCCAGTGGAGGCAGCCGCTTGGGGCTTTCACGCTCGAGCTGCCGAGCGGCATGGTCGATGGTGGTGAGGAGCCGGGACGTGCGGCCCGCAGGGAGCTCTTCGAGGAGACGGGCTACAGGGCAGAAAAGCTGGAGCACCTGAGGTCCGTGCACACTAGCACGGGGCGGAGCACGGAGGTCTGCCACCTCTTTCGCTGTCAGGCTACGAGGGACGAGCGAGGCCCGCGACCCGAGCCTACCGAGTTTATAAGGGTGGTCGAGGTGCCTTTCGGAGAGGCCATGCGTATGGCTTCGGAAGGCGGGATCACCGACGCCGCCACCGTGCTCGGGCTGTTCCTCGCCGGTAGTGGTGCCGCCGGCGATAGTGGAGTACACTGGGAAGGCTAGAAAGACCGGGGAGCCGCGAGGCTGAGAGGGCACGGAGGTGCCGACCCGCTGAACCTGATCCGGGTAATGCCGGCGCAGGGAGATTTAGGAGTCTTCTCAGCGCATCCCCGCATAACGGAGGAGGATGCGCGCGTGAACGCTTTCAGGGACACCAGGGTGCTGACCGAGGCGGCCATCGCCGTCGCGCTCGCTTTCGTGCTGGGGTTGATCAAGCTTTTCCAGATGCCGTTCGGCGGCTCTATCTCCCTGGAGATGATCCCCCTGATACTCCTGGCCCTCAGGCAGGGCTGGCAGGTGGGTGTCGTCGCGGGAATGGCCTACGGTCTCCTCGACTTCGCTATCGAGCCGGTCGTGGTGCAACCCTTGCAGGTCTTGCTCGACTACCCGCTCGCCTTCGGTGTGCTGGGGCTCGCGGGCCTCTTCAAGCCCACGGTGCGGGGCGCGGTCCTCGGCGCTACCGTCGCCGTGCTGGCCCGCTTCTTCTGCCACTTCCTCTCCGGCGTCGTTTTCTTCGCCTCCTACGCCCCGAAGGGCTGGAACCCGTATGTTTACTCCGCCGCTTACAATGGGGCGTACCTGGTCCCCAGCCTCGCTATTGCCATCGTGGTCGTGGTCGTGCTGCTGAAGGCGCTCGAAGCGGCGCAGCCCTCTCCGAGGCAGCTACGCTACAGGGACTCGGCGGCCTCCTAGCGTGCGGGCCGCGATCTTCCTGAACGGAGCTTCCGACTCGGAGTCCGTGCTAGGGGCTGTCGCAAAGGCGGCCGACCTTATAGTCGCAGCCGACGGCGGAGCCCGCCACGCGCTGGCCGCCGGGATAGTCCCTGACCTGATCGTCGGCGACCTCGATTCGCTCGAAAAAGACCTCGCACGAGAAGCGCAACGACGCGGTGCTTCGCTGCAACGCCATCCGAGGAAAAAGGACAAGATGGACGGGCAACTCGCGGTGCTGGCCGCCGCCGAACGGGGAGCGACCGCCGCCGACTTCGCGTGCGCGGCGGGCGGTAAACCAGGCGCCGTGTTCGCCATCCCGCACATCCTGCTCGCCGCCGAGCGGACGGGGATGCGCTCCACCGTCTTCGCGGATTGGGGATGCATGTTCGTGCTCGAAGCAGGCTCCCGGACCGTCGAAGGGAAGGCCGGAGACAGCGTCTCGATCTTCCCCCTCGCAGGACCGGCAATGGGCGTCACCCTGGAAGGCATGGCCTATCCGCTGCAGAACGCGATCCTGCATCCCGGCGACACTCTAGGCTTCCACAACGAGTTGATCGGCCAGCAGGCAAAGGTGAGCATCGAAGGCGGCTCGCTCCTGGTCGTGCAGGAGAACGCAGAGGACTGGTGAGAGGGTACACGGACCCCGGAACGGGCACGTCGTAAGATAACCGTCGCTCATGGCAGTGACCTTCAAACCGGAGACGGTTCTAGGCGAGGTGGGGCACAGGCCCTACCCTGTTTCGGCCGGCCCGTGGGTTATGGGGATGACGTGGCGGGACCTGCTCTTCATGCACTGGCCCGTCGACGCCGAGGTGCTGAGGCCGCTCGTGCCGCCCTCCCTGAGCATCGACATCTTCGATGGGAATGCCTGGCTTGGCGTCGTGCCCTTCGGCATGACCGGCGTGAGGCCGCACTTTTTGCCCGCCGTCCCCGGGCTCTCGAGCTTTCCGGAGATCAACCTCCGCACCTACGTGACAGTGGAGGACAGGCCCGGCGTCTGGTTTTTCTCCCTGGACGCCCACAGCCGCCTCGCCGTCCGGCTCGCCCGCGCCACGTTCCACCTGCCGTACTTCGATGCCGAGATGTCCTGCAACGCCACAAACGACGAAATCCACTACAGAAGCGTCCGCACTCACAGGGGCGCCCCACCCGCCGCGTTCGAGGCCCGTTACCGCCCCGTAGGAGAACCGTTCGAGAGCGGCCGGGGCACCATCGAGCACTTCCTTACGGAGCGCTACTGCCTGTACAGCACCGACAACAAGGGCGTCGTCCGTCGCGGCGAGGTCCACCACCGGCTCTGGCCGCTCCAGCCGGCGGAGGCGGAGGTCAAGACGCTAGATATGATGCGGCAGATAGGCCTGAAGCTGCCCGAGACCGGGCCCATCCTCCACTTCTCCAGGCGCCTGGACGTGCTCGCCTGGTTCCCGCGACGCATCATCTTGTAGATCGGGCGGTTCGCGAACCGCCCCTACAGGTCATATACTTGCCGGATGGTGGGTGGAGTGGACATTCTCGTTGCGAGCTTGCTTTGAAGGCGGATCTCGTCTCCGGCATTCTGCCCGTCAGGGAGGACGGACGCATGCTCCTGCTCCTTCGTCCCACGGGCACCTGGGAGCCGCCTGCAGGCCGTCTCCAGCCGGGCGAGAGCTTCGAAGAGGGGGCCATCAGGGAGCTTTACGAAGAGACCGGCATGCTCGTCTCCCCCCAGCGCATCATCGCCACCTGGGTCGGTGATGCGCCGAGCGGCAGCCGCCTGGCCTCCATCACCTACGCCGGACGGGCCGACGGTGGAGGGGTCACGCTCTCCGAGGAGCACCTCGACTACAGGTGGGTAACCCTCGAAGAATGGATGTCGCTGCCGAGCTGGTGGAACCACGAGGACATCAGGGGCGTGGCAGAATCCTTGAGGACGACAAGGGCGGTTCGCGAACCGCCCCTACAACCCTCTCCTCCACCTCCGCGCGAGGATACCGGCGTGGTCCCTGCCAACCTCGGGGCCGGGGCCGTGCTCGTCGACCTCGACGATGTCGAGCCCCGGGTCCTGCTGCTCAGACGCCGCAAGCCGCCAGTCGGGCTCTGGGAGAACCCGGGAGGTATGCTCGAGGAAGACGAGGATTTCCTGGTTTGCGCTGGCCGCGAGCTCTACGAGGAAACCGGCATAAGGGCCACCGTAGAAGACGCCTGGTGGGCCAGGGTCGAGCCGTGGCGCGCCCCCGACGACCCCGAGCTCTACGCCGGAGTGGGCTTCCTGGCACGCCACCCGGGAGGCGAGATAGAACCGGAGAGCGCGGCCCACGACGCCTCCACGTGGGCGACGGAGGCCGAGTGGCGCTCTCTGCAAACCTGGTACACGAGGCGAGAGTCTGACGTGCTCTGGAGGGCCATAAGAGAGATGCAGCGGTGAACGGAGTGCCACGCGCCCCGAAAAACCCGACCAGACGGGGCTACACGGGAGGCGTGAGATGATCTGGCGGTTCCTGAATCCTCGTGACTGGTCTGAGAAAGGGCTGGGTTGAACGAGCTCGAGGTCATACGCAGGATCTCGGCCCTCCTGCCTCCCACGCCGCCGGAGGTGCTCGTCCCCATCGGCGACGACTGTGCCGTATTGCAGCTTGGCGATCGCAGGTGGGTGGCCGCCTCCGACATGCTCGCCCATGGTCACCACTTCGAGGACTGGGCCGCGCCCGAGAGCGTCGGCTACAAGGCCGTCGCGGTCAACGCCTCCGACGTCGCCGCGATGGGAGGAACCCCGCGTTTCGTCTTGACCTCGGGCGGAGCCCCTGACCCCGATACAGCTTTGCGCTGCTTCGAGGGCGTCGCTGAGGCCTGCAAGGAGTTCGGCATCTACACACTCGGCGGCGACACCACCCGCGCCGAAGCCCTCACCGTGGACGTGTCTATCCTGGGCGAGCTCTACACACGACCTGTTCTACGCTCGGGAGCAAAGGTCGGGGACCTCCTGGCTGTCACCGGAGAGCTCGGGGCCGGGGCAGCCGGCCTGCTCGCCCTGGAGAACGTCAGATCCGGCTACGACCGCCTCGTGCGCAAGTACCTCAGGCCCGAACCAAGAATCCGGGCAGGACGCGCCGCCGCCGAACTCGGGGCTAACGCCATGATGGACCTCTCCGACGGCCTCGCCTCGGACGTACGCCGCGTGTGCGACCGGAGCCGCGTGGGATGCGACGTAGACCTCACCCTCCTCCCCATAGAGGACGATACAAGAGAACTCGCCCTTTCCCTCGGCCACGACCCTGCGATGCTCGCGGCCACGGGTGGCGAGGACTACGAGCTCCTCATCTCCGCCCCCGAGCAGATACTCGACGAGTTGGCAGAGGCCATCGGGCCGCCCCTGACCGTAATAGGAGAGATCACGCCAAAGGACGTAGCCTTCAGACGGGACCACGAGCCCATCGAAGGCCTATCCGGCTGGGACCACTTCGAATAGCACGCTTCGGCCTACGCTTGTCAGCACGCTTCACCCTTCGGGCTTGCTTGTCAGCACGCTCCAGCCTTCGGCTTCCGCTTGTCAGGAAGTCGTCCCGGGACGTCGCCACGAGCGTACAACCTGGCTACCGTGGGTGGCGGTTCGTCGTGCGTGGCTGGGCGAGGCCGTAGCTGGAAAAGCTGACAAGCCCGCGAAGCGGGCGTGCTGACAAGCGAGGGCGCTAGCCCGAGCATGCTGACAAGCGGAGGCGAAGCCGGAGCGTGCTGACAAGCTGGCGAAGCCAGCGTGCTACCGCACGCGGTTGCGGCCGGCTTGTTTCGCTTTGTATAGTGCGGTATCGGCCTGTTGCAGTAGTTCGTCTGTGCTCTTGGAGTCTCCTCTGGAGAGGGCGGCGACGCCGACGCTGATGGTCACGAGTCCGGGTGGTACGTTGGATTCGTGTGGTATTCGCAGGTTTTCTACGGTTTTCCGGAGGTGGTCGCCCGTCGAGGCCGCGGCCTGTAGTGTTTGTTCGGGGAGCACGATCAGGAACTCCTCCCCGCCGTAGCGGTAGGCCGTGTCACCGCCCCGGCGGTTGCGCATGATGGCCCCCGCCACCTCTTCGAGGACTCGGTCACCGGCGGGATGGCCGTAACGGTCGTTGTACTCCTTGAAGAGGTCAACGTCGCACAGCGCCACGGCGTAGCTGTGCCCGTAGCGGCGCGACCGCGCCTGCAAGACGTCGAGGTCTTCTTCGAGGCGGAGCCGGTTGCCCAGGCGCGTCAGCGGGTCCTCCCGCGATTCCTCGAAGAGCCTCTCGTTGAGCTTCTCGAGCTGCTCGTTCTGGCTGGACAGGCGTTTGTGTAGCTGCGTCACCCGGTAGGCCGAGGCCAGGCGCACCTGCAGCTCGTCGCGGTCGAGGGGCTTGGAGAGGTAGTCGTCGGCGCCGGCGGCGAGGCCCGCGAGCAGGTGTCCCCTGCCCCCGAGGGACGTCAGGAAGATGAAGTAGGTGTATTCGTCCCGTTTCTCTTCCCTTATGAGGCGGCACAGCGCCGGGCCGTCTATGCCGGGCATCATCCAGTCGCTTATCACCAGGTCGATGTCTGGCGTGTTCCTGTAGAGCTCCAGGGCGGCACAGCCGTCTTCGGAGATCAGGCACTCGTGGCCCAGCTTCTCCACGGACCGGCGCAGGATGGTGCGTGAGACGGCGTCGTCTTCGGCTATGAGTACCCTCACCCTTGGCCGCCCTGGATCTCGGCCTCAAACGCCCTATCCACCCGCGCGAACTCCTCCTTGAGCCGTTGGAGGAGCCTGAAGCTCTGCGAGAGGTCCCCCGAGGCGCCGGCGACTTCCAGACGCGCGCAGAGGGCCGACATGCCCCTCGCGCCCATGTTGCCCGAGCTGCCTTTGAGCGTGTGCGCCAGGCGCTCGACGGCGGGTGCGTCGTCGTTCTGCACGGCCTCTTCGAGCGCCGAGAGGCGCGGGCGCGCGTCGCCCAGGAACATGCCGGCAAGCTCGGCCACGATGTCCGTCTCGCCCTCGCCCTGCAGCCCGCGGAGGCCGGAGATCACCTCCCGGTCCAAAGGGGAGCTCGCCGCACGCGCCTCGCCGTCTTCGACGCCGGGAAGGCGGTAGGCGGGCGTGCCCGAGATCCAACGCCCCAGCACGGCGCCAAGCTCCTCTCGGCTCACGGGCTTTGAGACGTAGTCGTCCATGCCTGCCTCTAAGGCCCTCTCCCTGTCGCCTTGCATGGCGTTGGCGGTCATCGCGATGATCGGGGTCCTGTGCCTCCTCCTGCCCATCATCATGTTGCGCCTACCCAGATGGTCCTCGCGGCGCCGGATCTGCCCCGTCGCCCTGTAGCCGTCCATCCCTGGCATCTGCACGTCCATGAGCACGGCCCCGTAGCGGGTGCTCGCGAGTGCCTCCAGGGCCTCCCGGCCATCGCCCACGACGTCCACCTGGTAGCCGAGGCTCTCCAGCATACGCGCGGCGACCTTCTGGTTTACGGGGTTGTCCTCCGCTACTAGCACCCTGTGCGAACCCGCCTTCTGCCTCCTCAGGCCGCCAGTGGTGACGAGCCGGCGCTCCCCCTGGGACGTCCCGCTCATCACGGTAACGAGGGCGTCGTAGAGCTCCGACTGCCTCACCGGCTTGGTCAGGTACGCCTCTATCCCCGACTGGCTGGCCTCCTCGCCGCGGCGCCCCATCGAGGTCAGGAGCACCAGCCGAAT
>JBKPSF010000190.1:0-8314 GCA_046734875.1 Actinomycetota bacterium | reverse complement strand
GCGTGCTGACAAGCGAGGCGAAGCCGGAGCGTGCTGACAAGGCGCGTAGCGCCGTGCTGACAAGCTGGCGTAGCGAAGCGAAGCCGGCGTGCTGCGCAGCTACCAGGCGGCTGGTTCTCGGTCGCGGAAGAAGCCGCCGTTGGGGCCGTTGTTAGGGAGCGTCGCGGCCCATACGAGGGCATCGGCTCCTTGTACGACGGTGCGGGTGGCGCTAGAGCCGCCCATGTCGGTCTGCACCCAACCGGGGTTGACCGCGTTGACGAGGATGCCGCTACCGCGCAACTCGGAGGCGAGGATGCGCGTCAGGACATTGAGGGCGGTCTTGGAGACGCGGTACCCGGGGGAGCCACCGCCCATGTCCTCCAGGGACGCGAGGCCCGTGGAGACGTTGACGATGCGCCCGTAGCCGTGGCGTCGCATGAGGGGGATCGCCACCTCGCACAGGCGCCAGGCCCCGAACAGGTTGGCCTCCAAGGCTTCTCTCACCCGGTCGAGGTCGGCGTCGACACCGCCCTGTCCCTCGTCGTTGGAGATGGCCGCGTTGTTCACCAGGACGTCGAGCCGGCCGAACTCGTCCCCGATGGAGCGCGAGATCCTCTCTACGCTCTCCGCGTCCGCGACGTCGAGCTGGTGGACGACCACGCCATCGGGGAGCTTGGATGCGGCGGCCCGGCCCTGTTCGGCGTCACGGGAGCCCATGACGACCGTTAGTCCCCTCTCTGCGAGCTGGCGGCAGACCTCCAGCCCGATCCCCCTGTTTCCCCCGCTCACCAGCGCAACCCGCCCGTTTTCCATGGCACGACCTCCAGTTCTCGAAGTTCTTCGTCGAAAGTACTAGATCCTAACCGCCGAGGAGTTCGAATGCTGCCTCGACCGCCTCATCGGGCGACCCGGCCACGGTCACGTGCTCCCCGAGGTCCCACCCTCCGAGCACCACGACGGTCCGCCCCACCTTCCTGGCAAGCCCTATCTCCGAGAGCGTCCCGTACTCGCCACCGACGGCGATGACAACGTCCCCCGAACACACCACTGCCAGGTTCCTGGCCTGTCCCACCCCCGTCGCCACGGAGTAGGTGAGATATTCGTTCTGCCGCTTGCGGTCCTCGTCGGGCAGGATGCCGATGGCCGTGCCGCCGGCCTCCGTAGCCCCGCGGGCCGCGGCTTCCATCACGCCCGAAAGCCCGCCGCAGACTACGGTCCCTCCCCTCTGGGCGACGAGGCGGCCGACCTCGCGGGCTTCATCGTAAAGCTTTCCGGCTGCCATGCCTGAACCGACGACGGCGACGTAGCGCGTCCCCGTCACAGGGTCGGGTAGCGGCCTGTCTGGCCGAGCAGGTAGCGGAGGAGGCTGACGGCCCCGTCCTTGCTCAGGGGCTCGTTCCAGTTGCCGCACTTGGGGGATTGGATGCACGACGGGCATCCCTTCTTGCACGGGCAACGGGTTATGACGCCGAGGGTGTCGCGGGCCAGGGACTCGAAGGCGTCGTAGCCGCGGCGGGAGATGCCGACGCCGCCGGGGTAGCCGTCGTAGACAAAGATCGTGGGTAGGCGGCTCTGGCGGTGCGCGGGTGTGGAGAGGCCGCCGATGTCGGCGCGGTCGCACATCGCAAAGAGGGGAAGAAGCCCGATCATGCCGTGCTCCCCGGCGTGCAAGGCCCCCCCGAAACTCTCGAAGCTGGGTCTCGCCTCTCTGGGAAGCGGCGGCAACGTGACCCAGAGGGCCTGCGTCTCCAACGTAACATCAGGGAGGTCCAGTGGATACACCCCGACCTCCTTGTCGTCGGCCACCCGGACCTTCTTGAAGTAAGTAACGGAGTCGGTGGTCCTCACCCTCCCCCAGTGAAGCACAGCCCCGTTCGCGAGGTCCCTGGCCTCGACCTCCTCCATGACCTCCACGTCTGTCTCGACGCGCGGCCTGGTGTAGTAGCGGTTCGGGACGCGACGGGCGACCGCCTGGTGGAGCCGGAGGTCCAGGCTTTCCACCTCGTAGGCATTCCCCCGATGGAGGTAGGTCGCGCCTGGATGCAGCTCGCTCGGGGCGCGCGTAGCTTCCGCGGTACCTATGAGCTCGCCGTCGGCGTCGGCGATAAGGACCGTCTCGGAGGAGGCCGAGCGCAGCGAGATGTTGCGCGCCGGGCTGTCGCCGCCGACGTAGACCAGCCGGCCACCGCTGGAGGCGAGAAGCCTGGCCTCCATCATCGTCTTGGCGACGCTCCTGTAGGCCGGTCCGAAGAATTCCTCGTCGCCGGCGTCGAGCGGCGCCTCGTGGGCGGCGGCGAGCAGGTGCGGGCCGAGGATGTACGCGTTCTCCATGGTTACCCTGGCCGCCTCGACCCTCCTGCCCAGAACCCTTGGAGGGTTCTCGATGAGGAACTGATCTAGTGAGTCTCGGCCTGCGATGTACACGGCGAGGGCAGGGTCCTTGCCGCGGCCCGCGCGGCCCCACTGCTGCCAGATGGAGGCGACGCTTCCCGGGTAGCCGCAGCAGACGACGGCGTCGAGGGCGCCAACGTCCACCCCCAGCTCCAGCGCGTTCGTCGAAACGACGCCTAGCAGGTCGCCGCGGAAGAGGCGACCCTCTATCTCCCGTCGTTCTCGCGGGGTGTAGCCCGCGCGGTAGGGAGAGATCCTACGCGCGCCATCGACACCAAGCCTGTCCGCTGCGTAACGGTAGATCAGCTCGGCGGACTTCCTGGACTTGGCGAAGGCGATGGTCCTCACGCCCTGCGAGACCAAATTGGCGAAGACGAGCGCGCCCTCCGTCAAGAGGCTCCGCCTCTCCCCCTTCTCCTTGTCGAGCAGCGGGGGATTGCGGAACACGACGCGCCGCTCGCCCGTCGAGGCGCCGTCGTTGTCCACGAGGCTGAAGGGCACGCCTATAAGGCTCTCGGCGAGCTCCTGAGGGTTGGCGATCGTGGCGCTCGTCAAGATAAATTTCGGGTCGCCGCCGTGCAGCATCGCCGCCCGCCTCAGACGGCGCAGCACCGCGGCCACGTGCGAACCGAAGACGCCGCGGAGCACGTGCGCCTCATCAACGGCCACGATCTCAAGATTCCGCAAGAAATCCGCCCAGGCCTCGTGGTTGGGCAGGATGCCGACGTTGAGCATGTCAGGGTTCGTCAGCAGGACGTTCGCCCTGCGCCTGATGTCCGCTCGGAGGGCACGCGGCGTGTCCCCGTCGTAGGTCGCAGGATGCACGCCGCGCAACCCGAACGCTTCGATCTTGCCGAGCTGATCCTGGGCCAGAGCCTTCGTCGGATACAGAAAAACCGCCCGCCGGCTCGCCTTACCCAGAGCGTTCTCGAAAGCCGGTATCTTGTAGCAAAGCGACTTCCCACTCGCCGTCGCCGTGGCCACCACGACGTTCTCCCCGGCCCTGACCCGCTCGTAAGCCTCCAACTGGTGCGAGTACAACCTCGCAGCGCCCATCTTGCCCAAAGCATCAGCGAGCTCGGGCTCCAACTCCGGCATCTTCACGAGCGTCGCCTCCCGCGGCACCAAACTCGCAACCGTCTCCCCGAGCGACTCGACCGCCCGACGACTCATCCCACCCAAAGCATTTCGAGCTTTCGTCTCAGTCATAACCCTGTAGCAAACCTATCGGCACAAACCGAGAAATCAATAGCCGATAGCTGAAGTGCTGAAATGCTGAAGTGCTGACCAGCGCGGTTTGCAAAGCAAATCGCTACAACTCGCGTCTTCCGGCGAAGGCCCGGCCCAGGGTAACCTCGTCCGCGTACTCCAGGTCCCCGCCGACGGGGAGGCCGCTCGCGAGCGCCGTCACCCTGACGGGCAAATCTTTGACCTCCTGCGCGATAAAGAGCGCCGTCGCCTCTCCGGTAGTGTTCGGGTTGGTAGCGACGACGAGCTCAGTTGTCCCCTCGTTCCTGACGCGCTCGAGGAGCTCGGCTATGCGGAGGTCTTCCGGTTCTATGCCGTCCAGAGGAGACAAGGCGCCGCCGAGGACGTGGTAGAGGCCGCGGTACTCGTTGGTGCGTTCTATGGGGCCGATATCGTAGGGGTCTTCCACCACGCAGATCACCGTCTGGTCCCTTCGGGTGTCGCGGCAGATCTCGCACTCTTCGGCCTCGGTCAGGTTGAAGCAGCGCTTGCAGGGTTTGATCTTCTCCTTGACCTCCTGCAGCGCTTCGGCGAGCCCGATGGCGTCCTCTTTCTTGCCCCTGATGACGTGGAAGGCGATACGCTGCGCGCTCCTCGGGCCGATGGAGGGCAGCTTGGAGAGCTCGGTTATGAGCCTCTCTACTGGCCTTGCGTAGGTTGCCAAAGAACCCCTAGAGACCTGGTATGTTCAGCCCGAGGTCGCCGAGGCCGCCGGTGATCCCACCCAGCTTCTTGTTGGCCAGCTCCTGCGAGCTCGTCATGGCCTCGTTGACGGCAGCGAGCACCATGTCCTGCAGCATCTCCACGTCCTCGGGATCTACGACCTCCGGGTCTATCTCGATGGAAACGAGTTCCATCCCGCCGGTCATCGTCGCCTTGACGGCCCCACCGCCGGCGCTAGCCGTCACGGTCTCTTTTGCGAGCTCCTCCTGGGCCTGCTGCATCTGCTGCTGCATCTGCTGTACCTGCTGCATCATCTTGTTTACGTTCTGTCGCTGTCGCGGTGACATACTAGATTCTCCTCTCCAGACGCGCCGTGTATCTCAAAGCTTCCGTGCGGCGGCGACGCATCCACACAATTTCCGAGCACAGAGTATACCGTTAGAGGCCCCCCGGGTCCGACACGTTGTAAAGCCATTAGCCAACAGCGGTCAGCTATCAGCAAAAAATGTGGCGGCTGATGGCTAGAAGACTCCGGTCGCGATGAGGAGCGAGAATGCGGCGCACACCGCGGTGACTACGGCTATCGCGATCAGGACCCAGAAGCCGGCGTCGCGGCCACTCTCCTCCTCGCCGCCGAGGTCGCGGTCGTAGGGGGCGCTCGCCACCCCCTCCTCAGGCTCGACGAAGATGCGTCCCTCTGGGGTTATCTTCCACGGGTCGGAAGTGGGCGATTCTGCTTCTTCCGCAGGGCCGGACGGTGTGCCAGCCACGAGGCTGCGGGAGGCCAGCGTCATGAGGCGTGAGCGAACGGCCTCGGTGTCGACGCTCTCTCCCGCGCGGGCGAGCGTCCTGGCCAGCCGGTAGGCACTCCTTGGGCCCCCGCGCAACACGTCGAGGATCTTCAGGTCGAGATCATCCGGCTGGTATTCGCGGGCCGGCCGTGGTTCCCTGGCGTCCATGCCACCAGTATGCCCCAGGAAATCGGTTCGGCAAGCCGCGCTAGGAGCCCTGGGACAATCGAGGGTCGAAGATCCCCGGATCGTCTACGATAGATTCTTCTCGATTTTTCGGCAGATTTCCGGAGGAGGACAGGCATGATGAGCAAATCCTTAGTGCCCGCGGTTCGTACCGACCGGGTCCAAGGGTAAACTAACCGTACGGCGGGCATTAGCCACCGAAGGAGAAGATCGAGGATGCGCAAACGAACGGCCGCGGTGGGCAGCGCGGTGTTCTTCCTGGCGGCCCCTGGCGTGGTGGCGGGACTCGTCCCATGGTGGCTTACGGGTTGGCAAGTAAGGGAGCCCCTGCCTTTCATGACGCCCGCGCGGGTGCTCGGCGCGGTGCTGCTCGTCGCCGGGCTGGCCGTGCTGGTCAGGGCGTTCTGGCGCTTCGTCGTGGAGGGCCTCGGGACGCCGGCGCCGGTCGCCGCACCCGACCGCCTGGTCGTCGGCGGGCCTTACCGATACGTCCGAAACCCCATGTACGTGGCGGTGATAGCGGTCATCTTCGGTCAAGCCCTGGTCCTCGGACAACCGGTGCTGCTCGCCTACGCCGCGGTCGTCTGGATGGCGGTCGGCTCCTTCGTCCGCTTCTACGAGGAACCGGAGCTGGGACGAAGGTTCGGGGCCGAGTACGAGGCCTATCGACGCGCCGTGCCTGCGTGGTGGCCCCGCCTGCGCCCGTGGAGGCCCGACCATTACGACGGGCCGGAAGCAGAATGACTCGCCCGTTGGCAGACCGGGGACGCGCCTCGGTCCGCCGGCACCGAGCGATACAGGCGATCTCGATGAGCCCGCGCCACCCACCCGCCCGACGCGTGTAGCCTACTTACCCGCGATCGTTCTCACCAAACAGGTCGTACTCGCGAGCCATTTCGAAGACCTCGCGCTCGTCCTGGATCTCGCCACCCCTTGCACTCGCCTCCGGCTCGGGGGCACGGTGGTGGCCGTCTGGGCCGGCCGATCCGTTGGAACTTCCCTTATCGGGCGAGGGTTCTTCGAAGGCCTGACGCGGCTCGGGGGCGCGCCGCTCAATCGGGGGTGGCTCTTCTGCTGCCGGAGTGGGCGATTCTCCTCCCTCGGCCCTGATCTCGAGGCGTGGCTTAACCCCGAGGCGCTCTTCGAGGACCGCGCCAAGTTTTTCGATGTGTGCAGGGTCCCTCGCCATCCCGACGTAGAAGCTCTGCTCTTCGGGGTAGACGAGGTGCAGTACCTTGCCGTCGAAGCCCTCGACCCGTGCCTCGCCGTAGACCGCCGCCGTGAGCGCCTGCCTGCGGCGCTTGAGCTCGCCCATGATCCCACCCCAGCCCGCCGCGAGGTCCACCCCGCCCTCCGGCCGGCCCTTGGGCTCTTCCCGAACCGAGGCTTCGTCCGACGGCGCCTCCGGCTCCAGAGCTTCTCGCTCCACGGACCGCGGCGCCTCGCGCGACGATTCAGCAGTCTCCAACGTGGACTGTTGTGGGGTTCTGGGCGCGACGCTTCCGTTCGCCACGGCTCTCTCCAGCGCTTCCAGGCGGCCCAATAGGGTACTAAGGTCCGGTTCGGTGTAGTCGCGGGTGAGCTTGAGGAAGGTGAGCTCGAGCTCCAGCTTCGGGTCTCCGCCGCGGCGTATGCGGCTCAGGGAGTCGCCCAGGGCGTCCACGAGCCGCACCACCTCTGCCGTCGGTACGGCGTTTGCCTGTTCTTCGAGCGGGGGCCGCTCTTCGGCCCCAACGCCCGCGAGCGCGATCTCGGGGGCGTGCGGAAGGAGCATCAGGTTTCTAAGGTGCGCCAGCAGCTCGACGACGAACTGGCCGAGGTCCTTGCCTTCGTTCGAGAGACGGTCCACGACGCGCAGGGCACCTGAGGCCCTGCGTTCGGAGAGGGCGTAGGTGGTTTCGACCAGCGCCTCCGGCCCGACACCGCCGAGCAACTCGCGTACCCTGGAGGCCGTTATCCCACCCTCAGAAAAGGACGAAAGCTGATCCAGGAGCCCCTCCGCGTCCCTGAAGGAACCCCTCCCCTCGCGCGCGATAACGGTAAGGGCCTCGGGCTCGACCTCGATGCCCTCGGCGGCGGAGATCTCCCTGAGCTTTTCCGTTAGCGTCTCGATGCTGGGACGCCTGAAGTCGAAGCTCTGACAGCGGCTGATTATGGTCGGTAAGACTTTGTGTTTCTCTGTGGTGGCGAGCACGAACACGACGTGCTCGGGCGGCTCCTCGAGCATCTTGTGCAGGGCGTTGAAGGCCTCCGTGGTCAACATGTGGACCTCATCGATGATGTAGACCTTCACCCGCCCGGCAGCGGGCGCGAGGTTCACCTTATCCCTGAGGTCCCGGATCTCATCGATCCCACGGTTGGAAGCCGCATCCATCTCCAGCACATCGATAGAAGAGTTCCCCACGATAGCCCGGCAACTCTCGCAAGTCCCATCCGGCTCCGCAGTAGGCCCCTTCTCACAATTCAACCCCATCGCCAGAACCTTAGCCGTGCTGGTCTTCCCCGTCCCCCGAGGACCAGCGAAAAGGTAAGCATGCGAGACCCGGTCAGTCTCGATAGCACGCCTGAGCGTCCGCACCACCGCCTCCTGGCCCACGATCCCACTGAAAGCACGCGGACGCCACTTGCGATAGAGCGTGGTGTGTTTCATAAGGAGTAACGTCGGTTCGTTTGGATCACGCGTGTAGTATACAGCCAGTCAGCATTTCAGCACTTCAGCATTTCAGGTTTATGTGCGATGCGCGACTCTTGTCAAAACCACGAACCCAGATGTCGGCGAGAAGTCGAATGGGGTCTGTAGAAGGTACCGAGCGCCGCCACCCAGCAAGCTGAAATGCTGACTGGCTAATATGCCGCGCACCCCGCCTTCGACGTGGCCGCGTTCCGCGAACTTCCGGCCGCCGGCTCCGGTTTGGCTACCCCGGTGCACATGAGGTTACCCGCTTAGTGCTGCTACCTTCCGGTCCTGACACGGTTCACGGGGCCCCATTGCCCGGGACCAGGCCATCAACGCCGGCCGCACCGGTTTCAACCGAACCCGGTCTGCGCCTCGG
>JBKPSF010000189.1:0-4112 GCA_046734875.1 Actinomycetota bacterium | reverse complement strand
TTCGAGCGTCAGGCCAGATCCGGCGGACTGGTGCTGGGTCGCAAGACCTACGAGGGTCTGGCCGGATACTGGCCGAGCCAATCGGGCAAGTGGGCGGACATGGTCAACGCGCTGCCGAAGTACGTCGGGTCCAGAACCCTGTCCGGGGATCTCGAGTGGAACGCGACCCTGCTCGTGGGGGACCTCGAGGACTCGATCCCGAGGCTGAAGGAGGAGGTCGACGGTGAGCTGTTCATGCACGGCAGCGGCGAGTTCGCGTACGCCCTCGCCGAGAGGGGTCTGATCGACGAGTACGAAGTGTACCTGAACCCGCTCGTCTGGGGCCAGGGAAACGTCCACGTGCTCGGCGACAGGGGAACCGTTTGGATGAGGCTCGAGGACGTGAAGCGGTTCGAGTCCGGAGTGGTCCTCCTCACCTACCTCCCGGCCTCTTGAAGGCAAGGACTTCCTCATGCTGATCTCCCACGTCCCGGTGCTGTTCGGAGCCGGCCGGCGGCTGTTCGAGGTGTTGCCGTCGCGGATCGAGTTGGAGGTCGTTCGGGTGATCGACACCCCGGAGGCCACCCACATCCCCTACCGCATCCGTCGCTGAACTGACGAAAGGACCACATGAGAACTTTGCACATCGGTCTTCGGGTGTCTGATCTAGAGCGGTCGCTCGAGTTCTATACCACGCTTGGTTTCCAGAAGCTCGGCGAAGTGCCCGAAACAGAGTTCGGCAGCCTGACGATGCTCAAGCTTCCCGGCGACGAGTTCATCAGCCTCGAACTCGTCCACGAGCCCACGGGTGGCCGGGTCGACCCGGGCGGGTTGAACCACCTCGTCATCCAGGTGGAGGCGTTGCACGACACCGTCGCCCGCCTCACGGCCCAGGGCATCGATGCGGAACCACCGAAGTCACCGAACGGTTCTGACGATTTCTGGACGAGCTGGCTCACCGACCCGGACGGCTACCGGATCGAGCTGGTGGAGTGGCCGCCTGGGCACCCCGACGGCATCACCGCGGCGGACTTCTCGTGAGGCGATCGATGCGACGCAGGGCACCCGGCGCGTCCGCCGCCCACCACCGTGGCAAGAGGCCCCATCGGAAGGCAGGATCCCTCTCCTGCCAGGTATCTAGGCTCTGCGAGGAGCTCGACGAGGTCGAGCGCTTCAGAGGCCGGCCGCTGGAGGACCCATACCCCTACGTCTGGCTCGATGCGACCTACGTGAAGGCTCGCCAGGACGGGCGTGTAGCCTCCACAGCGGTGGTGATCGCGGTGGGGGTAAATGGGAAGAGCGGGGAGCGGGAGGTTTTGGGAGTTGACGTGGGACCGAGCGAGGACGGGGCTTTCTGGGCCTCGATCTTGCGCTCTTTGGTAGCTCGGGGGTGAGGCTGGTAACCAGCGACGCCCACCGGGGTCTCAATGGTGTCATCGAAGCGGTACTGGTAGGGGCCTCCTGGCAGAGGTGCAGGGTGCATTTTATGCGCAATGCCCTCTCTTTGGTCCCCAAGGCTGCCCAGCAGATGGTGCGAGCGACCATCCGTACCGTCTTCGCCCAGCCCGATGCCGCAAGCGCTCGCGAGCAATGGCTAAGGGTCGCGGACGGCTTCCGGTCCCGTTTTGCGAGGCTTACGGGGCTGATGGAGGAGGCCGAGGAAGAAGTGTTGGCCTACGCGAGCTTCCCGCAGGAACACTGGCAGAAGATCTGGTCGAACAACCCGCTGGAGCGAGTGAACAAGGAGGTCAAGAGGAGGACCAGAGCGTGGTTGGCATATTCCCGAACGAGGCGATGGTGGTAAGGCTGGTGGGAGCGGTGCTCTCGGAGCAGCACGAGGAGTGGCAGGTTTCCAAGCGTTACTTCAGTGCGGGCTCACTGGCGAAACTGGAAGGCAAGGAAGAGAGGCAAGAGCAACCGGAGTTAGTAGCAGGCTAGAGAAAGCAAACAGGAGCGGAATCGCGCGCGAGGCGATTTACACACTTGACAGGACACATACCCATATCGGGCACTTTTTGGCACCAAACGCACCGATCTGGGGCATTCCGAGCCCGATTCTTGGTCACAATCGGCTCGATGCCGACTTTTTCAACAGGCTGAACCCTTCCACGCACTTGGGTGCATAGCGTAGGATGATCGCAGAGAGTGTCCTTGGGCATAGGACGACGCACGAACCTTGGAGGTGATCCCTACTGATGTCCGCCGCAGACGACCTAGACGATCTCATCGAGCGATACCAGCTGGGGCTCGGCGAGTTCATGAAAGGCAACCCCGAGCCCGTCAAGGAGCTGTTCTCCCATAGGGAATACGTCACCCTGGCCAACCCCCTCGGTCCCCCGGCGCACGGATGGGATGAGGTCGCTGCCACCATCGAGCATGCCGCCTCTCTGTTCAGGGACGGCCGCTTCGTGGGCGTCGAGATCGTGGAGAAACGCGTAACCCCCGAGTTCGCCTACACCCTGTGGCTTGAGCACGCGGAGGGCAAGGTAGGCGGAAGGGAGGACGTCGCCCCGTCCACCCTCAGGGTCACGATGATCTATCGGCCCGAGGAGGGAGGGTGGAAGGTGGTGCACCGACACGCCGACCCCATAACCGCCCCACGGCCGGCTGAGTCGGTGATACGAGGGTAGCTCGCCCTTGGGGTACCTCTCGGGACTCCATCGAGAGGCTCCCCGAAGAGCACATACGCGACCCAATACCCACAAAAGGAGCAGCCACGATGGCCGAGCGCCAGCGGGTACCCGACCTCGATCAGATGGACGAACGGCAGGCCCACGAGTTCCTAACCGAGCTGTATTCCCTCCTCAGCGCCGATGCGGAAGACAGCATACGCCACGAGGAGTACACGATGGAGTGGCCCCAGTCCGGAGAGCGACTCAGAGGCCGCGACACGATGAGGGAGTTCCAGGAGTCCAACGCAGGATCGCGCCCCCCAAGGTGGCCGCGCCGCGTGCTGGTGAGGGAAGGGCTTTGGGTGGTGGAGGGGAGCGTGGACTACGGCGGCGGGCGAGAAGGGGACTTCGTGCTAATCCTCGAGCTGCTCGAGGGGAAGGTCTTCAAAGAGACGCGCTACTATGCAGATCCCTTCGAGGCATCCGATGCGCGGGCACGATGGTTCGAGCGGATGGAACGATAGGCTACCGACCCCTGCGAAGAGGAGGTTCACATGGTGACATTCGTGCTCGTGCATGGCGGCTGGCAGGGCGGATGGAGTTGGCGGCGAGTGGTCCTCCATCTGAGAGCCAGTGGCCATGAGGTGTACACGCCGACTCTCACCGGTCTCGGGGAGCGGGCGCACCTGCTGGGCTGCGTGGAGGGGTTGGACACGCATGTAGAAGATGTCGTCGGGGTGATCGAGTACGAGGACCTCCAAGACGTGGTGCTCGTCGGCCACAGCTATGGCGGGGTGGTGACAACGGCGGTCGCCGAGGGTGTGGCGCAGAAGCTCTCCCATCTTGTGTATTTGGATGCTTGGGTACCCAAAGACGGCCAGCGTATGTTCGACCTCATGCCGCCGGAGAGGGCCGAGGGCTACCGAGAAGCGGCCAGGGTTTCGGGGGAAGGGATAGGCATACCACCACAACCCCTCGGAGCATTCGCGATTGCCGACGAAGAGGATGCCCGCCGGTTTGCCTCCAAGCTCGTTCTTCAACCGCTTAAGACCTTTGAGGGTCCCGTTAGTCTTTCGAGCGAGGCCGCCGGGCGTTTGCCACGCACCTACATCGCCTGCACGGTTAACCCGGTGCTGGCACCCGTATTCCGTCCGTTCGCACAGCGAGCACGAACGGAGGAAGGCTGGGGCTACCGGGAGCTGCCCACGGGGCACGTCCCGATGGTCACGATGCCTAAAGAGCTGAGTGAGCTGCTGGTCGAGGTCGCGTAACGCCGCGTAGAAGGATTTGCTAGCGATGGAGATGGTATAGGTGTAGACCTAGCATTAAGGCCAACTTTGTAGATAACCGTAAAGGCGAAGTTCGCGGAATTCGTCAGCCTGTTGAAAAAGGGGTTGTCGGTCCGATCGGGTCTCCAAAAGAGCCCGAAAACAAGGCCGAAACACTACGGCAACGCCCCGGGAGCTCAGGGGATCGCGACGAGCATCTCGCAGTTGACCGCCCGGTCCTTTCCAGGGCCGC
>JBKPSF010000188.1:0-4047 GCA_046734875.1 Actinomycetota bacterium | reverse complement strand
GTCTTGCGATGGTCGTCCCTGACCCTCACCCGCTTGCCGATCTGCGCTTCTTCTGGCCTCATGAAATTCTCACTTCCTTACTCCCTTCCACTAGCCTGAAGACCGGCCCCTCAGCGGGCACGTTCCAGACCCGCGCCACCGTGTGCTCCCAGAGCATCAAGGGATTGCCGAAGGGATCGCGGAACATCGCCTGCGTCCCCCTGAGCGTCTCGGTGGGCCGCAACTCGAACTCGATGCCTTTGGAGACCAACCCCCGGTGGACCGCCTGGATCTCCTCGGTAGCTAGGACGATGACCCGGTGCATGCCCGGGAGCATGCCCGCCTGCCAGGTGACCAGCATAAGCGATGTCGTGGAACCTTCGGGGGCCACCTCCGACCAGCGCATGCCCTCCCTCCAGGTGTCCTCCACCAGCAGCTCGAAGCCTAAAGTGTCGACGTAGAAGCTCTTGGCCTGCCCCTGGTCGCCGACCGGCACCGAAACCGATTCGATCCGCATGCTCCCGATCATCTTCTCTCCCTCTCCGATCCCACGCTTTAGCCGCGAGCTACGCTGGATCAGTAGTTGCCTCCGAACATGAAGTAGGCTCCACCGATCACATACAACATCCTCACCGGTCACTGACAGCCCCCATGGAACGTATGTACCGTCTGTAGCGTCATGCGGGCAGTCTAGACGGCGACCGTTAACTAGGCGTTATCTGAAGCCCCTCAAGACGTAGTTAGATCTAAGTATTTATGGATATTCGTAACTCGTAGCTGAACATAATTAGCTGGCGGCTGATAAGTTCGGAGCAGAGAGTGCTCTCTAGTCCCGGTTCACCGAGGCTATCCGCTGTTCGGTCACCCAGGCACTGATTTGAGCGCGAGAATGGAGCCCCAGCTTCTTCGTTATCTTGGCGATATGGGTTGCGACCGTGTGTTCGGAGATGGAGAGATCCGTGGCGATCTGGCGGTTGGTGAGTCCGCGGGCGACGAGGGTGGCTACCTCTCGCCCCCGGGGAGTTAAGGCAACGAGCGGCGGGTTTTCCGAGACTCCCGATTCGTCTGCATTCCCCGCTGGGGAGGCATACGCTCCGGAGAGAGCGTACTCGACGGCCTGCTCGAACGTCATAGCCTGTCCTTCGGCGAACGCCGCTTCCCACGATGCCTCATCGAGCCGAGAGCGGACGTTAGTCAGGTACGGTTCTCGCAGGGCGCGCTCCGCGGGCGTATGATGGTTGCCTATCGTCTCTTGCACCGTCCCTGCGGCTCCGAACATCTTGGCTGCCCGTTCGTCTTCTCCGAAAATCCCGGCGACGCACGCCAATCCATCGAGGCTCTCGGCAGCTATTCCCTGCTCTGCAGCGAATACATTTTCACTGAGGTCACGACATGACCTCAAGCTCTCTTCGTAGAAGGCCTTGGCTCGTTCGTGGTCACCACGCAGTAGCGTCGCCCACCCTAGGTTATCGAGAGCGGTCGGCAGACTGGACCTGTTACCAACTCTGCGTAGGAGGGCCGCGGCTTCCCCGTTCAGGGCCCCCGCCCGTTCGGCATCGCCTTCGAGTAGGAATAGGTAGCCCAGGCTAATCAGTCCGTTGGCAAGGTAGACGCTGGCCCCCAACTCCCGCATCAGGGCTATGGACTCTTCGTATAGCTCCTTGGCTTGCACGTAATCTTCCTGCTCCAGCCAGAAACCGGCAAGGCCGTCGAGGGCCGCCGCGAGATCCCTCTTGTCGCCCGTTTTCCATGACAGTGCCAAGGCCCCTTCGTGTAGTTCCCTCGCCCGATCACTGTTTCCTCTATCTCGCGCCATCTGCCCCAGCAAATTTTGGAAGGAAACCAAGAGGCTTGCCTCAATCTCTGCTTCCTCGCTCAGTTCGAGTCCTTCTGTGGCGGCCGCTTCCGCCCGATCCACGTCTTCCTGGTTGGCGGCCACCCAGGCCAACGCGTCCAGAGCCTTGGCGCGCGTCATGGCGGAGGTCCATCCGTGCTTGGCCAGGGCCTCCTCTAGCCACCTTCTCGCCTCATCGAAGTAGCCCCGCACGTGCCAGAACCAATACAACGCTCCGGCAACGCGCAGACCTAGGTCCGCTTCTTCTCGCTCGATCGTCCAGGTGAGGCTTATCCTAATGTTGTCGTGGTCGGCTTCGAGTAGTTCGAGCCACGCCCTTTGCTGGTCTTCGCCTCCCCACAATAACTCTGGTTCGGCTTGCTCCGCTAGGGCGAGGAAGAAGGCGGCGTGTCGACCCCGCACCTCTCGGATTTCTCCGCTGTGTTCCAGCTTCTCCTTGGCATACTGCCGGATCGGCTCCAGCATCCCGTAGCGCACCGCGCCGTCCGTTCCCGACCCTGCCACAACTAGCGATTTGTCCACCAACCCCCCGAGAAGGTCCAAGACGTCGTCCTTCTGGATCCCTCCAAGCGAACACACCGCTTCGGCCGCCTCTAGCGTCCAGCCTCCGGCAAACACCGAAAGCCTCCCGAAGAACGTCCGCTCGTTCTTGTAGAGTAGCTCGTGGCTCCAGTCAAGGGTTGCCCTGAGGGTCTGCTGACGGGGCTGGGTACTACGGATGTTGCTCTTCAGTACATCGAGAGACGCTTCGAGCTTCTGGGCGACCTGCTCCACCGCCAAAGCCCCCATCCTCGCCGTGGCCAGCTCTATGGCCAGCGGTACGCCAGCTAGCTTGCGACAAATTCTAGCCACAGCTCGGATGTTCTCTTGCGTGAGCTCGAAGTCCGGTAACCTTAGGCGGGCGCGGTCCACAAACAACCTCACCGACTCGTAGCGTATGAGGGCCTCGGCGGTGACCCCTCCGTTAGCCGAATCCGGCAGGGAGAGGGGAGGCACAGTCCGATTAACCTCTCCCGAAACGCCCAAGGGCTCGCGGCTAGTGGCAAGCAAACTCAGGTTTGGGCACGAGGCGAGAAGCACATCCACCAGGCGGGCCGCCTCCTCCACCAGGTGCTCGCAGTTGTCGAGAACTAACAGCATCTCCTTGCCTGCCAGAACATCAGCGAGCGTATCGACGAGCTGCTCTTCGGGGCGCTCCCGCACCTCCAAAGTTTCCGCTACCTCCCGGGCCACGAGCCCTGGCTCGGAGAGGGACGCGAGCTCCACCAGCCACGCCCCGTCGGGGTAGGCACCCACCAGCTCACGGGCGACCTCAAGGGCGAGGCGCGTCTTGCCCGTGCCCCCCGCGCCTGTGATGGTGAGGAGGCGGGTCATGGAGAGCGCCCTCTTTACGTCGACGATCTCCCGCTCGCGTCCCACGAAGCTGGTTATCGGCGCGGGCAGGTTGTGCTTGGCGCCGTCGGAGGGCACCTGCTGCGCTGCTGCTTCAGAGGGTGGCGTCGGTGGTAGCCTCCCTGCCGCTATCTCGTCGCGCAGGCGGCGTGTCGCCCCGGTAGGTCGGGTGCCTATACCCCTCTGGAGGGCGTCGCGTAGGCGTTCGTATTGGGCGAGGGCACGCTCGGGCCTGCCGGATAGGGCGTGGAGGCGTATGAGGGACGTGTGCGCCTCCTCCAGGGTGGGATCCTCTGAGGTCGCCTTCCTGAGCACCTCTATGGCCAGGGAGTGCTCCTCGCGTTCTTCGTAGAGTACGGCGAGCTCGATGAGGAGCGCCAGGTACAGCTGCCGAAGTTCATCGCGTCTACCCTCAGCCCATCCCTCGTAGCGATCCTCGGGAAGAAGCTCGCCCCCGTATAGGTCGATCGCCGACCTGTAGGTCGCCGGCTCCCTGGAGCGTTGTGCGGTTGCCGCAGCGCCCTCAAAAGCATCCACATCCACCCACAGCCGTCCCTCTGGGCACAGGACGAGCTGCTCGTCCTTGAGGCTCAGGTAGCCCTCACGAGAACCCGAGGAGGGATCGAGTACCTTGCGAGCACCGTAGACGACTTGGCGCAGGTTGTTCGATGCCGCCCTCTTGGCCGAGTCGGGCCAGAGCAGGTCCATCACCTGCTCTCGGTGCATGCGATGGTCGGGAGCCAGGGCGAGGAGCTTCACCAAGGCGGCCGCCTTCCTGAGGCGCCAGGCGTCTTGATGAATGGTTCTAGAACCTGCGCTAA
>JBKPSF010000187.1:0-4291 GCA_046734875.1 Actinomycetota bacterium | reverse complement strand
GCTGAAGACCTCGGGCGCTCGTAGAGTTCTGCTCAGTAGGCTAGCTCTAAAGAGCCGTAAGACAGGACTCTAGCCTCGTCCACAACTCCTCGGGAACCGGACGAGAGGCGAGGTCTAGTGTCTGCTCCACGCGCTCCGGACGGCTGACCCCGACTATGGTCGAGACCACGCGCGGGTCCCGTAAGGAGAACTGCAGGGCGGCGGCGCCGAGGGGGACGTCGAACTTTCCGCATTCGTCCTGCATCTTGCGTACCAGTTCGACCACTTCTTCGGACGCTTCCCCGTACTCGTAGCGGGCGTACGCGTCCGGACCCTTCGCCAGTATGCCGCTCCCGTAGGGCGCGGCGTTAAGCGCGGCGACGCCGAGCTCGGCGGCGGCGTTCAACAAGGGCTCGGCCGTTCGGTTCACGAGCGTGTAGCGATTGTGGGTTATGACCGCCTCGAACAGTCCGGTCTTTACGTACCTGATCATCAGGTCTATCGGGCCGCCCGCCACCCCGAGGTGTTCGATGAGGCCTTCTTCTTTGAGGGCGAGGAGCACCTCTACGGGGCCACCGGGCGCCATCATGTGCTCGTAGGTCTCGTGTTCGGGGTCGTGCAGGTATACCAGCCGCAACGCGTCCAGTCCCAACAGTCTCAAGCTGCGCTCGACGGAGCGTCGCATCTGCTCCCCGGAGAACTCCCCGGTCGTCAGATCACGGTCGGCCTTGGTCGAAAGCACGCACCCCTCGGGTAGCCCCCCGATCCCTCGGAGCACCTCGCCGATGCGCCGTTCGCTCTCTCCATCGCCGTAGGACGCGGCCGTGTCCAGGAAGTTGATCGGACTTTCGAAGACAGCGCGCAGCGTCTCGAAGGCCCGCTCCCGGGGAACGGAGTATTCGAACGTCTCGGGCATGTCGCCCAGAGCGGCGCACCCGACGCAGACCGGCGACACGTAGATTCCGGTTTCTCCCAGAGGCCGTCGTGAAGCGGGGTCGATAGACGCCTTCTCTACCATGGTGCAAACTCCTCGGTCCTGCGGGGCATCTTCTCGGAAGCTCTCACCTGCGGGACGGCGTTCATGCCGCTCCTCTACCGACGGGTCACTGCCGCGTGCCGGGCCGCTGCTTCGGTGTCTGCGAGGGCCTGCCCGACGCTCTTGTTGCCCAGAAGCGCCTCCCTGACGCCCTCCCATATGGCATCCTCGACCGCCGGGTAGTTGGGATGCTTGGGCGGGAGGAGGGCCGCCTGCTCTGTTTCGGCGAGCAGTTCCCACCGCCGCTGTGCCGTAGAACCCGCCTCTCCCGCGGCACGAGCGTCCTCGCGGGCGTCTGCCCTCGCGGGGAGGGTACCCAGCTTTGCCTCGAGCCCCTGAGATTGCCTCGAGGTGAGGAAGCGCAGCAGGTCGATTGCGGCGGGGCGATCGCGTACCGTGGAGGGTATGGCGAAGGTGTGCGAGCTCGAGTATACGAAGCGTCCGGCTGGCCCCTCCGGGTAGAGGGCGACGTCGTAGGAGCCCACCACCGCGCTCTGGCCGGGGTCCTCGTAGGTGTAGAAGCCCCCGGGCCAGTCGGTCGACATCGCGGCCTTCCCTTCCCTGAAACAGGCGGCCACCTCGTCGTAGTGCCACTCCGTCGTCTCCTGGGGCGCTGCCCGCTCGCGGAGATCCTTTAGCAAGGAGAGCGCCCAGCGGCCCGCCTCGTCGTCGAGGTTGGGGGCGGGGGTGTTCTCGTCCGCGAACATCGTGCCCCCGGCCATCGCGTGCAGCTCGAAGAAGTGGCCGAAGAGCCCTGACTCCTTGCCCGGAAACGCGAACCCGTAGTGATCTTCGGACTTCAACCTGGCGCCTTCCTCCAGCAACTCCTCCCAGGTGGAAGGCGGCCCCTGCATCAGGTCGGTGCGGTAGTACAGCAGCTTCACGTCCAGGTTGCGCGGCACCCCATAGAGACGCCCGTCGATGCGCGCGAGTTCCAGGGTCCTGACGTTGAACGTTTCGAGCTCCGCCTCCTTTAGGTCGTCGTCGAGGGGGGTCAACCATTCAGACTGGCTCGGGGCGTACTTGGTGTGGGTGGAGATCAGGTCGTAGGAGGCCGTCCCAGAAACGAACTCCTCCTCGATGCGCTCGTTGAGCTGCGGGTGGGGGAGTGTATCCACCACCTCTACGTGGAAGCCCTCGCGCACCTCGAACTCGCCGAGGCGCGAGTACAGGGGATCGTACATGGGACCGCCTATCAGAAGGACACGCAAACTCCGGGTCATGCTCCCCCCTTCGAGCGGTTGCCCCGACCACGGCCCAATGTAGCGACCGCCGGAACCGGGGTCAAGCCCGTCTCTCTTGCTGGACCGACCCCAACCCGTTCGCCGGATATTGACCGGGCTCGCGGCGACTGGTATGTTCCTTGGGAAAATCGATCTCTCGACGGGGTGCGTGGCTCGTGCGGGACCGCCGGCATGAACCACGAAGGGGGTTTTAGGGCAGTGGCGCGAGTAGGCATCCTTACGATGTCCGACGGCAGGGAGGGCGTCCACCGGGACGTCGAAAAATTCGCCCTCGGTGTCGAGGAGCGGATAGCTTCGGCGCTGGAGGAGTCGGGGCACGGGGTGGTGCGCGCCGGTGGGCCCGTATGGACGAACGCGCTGGCCACCAGAGAGGCCCGGCGCGTCGCGGACGAGAGGCCTGAACTCACCGTTTTCAACTACCCGGTGTGGGCCTTCCCGCACTTTACGATGCTAGCGGCCAAGGAAACGCCGGGGCCGCTCTTGCTCTTCTCGAGCATCGATCCCGGGCAACCCGGGATGGTGGGAATGCTCGCCGCAGCGGGTGCCCTCGACCAGATCGGGCGCGTCTACGGGCGCGCCTGGGGAGAGATCTCTGACCCCGCAGTGAAAGACCGTGTGGAGGCGTACGTTCGGGCTGCGGGGGCCACGCGCTCCCTCCAGGGAAGCACCTTTGGCCGTATCGGGGGCAGGCCCATGGGCATGTACACAGCGGTCGCCAACACGGACCAATGGATGGACAAGTTCGGTGTCGACGTGGAGGAGATCGACCAGTGGGAGCTCGTGCGCCGTTCGGAGAAGGTCGAGGAGAGCCGCGTGCGCCGGGGCAGGAGGTGGCTCGAGGAGCACGCCGCCGGGGTCCATTACGACGGCAAGAAGCTGACGCCGGAGCTCCTGGAGCGCCAGATCCGCTCCTACCATGCCATGCGGGAGCTGATAGGGGAAAGGAATCTGGACTTCTCCGGCATCAAGGCCCAGCCGGAACTCACGGATCACTTCGCCACCATGGACGTCGCCGAGGCGTTCCTGAACGACCCCTACGACTGGGAGGGTCCGAAACAGACGCACGTGTGCGCCACCGAGGCGGACATGGACGGAGCCCTGACCATGCAGATCTTGAAGAAGTTAAGCGGCACGCCGGTGCTCTTCGCCGACGTGCGCCACTACCACTCCGACCGCGGCATCTGGGACCTGTGCAACTCCGGCCAGCACGCCACCTGGTTCGCCGCCCGCAGCGACGATCCAGAAGAGAACATGCGTCGGGTGCACCTCTACCCTGAGGTCTTCTTCTTTCCGGCCGGAGGCGCCTCCGTCCACCACCTGGCCGCGGAGGGAGGGTTTACTTTCGCCCGGCTGAGTAGGTTGGACGGCCGCTACCGCCTGCACGTCATGCGCGGCTCCTTCGAGCGCTATGACGGGGAAACCAACGAGCGGCTCATGAGGGAGTCCACACGCGAGTGGCCGCACGCCTTCGCGAGGATGGAGGCCGACGCCGACGAGATCCTCTCCCGTTACGGCTCCAACCACATCCACGCGATCCCCGGCGACCACGTCGAGGAACTGCGCGTGGTATGCAAGCTCCTGGACGTCGACTTCGATGGCTTCGGGGGTGCCTAGTGCAGGGAGGAGAACCCGATGTCGTCGCCTGAGACCAAAGCCCAAGAACCGATCATAAGATTGCGGGGCGTATCGAAGGAGTTTCCCGGCGTGCTCGCCGTGGATGAGGTCGACCTGGAGATACTGCCAGGCGAGGTGCATGTGGTGGCCGGGGAGAACGGCGCCGGTAAATCCACGCTGATGAAGCTTCTCTCGCAGGTCGAGCGGCCTTCCGGGGGGGAGATCGAGCTCTCCGGGGAGAAGATGGGATTCCACGGGCCGCGGTACGCGCAGGCCCTGGGGGTCGCGATGGTCTATCAGGAGTTCGCCCTCGCGCCCGACCTCTCGGTGGCGGAGAACCTCTTCATGGGCCACGAGCCGGGACGCTTCGGGCTCGTCAGCCGCGGCGCGGAGAGGGAGAAGGCGCGAGAGTTGCTCG
>JBKPSF010000186.1:0-1918 GCA_046734875.1 Actinomycetota bacterium | reverse complement strand
GTTGTGGACCTCGGGATGAGGGTGTCGGCGGCCCCAGGTGGCGGATTGTATTACGCTCCCGGCCGGTTCCGGACCGGTTCGACGCGGGCTTTCGCGCTGGCATGAACTTCGCCTTAACGGAGTTCTAAGAAGATGAGATGAGAAGGCCGACCCCCCATACGCAGTACCCTTGGGTCTGCAAACGTTCGACGGGCTCTAACGGCCCAGAGAGGAGGATCGGCCCACCATGGATGGTAGCAAACAGCATCCACTGATGACAGCCGGACTGGATCTCGGCGACAAGTACTCTTACCTGTGCCTCATCGACACACGAAGCGGCGAGATGATCGAGGAGGGCAGGCTGCGCACCAACCCCGAAGCCCTCAGACGGCGCTTCGCTTCCGAGCAGCCTTTGCGCATCGCCATAGAAACGGGAACCCACTCGCCCTGGGTTAGCCGGCTCTTGGAGGAGTGCGGTCACGAGGCCCTCGTGGCCAACTCACGCAAGCTGAGGCTCATCTACGCCAACAAACGAAAGACAGATGAAGTAGATGCCGAGAACCTGGCCCGCCTGGCTAGGGTGGATCCGAAGCTCCTGTATCCGCTCAAGCACCGGGGCGAAGAGAGCCAGGCCCACATGGCCATCATCCGCTCGAGGCAGGCGTTGGTGGATTGCCGCACGCAACTCGTGAACCACGTTCGGGGAGCCGTGAAGTCCTTCGGGGCTCGCTTGCCCAAGTGCCCGGCAAGGAGCTTGCACAAGCGAGCGTCCGAGCACATCCCCGAGGCGCTTCGGCCAGCCCTTGGGCCCATCCTCGAGCAGATCGGCTCGCTCACCGAGCGCATCCGCCAATACGACCGACAGCTAGAAGCGGTCTGCGAAGAGCATTACCCGCAAACGCAGCTCCTTCGCCAGGTCGAGGGGATCGGGCCGCTGACGGCGCTTACGTTCGTGCTCACGGTGGAGGATCCCTACCGCTTCGAAAGCAGCCGCTCGGTAGGAGCATACCTGGGGCTCGTGCCCGCGACCGCTCGGTCAGGAGAGCGGGATCCTCAGAGGCGTATCTCCAAGGAAGGCGACGAGATGCTCAGGAAACTCCTGGTAGGCAGCGCCCACTACATACTCGGTCCTTTCGGTTCCGACTCGGACCTGAGGCGTCACGGAGAAAAGATAGCTTCTCGGGGCGGCAAGAATGCCAAGAAACGGGCGGTGGTAGCCGTAGCGAGAAAACTCTCGGTGCTCTTGCACCGCCTGTGGGTCACGGCAGAGATCTACGATCCGCTTCACCACACGCATCGGTGCCAAGAGAAGGGGGCGGCCTGAACAGAGGCGATGGGCCAGACGAGCGAAGAGGAGGTGAAGATAGCGCTACAGCGGCCAGGCGATCCTAAAGTGGCGGATGGCCACGGCTGATCTCGCCCGAACGCGCTCCTGATCCGAAGGCGACTGCGCCATTGCGAACTTGGTCCATCCTCTCAAAGAAGAGGAGAGACCGCTGAGAAGATTGCAGCGCCTCTGGCTCGAAAAGACGGATCTCATCCTATGCACCGAGCCACACAAGAGAGGGCTCCCCGAGAGTGCGAATAGAAGCATGGCGCGAAGGGCAGAACAGTTGGAGTTCACACCACACAGCGGCCGCCACGTCGGCTTGACAAACAGTGCCTTCTCATAGAAGTTCGCCCACAAGGTGAACAGCTCCGGTCCTATCAAGCCACGATCACGCCAGCGCGTGGCCAGGGCCACAAACATCATCACCGGTCGGTGGTCGAATGCCCATGCGCGCCCGCACACGACGCATGCGCAAGGCGGCGTTGACCCTCTCGAAGGTGCCGTCTCGAGCCTCCATCTCCTAAAGTAATGGTGTATGGTCTTCCATGGAGGGAAGTCGTGGGGCAACAGTCGCCAGGCACAGCCGCTGCGCAGTATGTAGAAGATGGC
>JBKPSF010000185.1:0-3030 GCA_046734875.1 Actinomycetota bacterium | reverse complement strand
GTGGAGGGGGTCAACGACTACGGCGGGGGGCACAGGACCGACTTCGCGATGATCCTGGAGCTCAAAGACGGGAGGATATGGCGAGACAGGCGCTACTACGCGGAGCCTTTGGAGGCTCCCGAGTGGAGGGCTCAGTGGGTCGAGCGGGCGGAGTTCTAAGGCTCACGCTCACCCGAACTTCTCAGGACGCCGTTTGAGCGAAGTTCAGCTAGGTCCAGGTTCGAACGGGCCAGGACAGCCGTGCCGTATCGCACAGCTGCCTTGTATTGTGGAGAAGTCGGATTAATACCCTCTTCGGCTGGTACGCCCCTGCGCGCCAACCGGCCTTAGACCGGGCTCTACGCGGATATCCGCTTGCCCCGCTTGGGAGCGGCAACGAGGCGCTTCAGGCGGGCAGCAGGTGCTGGTAGCTCTCGGGATGAGCCCGCAGGAACTCGCTCAATGTCATCGGGGCGTGCCCCGTCAAGGCCACCACCGCGTCGCTCACCACGTCCATCTCCCCGCCCGCCACCCCCGCTAAGGAGCTTACCCAGCCTTCGACCTCCCATCCGGGCGCGCCGTAGTGGGCGCGCGCCTCGTATGCCTCATCGATTGTCTCCGCGTGGTAGGCGATGCTGCGCCCTGCGGCCCGCGAGAAGGCCTCCGCGACCTGGCGCATCGAGATGCTCTCCGGCCCGGAAACGTCGTAGCTCACGCCGCTGTGGCCCTCTCCCAGCAGCACGGAAACCGCCACGTCCGCCATGTCCTCACGCGCCACCGCGGCGACTCGTCCGTCCCCGGCGGGGCCGCGGATGACGCCGTCGGAGCCCAAGATCAAACAGAGAACGTCCATGTAGACGTTGCCCCGCAAGAACGTGAAGTCCACGCCGCTTTTGCGGATGTGCTCCTCCGTGTGCCAGTGATCCCTGGCGAAGGTGAACGTCGCCTCGCGGGCGGCCCCGACGAAGGACCAGTAGACGATCCGCTCCACGCCGGTCGCGAGCGCCGCATCCACGGCCGAAACGTGTTGGTGAACCCTATCGGGCGCCTCGTGCACGGGGATCATAAAGAGCGTGTGCACCCCGCCCAGAGCCCGACGCATCGAGGCGGGATCTCGGTAGGAGGCCTCGACCACCTCCATCTCGGGGAGGTCGGCGTCGTCGTGATCGGCGTCGAGCACGATCGACCTGGCGTGCACCCCCGCGGCGTTGGCGAGGCTGCGCGCCACGCGCCCTCCTAGGGCACCGGTCGCATCGGAGGTCGCGGTGAGTTTCACCAACCCGCGCACGTCTTCGGGGTGTATGCCCTCGGAGATGCTCGCTGAAAAACGCCGCTTCTGTGCAAGATCCTCTTCCATCCTCTCCTGAGAGGCCGCTATTGTCTCCGTCTCGTAGCGAGTGACACGGTGGAGCCTCCAGGAGAGCAGCGCAACACGCTCGGCGAGCGCGAGCTCCAGAGGTCCCGACGGGGCGAGATCTTCGAGCATCCCGTTCCGGTGCTCCTCCCAATCTTCCGGCTTCTCCACTCCGGGGACCACGGGCGCCGGGGAGCGGATGCCGTGGCGGGTGGCGTTCTAGCGGGCCACTTCCTTTCCCACTTCAGTCTTCGGGCCTCCAGCAGTATTCGTCGATTCGGCTGGCTTGAGCATCAATCTAACTCCCATCCATTAGGGTTTTTTCGGGCATGAGTTCGCGCTGATCGCCAGCTTTACACTGCGTGTCGTTCTTCGTTGCCCCTCTCCTACCCCGCGTCCGATTCGCGCTTTCCACAACGCCGGGCAAGCACTCCGAGGCCCTAACCTCGTGCCACTCTCCGGTAAGAGGATCGTGCAGCTTGATCCAGACCGGGTACTCGGACCAGCGTATGACGAGACCACGCCTGGCCGCTGCCTTGAGTCTGACGCGCTCCCGCTCCAGCAGCTCGAGGGCTTCTTTGTTCTCCACCAGAGAACTCCTGAGCGCTTCTGTCAGGACCCCGGCCGGGGCGTCAACGTGCAAACCGTCTTCTTCTGGCGTGAGTGTGACGCCGTTGCCCCTGAGAGCTGTCAAGAGAATCCGGGCGTTCATACGACGAACCTCTCCCGCTCGCCGGATGATGTAGTGCGCGCACCCTCACTAACTTCCTTCCCATTGTTTTCCGCGACTTGACCAACCTGACCATTGCGGGTGTTTTCGGCGTGTTTACGCGCTCTTCGTTGGTCAGGCTCTTGACTTGGTTCCTGACCGCGACCTGACCAAGCTCTTCTCGAAGCCCGACGAGGAGATTGCTGGTCAGATATGTGGTCAGGTTCGTGCTCCCCACCTGACCACAGCGGCGGTACGTTGCCCGCATAGGTATGAACATTTCCGTCATCGCGGCCAGGTTGGTCAGGTTCCGCGGCAGGGATAGAGAGAAAGTCGCTCGCCATGTGTAGCACGCCCTTGCGAGAGCCTTCGAGGGTATGACGGACGGTGAGCGTCTCCCGGCCTTCGCGCTCCTTGCCCGTGGATAGGAGCAGGCCGCGCTCGTGGAGGCGCTTCCTCAAGGTCCGGCCCGTGACGGCCAGGTGCTCGCCGGAGTCCCTGCCCTGCTTCTGAACGGCCGCGAGCGCCGCGTCCGGCTCCAGGTAGAGGTTCTAGCCTTCGAGCCAGCCTATCCGCTCGCCCTGCGGACGCCACTCCTCGCGCTCGAAGTCCCCGCTCCCGACGGTGGCCTGACGCCAGCCCCACGCCTCTGGAACCTCCGGCTCGCCACCTTCGGGGTTCGCAACATGAGCCCGGCCGCTGGCGATGGCGGCGGAGAGGAGCTCCCTGAAACGACGCGTGGGCTCGCCGGCTGCCTGATGCTGGGCCTGTCCGGAGGCGGAGTTCAACATTTACACCAGGGGCGGTCACCCGACGGGGAGGTACGCGTTGACCCACGGGTTCCACAGTTTGATCGGCGCGATCTGGATACAGTTCGCCTGGTTACTGGAGAGCGAAGGCCGCCACGTGACGTTCTGCAAGCTCCCGGACTGCCGCCGAGTCGTGAGCTTCGAGCCGAGCGAGGATCTCGACGCCGATCCCGACGCGG
>JBKPSF010000184.1:0-4608 GCA_046734875.1 Actinomycetota bacterium | reverse complement strand
CAGGTACTCGACCTGGGGGGCCTTGAAGAGCGGGTTGACGTTGACGTAGGCGGCCCCGATGCGCGAGGCCGCGACCATCGCGACGATGGCCTCCCAGGACTTCTCGACGAGGACGCCGACCCTGTCGCCCCGCTCTACGCCAGAGTTCGCGAGCGCCGCGCCTAAAGCCGAGCTTGCGCGCTCCAGGTCCTCGTAGGTGTACCTGGCGTCTCCGTCGACTACGGCCTTTTTCTCGGGGTCGCGCGCTGCGGCGTTGTGGAGCAGGTCGTGAAGCGTGAATTCTGGCCTCACGCCGCTTTGCTCTCCACCAGGGTCGCTATGGCGTCGACGGACCCGAAGTTCTCCTCGTCGAACTCCTCGTCCTCGACGGTGATGCCGAAGGCGTCTTCGAGGAAGACGACGAGCTCGACGGTCTGTAGCGACGTCATGACGCCGTTGTCAATGAGCGGCTCATCGTTGGGGACCTCGCGCCCGCCGGTCACGTTCTCCTGCAGCCAACCGCGTATGGCGGTCCTCGCATCTCCGTTGCCTGAAACCATGTAAGCCTCCTTATCTGAGCCAGAAACCCGCTTCGCCGTCGCCGAAAGACATCGACCAGTTGGAGAGGTCGTCCGTCGTTTCGCGCAGGTCCTTATCCGCAAACCTGGTGAGCAGCTTGTGGCTCCTTCCCCTGCGGCGGAAGAAGCCGAGACGCCCGAGGTCGGCGGGCCACGGCGAGGTGGGCGACTCGATGAACCTGTACCTTATTATCTGCACGCCCATCCGCCTGAAGGAGCGCACCGACTCGCGCAGCAACGCCCGCACCACGTCCTGGCGCCCGGGGAGGGCCGTAAGGTCGAGTATGTAACCGTCCTGGCCGTGGAAGGCGGTCCTGAGCACGGCGTAACCGAGCAGTCTTCCCCCGGACCTCACCCCGAGCACCCTCACCGGAGCCTGGGGAGAGGCGGGCCCGTAACGCCAGCGCAGGAACGCCGCGTCCTTTTCGGCCGTGCATGGCACCACCCTTGCGACCCTCTCGAACAGGTCGTCGAAGGAGTCGTCGAAGTGGTCTATCTCCTCGACCTCGGGGCCCGTGCCGAAGCCGCGGCTCAAGGTATCGTCTATCGTCTGCAGCCCGCGGTTCATCAGCTTCTGGATGGGGCGTGGGATCGGGGCCCGTGGGCGCGGGGCGGGCGGCGCGACGTGCTCCTCTACCTCCCGCGTCTCGGCGCCAGGCCTGTCGGTGAACCCGCGGGCCGGCGCGAACGTCTCCGGAAGCTTGAAGATCCTCCTTAGTGGTGCCGGTACGGAGGGCATGGGCAGGCGCGAGACGTTCATCAGCTTCGCCCAGTACTTCAGGTCGCCTACGACCCCGGCGCCAAGGCGCGTCTCCACGCCTATGACCGCCGGCACCATGTCGCAGACCACGCAGTTCTCGGTCTTCCGGAAAAAAGAGCGCATCAGCATGATGGCCTGGAAGCCGTGCTGGGGAAGCACCATGTAGTCACCCGGCGTGTGGGCGACGACCCTCTGGCCGTCGATCCTGTAGAACTGGGGGAACGCCGTCAGGTGGCCGACGACCTCTCCTTCTTCCGTGATGGAGACCCAGCGGTACATCTCCTCCGCGAGCGGATGGTCCCCGTACCAACGGTAGATGTTGGAGTAGTAGTCCACGTCGCGGACCTCGGGGAAGTCGGGGAACGAGAGGATGCGAAGTTGCCCGATCCTGTCATCCAGCTCCGAGCCCTTGACGAACTCTACCGTCGCCTTCATCGGCCCGACCCCTGAGCCGGCAACAGCGCTCCGCCTCTCGCTCTCTTTCTGTGTGATCCGTGGCGCAAGGAACCTCTCGCTCTGTAGGGTTTTTCGGTGCAGATCCAAAAGGCAGAGTGTAATGGAGCGTTTCGCAAAAGCCAAGTTCGGCGAGGCTGGTCTCCGGCCGGATTGGGGCTGGGGTAACGAGGGTATCCATGGATTGTGCATTTCCGAGACAAATTTCCTCAGGGCGCTTGAAGGATCGGGCGCTTACCGCAATAATTAGCGCTTGCTGCCACCGCGACCCTGCATCAGGTCGGTGGCGCTAATTGGTATCGCAGGAGGGACGACTATTTGAAAGAGATAAGCAAGGAGGGAGGACCGCGGGCCAACCGGCGGTCCGACGGCCAGACGACCCGGATGGTGCGGCGTAAGCCGAAAAAGATCAGCTACGCCCGCAGGCGCAAGCTCGCCGGCCTGGCCCTGATCTCCGGCGTGCTCCTTCTAGGGATCGTCGTCTTCGCCTCTACGGGCAGCGGTGACGAAGAGATCTCGGGCGGCGTCACGATCGGCTCCGTGGACGTTGGCGGGATGACAAAGGCCGAGGCCGAGAAGACCGTGCAGGGCGACGCCTCCGCGACCTTCGAGCAGATCTCCTTCGGCACCGGCGAGAACGGCTTCTCCGTGAGCGGCGAAGACCTCGGCGTGCAGGTGAACGCGGCCCAGGCGGTGGACAAAGCCTACGCCGTCGGACGAAGTGGCAACATGTTCCAGCACATCTCCGACGCCACGAACTCGCGCCTCGGGGGGGTGCAGGTGGACCTCGCCGCAGGATACGACAGGGACAAGGCCGAAGCCGCCCTCGAGAAAGCGGCACAAGACTACAACAGGGAGCCCAAGGACGCCTCCTTCAGCGTCACTGACGACGGCAAGGTGGAGGTCGAGGCGGCCGAGAACGGGCGGGTCCTGGACCAGGAGGCCACGCTCGCCAACCTCGAAGCGTCGCTCCGCAACCTGAGCGGCCAGGTCCCCATCGCCGAGGGGCCGCCCCCCGAGCCCAAGGTGACCACGGCCGAGGTCCAGAGCTTCAAGCCCGAGAAGGTTATAGGGGAGTACCAGACCGACTTCCTCTGGGACTCCAACCCGAACCGCCAGTACAACATGAAGCTCGCCGCGAAGGCCGTGAACAATACGGTCCTGGCCCCCGGCGAGACGTTCTCGTTCATCGACCACACCAAGACGATCAAGTACAAGGAGGCCAAGACCTACTCCAACGGCGGCATCGGCATCGCCAACGGCGGCGGGCTCTGCCAGGTATCCTCCACGGTCTACATGGCGGCCAACTACGCCGGCCTGGAGATCGTGGAGCGCCACCCGCACTACGCCACGCTCCCGTACATAAAACCGGGCTTCGACGCGACGGTGTGGTTCGGGGAGAACGGCTGGGGTGCCATGGACATGAGGTTCAAGAACAACACGGACGCCTACATCGTCATTCGCGAATGGGTCGATGATAAGGGCCTTCTCAACGCCCAGATCCTCGGCCAACCGACGGGCAAGAAGGTCGAGATGAGCACCAAGAAGATGTGGGAGGACCTCGACAGGGGAATCAAGTGGAACACCTACAAGAAGGTGACCGCCGCGGACGGCGACGTGATCCGGGACGGCCTCCTGTACTCGTACCGTTACAGCTGGAACCCTCCCGTCCCCGAGGACGCGCCGCACTACAAGACCACGGCCCCACGGGTCGGAGGGTGGCCCGACCCAACCAACACCACCGGTTGGGCAGACCCCCACTAGCACACCGTGAACCTGCCCTCTCGCCGCAAGAAGTTCGCCAAGGATCGGCGTCGGCGCCGGAGGCTGATCGTCGCCGTCATGCTGGTGGCGCTCCTGGCCGGGTTCGCCTACGTGGCGGTAGGGGCCTCCGACGGCCCCCTCGCCGGCGGCTCCTCCAAGGGGGACCCCAACTCACAGGATACTCCCTCCCGGTCTGGCGACGAGGCGGGGAAGGCCCCCGCGAAGGCCCCAGATAAGCCTGCGCCCTGGGAAATCTCACCCGACCCCAAGCAGCCCACGCCCGAGGCCGCCGCGTACGCCGTTCTGGCCCCCGAGCTTCCGGGGACGACCCCAGAGAGCATCAAGGGTGTCTACGTGAGCAAGATGGACAAGTCCTGGGCGTCTGTCCGCTTCGAGCCCGAGGGCGAGTGGAAGCCCTTCGTGGTCTTCGCCCACAAGGACGGTGACTCGTGGAAGGCCGAGAAGTCCGTCCGCGCCGACGAGCCCGACTACGCCAAAAACGATGTGGTCCCGCTCTCGGGCGTGCCCGAGGACCTTACCCAGTACCTCTACTCCGAAAACGCGTTCGCGGCCAAGGTGCCGGAGCCGACCAGCCAGAAGATCGATGTGAAGAGCCTGCCCGACGTTAGTGGGGCGGAGTTCCCGCCAGCGGAGCCCGTTATGGATGGCGTGCCCGACTCCGAACGCGGGCGGGTCGAGAACGTGCTTTCGGAGACGCGGCAGCAGATCGAGGGCTACCACGGGGTCGCCGGTCTCTACGTCTGGGACCTCGAAGGGGATTACGGGTATGGGATCAGGCCGGACGAGGAGTTCTTTACGGCTTCGATCATCAAGGTGCCCATCATGGTGGCCGTCTACCGCAAGGTGGACGAGGGCAAACTAAGCTTCTCCCAGAAGATAGAGATAAAGGAAGAAGACTGGGCAGCGGGCGCGGGCTGGCTGCAGTGGAAGAAGCCGGGGACGAAGATGACCGTGGGCGACCTGCTGGTGCTCATGATGACCAACTCGGACAACGTGGCCGCCAACGCCCTCGTGCGCACCGTGGGAGGGGCCGACCACGTCAACGAGGTCGCC
>JBKPSF010000183.1:0-3150 GCA_046734875.1 Actinomycetota bacterium | reverse complement strand
TTCGAGTCGTTGGCGTCGAAGAACAGCTTATTTCCCAAGGGCGTGAAATTAGCGGGATTCGACGTCTTCGGACCCGGCCAGATGTCCCTGACCCGAAAGGCTGGTCCGGCGGCATGCGCGGAGGCCCGAACCGTCAAAGCTAACAGCAAGATGACCAGCAATACGCCGGCACGCGACACGTAGCGCCAGAAACTATTCGGATGGGTGGTGCGAGGCGCGCCATTGGCGCAGGATGGCTGATTCATGGAAATCCTCCTTACTGTTGACCGGGGCAATTAGCGCCACTATCCATACCGTCGGGCGACGAAGCGCCCATCGGCTCGAGGGGTGAACCTGATTTCGATGCTCTCCTTTCCGCGCTCTTATCGAGGATCTTGTCCTGCCAGGGAGCTTTTGGCCTCCTTGATCAGGGCTTCGACCTTGTCGGGCCAACCCGGCATCTGGCTCTGCCGCCTGGATATTTTAGCGGCTCTCTTCAGGACGGCGCGAGCGTAGCGGGTGGGGAACCCGTCGCGCCAGGAATCCGGAACATGTGCGAAGTATTCCTCGACGAAGGCTTGTGAGGCCTTCTGCGCGCGAGCGCGGGAAAGAGGAGAGTCGAGAGGCATGGCGGCGAGGTCGGATAAGATGAGGGCAATGTCCAGTAGCGGATCGGCCTCGGCAAACGCGTCAAGGTCTATCAGGGCGGGGCGACCGCCGTGGAGCATGATATGCCGTAAATGGAGGTCGCCATGGGTCGGCGCGGTTGGGGCTTCTGCTTCGGACCTGGCGACCACGGCGCCGACGATCTTCTGGACCTCCGGCTCCAGATGGGGACAAGCTTGCCGAAGAGTTGCCCCTATGCTCTTCAGCCTCCTATCGAAGACTTCTTTCGACGGGCGGGGACGCCGCGGCCTTGGTACGTCCTCGTCGAGGTGCAGGGCCGCAAGGGCCCTTGCGGCCTTGCGCGCTAAAGGAGTTGCCTCTTTCTCCCGGAGGAGTACGTCGTAGAGGGAGCTTCCAGGGACCTCTTCCTGGACCAGGGTCCGCAGATCGCTCAGGTAGGCGACGGGCCTGCCCACGCTGAAACCTTCGCCTCCCACCTCAGCCTTTTCCCACAACTTCCGGGCGACCTCATAGGTTCGCTCCCCATCTTCCTCCTCGCGGTAGATCTTCGCGTAGAAGCGCCTCTCGTCCAGCTGGCCTGTCGTCCGATTCCTGACCCGCACCCTCAGCCGCAGGGTCATCCTAGCCCCGGTTCTATACCGGACCGTCTCGACGTCCCACGCCTCAGTCTGCCAGTCGCCCTCTCCGAACCGGGCGAGCACCAGTGGCTCGAGCGTGGGCGGTGGACCCGCCATCAGGATGGGCAGGCTCGGAAGCTGGTGATCGTAGGGGAAGACCTGAACCAGCATCTCTAGCTCGGGGATAAAGAAGAACGGCTCGAAAGTCAGTAGAGCGTAAGGGATCGCTCGTCCCGGTTCCGGTCGTTGCAGCTCCTGCCACTCTCGCCGGGCTCGACCGCCCTCCGCGTACATCACGCCGGTCAACAACTCGATCCGCTCGCGCCCCGTTGCAGATTCTTCGAGGCGCAGGGTATACCGCAGTATGCGGCGGGTGGCTAGCAGGTAGTGGGCGCGGGAAATCCGGCATTCCCGGACCTGGTAGGTCTCTTCGCCGAGGGGAGGCAAGTGCCTCTGAAAGATTTCCCGCATCAGCTCGGGATCCCTGGCCACTTCGACCTGGGCAAGGGACGGGTCCATCGGGGATGGTTTGGCGTTCACGAGATCCCCTGCCGGGGGCCGCCGACCACGAGCATTGCTTGTAACTCCTGCTGGCGGGCTTCCAACCAGCGCACGCGGGCGACCTCCTGGGCTGCTTTCCTCACGTGTCCGTGGGAGGTCTGCAGGTCCTCGATCATCGAGCGGTACTTCCCGAGGGCTCTCTTGAGCGGCCTCGCCGCAAGCATGGTGGGCAGCGCCTCGATTTCTGCCTCCTCCAAACGGTTGATCTCCCGGTAGGCGTCGAGGAACTCCGAGACTATTCGCAGATCCAGGGGCACCTTGAAGTCGGGAGAGCCGGGATCACCCCACACCTTGCCGAAGTCGTGGAGCGCAATGGCGAGATCCAGGACCCTCGCATCGAGGCGCGCGCTGTCAAAATCCAGCATGGCGACGAGACGATCCCCCTCGAAGAGGGTGCTCCCGCGCCGGCAACCGCCGTGAATAACGAGTTTGGGGAGGTCTGGGTAGAGGCGGTCCAGGCGGTCCAGTACCGCCTCGCCTCTTCCCAGGACATAAGGTAGCGACGCCAGCAGGTCCGGGATACGGGGGTCCCGGTCGCCGCACCGGGCTGAAAAGTCGCTGATAATCTCGGGGGAGGGCATCGCCGCTAGCCGCTCGCGCAGGGTCTCGCTCAGGAAGGGTTCCCGCAAACGCGGGGGAGAGATCCCGAAAGACGCGACGATCCGGTGGTACGTCGCCAGGGCGCGGGCCGCTTCCCGGAGATGTTCGACGTTCCCGGCTTGATAGGGAGACCCCTTCACGAAGACAGAGGCGCTGTAAAGATCCCCGTTTACGGTGACGGGAGTATCCCCACTTACGCCGGGGACGAATACGGGGGCCGGGAAACCGTAGGCGCGCAGGTAGGTTACCAGCGCGTGCTCGAAGCGCACTTCCCGAGGTGTTCTCGAGGAGTAGGAGCGCCTGAGGATGTACTCGCCGCCGTCGGTGGCGATGCGGAAGTGCTGGCTCTTGCCAGCGGGAAGCAGATCCACCGACTGCCACGGCCCGAAGTCGTAAGCCTCCATGAGTATGTCTACGGGGATGTTCTCTCTCGCAATCAAAATGGGCCTCCTAGACGCCGAAACGGCCTTCGAGCACGTTTTCGAACTCCGAGTGATAGAACGCTATGGTGCGGTCGAACTCAGGGTCGCCGGTCTGATCATCCTTCATCTCGCCGTTGAGACCGTGCAGGAGAAAGCGCGCCCAGTGGAAGGATAGGTTGGCCAGGAATGAGCGATCCGGCACGGCCGAGATGTAGGTCTCCAGGAACGCATCGGTCGGAGCGTCGGCCGGTTCTACCGAACCCGCGTACTTGAGCACCGACTTTCTCATACGAACCAGGAACTCGACCACATCGTAGGAGGGATCGTAGGGGCGGCTGCGGTCC
>JBKPSF010000182.1:0-3505 GCA_046734875.1 Actinomycetota bacterium | reverse complement strand
TATGTGGTAGCTCCTCGGGACCCTCTCGTCGGCGATGATAGCGAGATTGTTGGTGTTGGAGGAGTTGTAGCCGCCGATGACGATCATCACGTCCAAAGGGTGCTCCAGGAGCTCGAAGAGGGCGTCCTGCCTGTCCTGGGTCGCGGAGCAGATGGTGTCGAAGAGCTCGAAGTGGTCTTCTATGTTCTCGGCGCCGTAGCGCTCGGCCATGGCTTTCCGGATCTCCTCTCCCACCGCCATGGTCTCGCTCATCAGCATCGTGGTCTGGTTGGCGACGCCGACACTCTGTAGATCCTCTTCCGGGTCGAAGCCTGGGGACATGCCGTGGGCGAGCTTCTCGTTCAGCTCGTCGGCCCCTATCCTGCCGAGGATAAAGTCCGTCACGTAGCCCGTCTCTATGAGGTTGCGTACGATCAGGTACTTCCCGTTGCCGCCTTCCTTCGACGTCTGCGAGGCTGTGGCTTTTGTCTCCTCGTGGTAGTACTTGCCGTGGATGATGCTCGTGAAGCCGCGTGCCGCGTAGCGCGTGACGCGCTTCCACACCGAGAGGACCGACCCGCAGGTCGTGTCGACCACGATGCAGCCCTTCTGCTTGAGCCTCTGGACCCAGTCTATCGGGGCGCCGAAGGCGGGCAGGAGCACCACGTCTTCCGAGGAAAGCCCTTCAAACGCCTCTTCGGGGGGGCCTTCGAAGCCGGTGGAGAGAAACTCTATGCCCATGTCGCGCAGGCGATCGTTCATTGAGGCGTTGTGGATCATGTCGCCCGTGATAAAGATGCGCCTTTCGGGGAACTTCTCCCTCGTCTGGAAGGCGTAGTCGACGGCCCTGTCCACCCCGTAGCAGAACCCGAACTCGTCGGCGAGCCTGATGGTGAGCCCGTCGGCTTCGAGGAGGTTGCCGTTCTCGCGGACTTTATCGACGACCTCGGAGCGGTAGTCGCGGTCCAGAAGGTGCTGGACGTTATCCCGCATCTTGAAGCCTTTTCGGAAGTATTTCTGCTCCGTCACGCTCACCTCTCGTGCGCCATACTGGGTGTTCTCTACTCGAAGTCGAGTTTAACGCATAAGATCCGGCGCGTCGGGTTTGAATGTGGCGCGTATCACGGTCGCCACAAATATGAAATGGGTGTAAAATCTAGCGCCGTGGACCGCAGGCCAACCATCATGGTCACAGACGACGACCCGGCGGAGCTCGAACGCTCTGCCAGGGTCCTCGAGAACTCTGGCTACCGCGTGGTCTCGGCCACCGACGGGCGCACGGCGCTGCAGGAGGCTCTCACCCGCAGGGTAGACCTCATCATCATGGACGTTTCCATCCCCCAGCTCAGCGGCGTCGAGACGTGCCACTGCCTCAAGGCCATGCCCAAGACCCAGAAGATCCCCGTCGTCCTCACCGCCGCCAAAAAAGACCCTGCCGCCAAAGCCCTCGCCGAACGCACCCAGGGCTCCGTCAGGGTCCTAAGAAAACCCTTCACCGACGAAAGCCTCGTCTCCGTAGTCCAGCAACTAGCCAGACCGAAGTCTCTGATCTAGCACGCTCCGGCCTTCGGCCTGCGCTTGTCAGCACGCTCGCTCCGCTCGCTTGTCGGCACGCTCGGGCTAGCGCCCTCGCTTGTCAGCACGCCCGCTTTGCGGGCTTGTCAGCTTGTTGGTTATTGGGTGTTGGGACGTGGGTGGTAAGATCGCTGCCCGCATGGGTTGTTGATCGCGGAAGAGGTACTTTTTGGGGTTGAGCAGGCGGCGTAAGGTGCTCGTAACGCTGGCTACGCTTGTCGGGACGTTTCTGGCGGCGCTCGATTCGACGGTGGTTGGGACGGCGATGCCGACCGTGATCGGGGAGCTTGGGGGCCTGGAGCTCTATCCTTGGGCGTTCGCCTCGTATTTGCTCGCGGCTACCGTGACGGGACCGATCTTCGGCAAGCTTTCGGATACCTACGGAAGGAAGCCCGTGTATTTGGCGGGGATATTTCTGTTTCTGCTTGGCAGCGTGCTGTGTGGGACCTCGCAGAGCATGGGGGCTTTGATCCTGTTCCGTACTCTCCAGGGGCTCGGGGCTGGGGCCGTGCAGCCTGTGGCCATAACGATTATGGGGGACATCTTCGAGCTGGAGACGCGGGCGCGGGTGCAGGGGCTCTTCGGGGCTGTGTGGGGGATCTCGGCCGTGATCGGACCCGCGGCCGGCGGCTTTATTACGGATCTGATCTCCTGGCGCTGGGTGTTCTACGTGAACGTGCCTTTCGGCATAGTCGCCGCCGTCCTTCTCGCTGCGACCCTGACCGAGTCCTTCGAACGCCGCGAACGCAGCCCGGACTACCTCGGCACGGCACTGCTCGCGGGCGGCCTCGTCGCGGTATTGCTTGCGCTGCTCAGCGGCGACCTGTCCGTGGCGACTCTGGCTCTGTTCTTCGGGGGGGTGGGCGTGCTCTCGCTCTTCGTGATCGTCGAGCGGCGGGTGGCCGACCCGGTCGTTACTCTGGATCTGTTTTCGGAGAGGATCATCGCCGTTTCGGCGCTCGGGAACGTGGCGATGGGCGGAGTTTTGCTCGGCGTCTCGGTGTACGTGCCGCTGTTCGTGCAGGGTGCTCTGGGCGGGACGGCGATCACGGCCGGGGCCGCGGTGGCGTCGCTTTCTATAGGGTGGCCCGTTGGGTCTTTTGTCGGTGGGAGGCTGCTCTTGCTGACCGGATACCGGGCGACGCTCCTGCTCGGCTCAGCCCTACTCGCGGTCGGCTCTGCCCTGTGCGTGCCTATGGACGGCGGGACCTCGCTCGCTTACGTTGTGGTCGCCGTCGTGGTGATAGGGCTTGGTCTCGGCTTCTCTAGCACCAGCTACCTGGTGAGCGTGCAGAACGCGGTACCCTGGCGCCGCCGCGGCGTGGCCACATCGTCGGTGGTGTTCTTCCGAACCGTAGGGGGCTCGCTCGGGGTGGCCATAATGGGCGCTTTCCTCAACGCCTCCCTCGGGGAGCGCTACAGGGCCGCCGTGGACAGGGCAGCAGGGGGAGATGAAGGCCTAGGAAAACTGCTCTCCGACCCGAACGCCCTGCTGCAGCCCGCCGTGCGTGGCCGCATCCCAGACGATGCCTACTCGGAGCTCGCGGGCGCCCTCGCCGCCTCGCTCGGCCCGGCGTTCTGGGTGCTGCTCTTCTTCGGCCTCCTGGCCCTCGCCGTGGCAACCCTCTTCCCGAGGGGTTCCGCTAAGGATCTCGCCAATCGTGCCGAAGATTATGGATGAGATGAGGGCCGAACTAACCCTCGACGACCTTCCCCGTCCGCCGCTCTTCAAGCTGGTGAATCCGGAAGGAGATGACGTCTTCCAAGAAACCCTGGTTGGCGGCGAAAACGCCCTGGTTGGGGCCCTATTCTCCGACAGGGAGCTGGCGGGCGAGTTCTCCTCCGGCGCCGCCGCGCACGGGATGGAGAGCCTCTCGGGCCTGGATCCACGACAGCTCCCAGATTGGTCCTCGGTGCAGGACTTCGCGCTCTCTGGCGCCGGCTACCTGCT
>JBKPSF010000181.1:0-3821 GCA_046734875.1 Actinomycetota bacterium | reverse complement strand
GCGAACGATATTCGTGACCCCTGGACACAACGAATCCGACAGGCAACGAGCGGTGGAGGAAGCGGACCGAGTGGAGTTCGAGGCGATCATCGACGAGGCTAGGGATATAACGATGCGGTTGGCGCTATGGAATGAGTTGGCGCCTCAAACAAAGCACTCTTAACAGCCCGGTCCGATGCGGGAGGGGCGCAGGAGGGCGCACAGAGGCCCTGTTAGCGTAGGGTGTTCAGAGGATAGGAGGGAGCACCAAGGGTGTCCGAACAACAGCAGATGCCACAGTACAAGCAGGGCGACAACGTGCGCCTTACCGTCGAGCTGCGAGATCAGAACGGCGTGGGACAAGTGGACGCTTGGGTTGTCCTGCAAGGGAGCAGCAGTGACGAGCCTCACCGGGAGCTGCACCTGACGGGTTGGCCCGAGGGGCACCCTCGGACCGAGCATCACCACCCGAGGAGGGCCGAGGTTGTGCTGACCAACGAGGTAGATCAGCAACCTCCGGGCGTGTACGAGTGTCGGCTCATCGTCGCCGAGAACGCCTATCACGCCCTATCACGTCATGAGCTAGACCCGCCGCTGCGCCTTCGGATAGTCGAGCACCCGGACGACGTTCGAGAGGGACCGGAGTTTCTATCCGTCGGGACATTCTGGTAGTAGCTCGAAGCCTTATAGCTACGCTCCCCCTATGCTGGCCCATTCACCCCAGCGTCGGGGAATGAGTGTTCTAAGAAGATGAGATGAGAAGGCCGACCCCCTGCGCAGTACCCTGTAGGTCTGCAAAGGCTATACGGGCTCTAACGCCCGATCGAAAGGAGGATCGGCCCACCATGGATGGTAGCAAAGAGCATCTACCGATGACAGCCGGACTCGATCTCGGCGACAGATACTCTTACCTTTGCCTCATTGACCAACATAGCGGCGAGGTCGTGGAGGAGGGTAGGCTGCGTACCAGCCCCGAAGCCCTCAGGCGACGCTTTTGCTCGGAGCTCCCCATGCGCATCGCCATAGAAGCAGGAACCCACTCGCCATGGGTTAGCAGGATGCTCGAGGAGTGCGGCCACGAGGTCCTCGTAGCCAACGCTCGCAAGCTGAGGCTTATCTACGCCAACAAACGAAAGACCGACGAGATAGACGCCGAAAACCTCGCTCGCCTGGCACGCCTGGATCCGAAATTATTGTACCCACTCACGCACAGAGGCGAAGGCTCCCAGGCCCACCTGGCCATAATCCGCTCGCGGCAGGCGCTGGTGGATACTCGCACGCAGCTCGTGAACCACGTTCGAGGAGCCGTCAAATCCAAGGAGGGCGAGGAGATGCTGAGGAAGCTCCTGGTCTCAAGCGCCCACTACATACTCGGTCCTTTCGGCTCCGACTCGGACGTCAGGCGCCACGGCGAGAAGATAGCCTCCCGCGGAGGCAAGAACGCCAAGAAACGGGCGGCGGTGGCCGTGGCTAGGAAGCTCGCGGTGCTCTTGCACCGCCTATGGATCGGTGGGGAGGTCTACGAACCGCTTCACAACGCGCACAGGCGCACAGATGTGGCGGCTTGAGGAGAAGAGCGATGGACCGGGGTAGAAGCTAGAGAGGAGATGACGATGTAGAGCGAGGACCCCGACGGTTAGGAGGGCACGGCTTCTTCTGCCCGATCGCGCTCCGGATCCGAAGATGTGACTGCGCTTGCGAACTTGGTCTACCCTCCGCGAGGAGGAGAGGCCGCTCGGAAGATTGCAGCACCTCGGCGGAGCCCGAAAAGACGGATCCCATGATGCACCGAGCCACTAGAGGGTTGGCTCACCAAGAGTGCGGATAGAAGCATAGCGCGAGGGGCTTTAGCCGTTGCGTTTGCCCACGACAGAAGGCCGCCACGTCGGCCTTGACAAACAGTGCCTTCTCATAGAAGTTCAGATAGCCTCGGTCTAAACCCCTCGAACGTACTGGACCCTATTAGCGCGGCCTTCGGGCATCGCCTCCTGGTTACGCGCGTACAATCTCCACCCATGATGGAACACAAGAAGGCGGCCGTCTTGGCCGAGATATCTTTGATCCTGGCCGCCGTCTTCTGGGGCGCCAACTACGCGGCGACCAAGTACGCGGCCGAGTTCATGCCCCCCCTGCTCGTCGTGGCCTTCCGCTTCATCGTGGGCGGCGTCTTGGTGTCCTGTCTCCTGCTCATCCTGAAGCCCGCCGACAGGATTGCGCCGAGAGAGCTTCTGCCCGTGGCGGGCTTGGGGTGCCTCTACGTGGCCATCGGCCAGGGCACCTTCACCTTGGGAATACACCTGACAAGCGCCGCCAACACCGGACTCATTTTCGCCACCTCACCCGTTTGGGGGTTGCTCCTGGGCTCGATGCTCGGGCTGGAGCGCCCCACGCGGAGAGGCATCTTGGGCGTTAGCCTCTCGATTCTTGGGGTTGGCGTCGTCTTCTACGAGGGCCTCTCGGCCGATAGCGTGGGCCTGGCGGGGGATTTGCTGGTACTCGTATCGGCGATGACGTTCGGGGCCTACACCGTGTTCTCGATACCCATGCTCAGGCGCCACTCGCCGCTAGCGGTGGCTACCTACTCCCTGCTGTTCGGAGGTATGGTGGTATTCCTGTTCTCTGTCCCGTTCCTACCCGGGTTAGATTGGCGCAACGTGGGTGTGGGGGCGTGGGCGGCGGTGATCTTCTCGGGCGTCTTCGCTACCGCCTTCGCCTTCGCGGCCTGGCAGGTCGGCATTGGCCGCATCGGGGCCAACAGGGTCTTGGTGTACCAGTATTTGATCACCCTCACGGGGGTCGCCTCGGGCATCGTGTTCTTCGACGAGAGTCTCGGGATCGAAAAGCTGGTAGGTGGAGCGGTCATACTCGCTGGCGTATACCTGGCCCGCCGACAGTGAAGGGTAGGGTTCTTCGAAGCCGGCCGCGACCATTGGGGGCTCTATTCAGCGGAGTGTGTGGAAGGCTACAGCCTGTTGAAAAAGTCGTTGTCCGACCAGTCTAAAGACCAAAATGGTATCCGAACGCTTCCGCAACGCGGCTCAAACGCTTCAAAAGCCGGGCGTTGAGCCCTCAAATGGATCTCGGAGGGGGAACGAAGGAGTTTTTCAACAGTGACACATGGCCCTTGCCGGGCCACCCCGAAGCCATGAAAATGAGCAGCCGCCGAGCCTATTTTCACACCAGGCCGGGTTATTCCCCGAAGTTCAGTTGCCGCCCTGCCTACTACGCTGCCGCCTCAAGAGGGCTAGGGTACCTAAGGGATCCTGCTGCTCTCCAAGAACGTCTTCAGCACCCGCTCGTGGCCCCCGAGCCGCCTTTCGAGCTCGAACTCAAGGTACACAAGCCTGAGTTCGACGGCGCCAGGAGTCCCTTGCGGCACCGAGCTCCACCCCCCTCGTCGTCGACGATCCTCCGGTACGAAGTGCATGCGCCCCAACAATAAGTTGGAGGGAGTGTAAGAGAAACCATTTCAAGGTTGCTTGTAGTATCCGGTAGCCTATCCCTTCGGCGGATGATCTTTGCCATTTGAAAGGCAATTACGGTGGCTTCGAACGACTCTGTGAGTCGGGTCTGCCAAACCGGAGCGTATCGAAGAAGCGAGCCGCGTGGTGTGAGGTTCCATCAAGGATTTGACGGAGGTCGATCGACGTGTTCTTCCGGTACATCATGTTCGATGCCCATCCGGTCCTCTCGTCTACCGATGCCGCTGAGGGCAGAGGAGAGTGCTGTGCCCAGGTGCCCTAGCATCTCCAGGTATCGTCCGCCCCCCACCGCTACGCACCCCAGCGGGTCTTCGGCCACGTGCACGGGCACGCCCGTCTCGCGACTAAGCCTCTCGTCCA
>JBKPSF010000180.1:0-7256 GCA_046734875.1 Actinomycetota bacterium | reverse complement strand
CCGTGCGTCGAGTCGTACTTGAAAAGGTTCGCCAGACTATCAAAAGGCATCAGGTCATTTGCCGCCACAACCTCGATGTCCCCACGGTCCATCGCGGCCTTGGTGAACAGCATCCCGATCCGACCGAAGCCGTTTACGCCTACTCGTACCGCCACTTGTCTCTCCTCACGTCTGCGCTTGCAACCCGATTATTGTGCCCAGTATTGCTGGATTCTTAACAGCGCGCAGAGCTTACCAGCATCCCGACCATCTGTCACCAGATGCCGCGCCCCACGCCTCCTCGAAGTCTTGTTTGGTGAACTTTCGCTCCAACCCTTCTATCAACCTTGAGAAAGGGCGACGAGCCTCCTCAGCCGATGGTTGGCAGCGCTCTTGGAAAGGCCGCCCAGGCGGGCTAGCTCGGCGAGCGAGGCGTCGGGGTTTTCTAGCCTGAGCTCCAACATCTCGCTTAAGGCGGGCGGGAGGTGTTCGGGGTCGAGGTTCTGGAAGGCCCTCTGCTGGCGGGCCGCTGCGGTGGCGGTGCGCCCGGCGTTGGCGGCGTCGAAGTTGGTTACGCGGTTGGCGTTGGCCTTGGCCTCGCCGAGGACTGCCCTGGCCTCATACTCCAGGACGGCGTCGTTGAGGCCCATCTGGGCGAGTACGGTCGTTACGCCGTCGGCGCTCTTGGTGTAGGCGACCCACCGTTCGCGCCGGCGCACGACCTTTAAGGACGCGCGGGAGAAAGTGGCACAGCGCCTTATGAATTCTTCCTGGCGATGCACGAACTCGAGGTGGTGGCCACCGCGGCCGCCGGGGCGGTTCACCGAGCCGGCGCCCCCGAACGCGCCGCGCAGGTAGCCGGATCGCTCGGCGGGGGAGCGGGCGGCGCGGGCGAACCTAAGCTCCTCGGAGGCCTGAATTGCGCCGTTGCCGGAGGTGCGCACCGCGTAGCGGGTCCTACCAAAGCGGTCGGGGTCTATCGGGGAGAGCCTCGATTCCACCCCGAACTCCGAGCGCCACAGCCGCACGACCGAGCGGGCGACGGCGGCACTGGGCGTGCGCAACGTTACGCCATCTTCGTCCCAGACGCCTGAGGCATCGACGAGACCTGCTAGCTCGTGGCGGCCGACGGCGCTGGTAGCCGCGCCGGCGGCGAGTTGGCGGCGCACCTCAGAGGCGAACGAGGACAGCCTCGCACACCTCCCCCGCCAGCAGGTCGGGATCGTGCCTGATGCCGCCGCTGCTCTCCTTCGAGAGCAGGTCCCTCCCTTTGACCCGCAAGCCCATGTCTCGCAAGCTCTTCCAATCGACCGCGACCGGCGCGGCGTCCTCGACCTCGTAGCGGGCGAGGGTATCGCGCGGTAGATCTCCCGAGTGGACCAGAACGTCGGTGACGACGGGCCCGACATGCTCCGTTATGGCGCGCACGTGGTCGGAGACCGTGAAGTCGTGTGTCTCCCCCTGCTGAGTCATCACGTTGGCGACGTAGACGACGGGGCCGCCGAAATCCTCCAGGGCCTCCCTTACCCCACCGCCGAGGAGGGCCGGGATCGTGCTCGTGAAAAGGCTCCCCGGAGAGAGCACGACCACGTCGGCGTCCCCAATCGCCTCGATGACCCCCGCCGGGGCCGGAACATCCGACGGCTCCACGGCGACCTCCGAGACCTGTTTTCCCGTCTCGTGGACCACGGACTCCCCGCGCGTCAGGGTCCCGTCGGCGTAGCGCACGACGAGCGTCAGGCTCTCCATCGCAGCAGGGAAGACGCGCCCTTTGATCCTCAAAAACCGCGACGCCTGCTCGACGCCCTCGCAGAACCCGCCGGCCATGTCGGCGAGGGCGGCGATGATGATGTTGCCGACGCTGTGGTCGTTGAGGTCCCCCGGCGCCTCGAAGCGGTAGTTGAAGACCTCGGCCAGCCTGCGGCGCCCTGCAAGCGCGACCAGGCAGTTCCTCACGTCGCCTGGCGGCGCGACCCCAAGCTCCTGGCGGAGACGCCCGCTCGAGCCCCCATCATCGGCCACCGTGACCACCGCCGTAAGGTCGCCGACCCTCTCTCTGAGGCCGCTCAACAGCACGGGCAATCCGGTGCCGCCGCCGAACGCCACTATCTTCAGGTCATCGACGCTACGCATGGGGACCGAGTATACCGCCCGACCGAGCTGGTCAGCATTTCAGCAATTCAGCTTGTCAGGTGACTTCCGCGCTACATTCTGCGCGAAGAGCCTACCTACTTGGTAACGTCATTCAGTAAACGTTTCGTCTAACGGTGCTGGCGTCGGCCGACGCAACCTGAAATGCTGACCTGCTGAATTGCTGAAGTGCTACTTCTCCACATCTCTGTGCCTGACGAAGAGATCTATCTTTTCGTCTTGTTCCCCGAGGCGCTTTGCCAGTTCCTCGACGATGGCTACGGAGCGGTGCCTGCCGCCGGTGCAGCCGACGCCTAGCGTGAAGTAGGTCTTGCCCTCAGCAGCGTAGCGGGGGATGAGGAAGGAGAGGAGGTCTCCGGTCTTCTGCAAGAATTCCCGGCAGTCTTTAGCGCCCAGCACCGCCTCCCGCACAAGCGCGTCGTGGCCGGTGAGGGGTCTGAGGTCGGGGTCGTAGTGGGGGTTTGGGAGGAAGCGGACGTCGAGGAGGGTGTCAACGTCGAGGGGGGTGCCGTATTTGAAGCCGAAGGAGATGAGGCTTACGGTCATCCTGCCGGAGAGTGATTCGGCGAGCCCCTTGAACCGCAGGCGGGTGTCGAGCGGGGAGTAGTTCGAGGTGTCGATGACGAGGTCGGCCATCTCCCTGACGTTGGCGAGATCCCTCCTCTCGCGGCGTATGGCCCCCATAACGTCGCCGTCACGGGCGGCCGGGTGGGGACGGCGGCTCTCCTTGTAGCGCCTCAGGAGCGAGGCGTCGTCCGAGTCGATAAACAGGATGCGGTGCTCCCAGCCCTCGTCCCGCTCCACGGCCTCCAGGCTCCGCTCGAGCTCCTCCCCGAAGTAGCGCCTGCCCCTGATGTCCACCACGACGACAAGCCCGTCCGGCCCGCCGTCCCCCTGGCTCGTCTCCATGACGGCCGGGATCATGCGCGGCGGCAAATTGTCTATGCAGAAATACCCCGCATCCTCGAAAGCCTGAAGCGCATTAGACTTGCCAGCCCCGGAGAGCCCGGTAATAACAACCACCCTGCGCCTGTCCGGAGCCCGAGAACCGAAAGCCCGCTCACCCACGCTGCGTCGTCCGACCCTCATGGGATGCGTAAGCCATCTCGGTTTTCGAGGTTAGCACCGCGGATCACCGCTTGCAATAGGCTACAGGTTTCAGGCTTGCCTACCTGTGCACCCTCGCGTGGACCTCGCGGGCGACCCTGCCGGGGAGTCCTGGTACGGCTTCGAGTTCTTCCAGCGTAGCGTTGAGGAAGGCTTCGGGGGTACCGAAGTGGGAGAGGATCTGCTTTTTGCGGGCGGGGCCGACGCCGGGGAGGTCGTCCAGGACCGAGGCGGTCATGGCACGTCCGCGTAGCTCGCGGTGGTAGGTATTGGCGAAGCGGTGCGCCTCGTCGCGCACGCGCTGGAGGAGGTGCAGTTCTGGCGAGTTGCGCTCCAGGATGACGGGCTCGGGACGGCCTGGCTCGAAGACTTCTTCGTCGCGTTTGGCCAGGGAGCGGAGGGGGATGTCGGGGAGCTCATCGCCCACCTTCATCTCTTCGAGGACGGGCACGACGGCGGAGAGCTGGCCTTTTCCGCCGTCGAGCAGGATCAGGTCCGGAGCAGGCGTGAACTTTTCGTCGTTCTCCTTGAGGCGACCCAGGCGGCGACGGATGACCTCGGCCATGCTGGAGAAGTCGTCGGCGCCTTCGACCGTGCGGATCCTGAAGCGGCGGTACTCGCTCTTGGCGGGACGACCGCCCTGGAAGACGACCATGGAGGCCACGGAGTTGGTGCCCATGGTGTTGGAGATGTCGTAGCACTCTATCCTGACCGGGAGCTTGGGGAGCGCGAGCTCCTCGAGCAAACCGTCCAGCGTGGAGGCTACCTTGTTCCGTCTCGCCTCATCCAGCGCCCGTTCGTGCTCGAGGCCCATCTCCGCATTGCGCACGCTTAGCTCGAGGATGCGGCGTTTGTCGCCCCGCCTGGGACGGCGGACCTCAACGCGTGTTCCTCGCAGTTCGGAGAGGTGGTCGGCGAGAGTATTTAGCTCTTCTTCCCTTTCGTCGGACTGGACGAGGACCTCACGCGGTACGGCAGCGGTGCCATAGTACTGGGGAACGAACTGGAGCGCCACGTCCTCGGCGGAGGACTCGCCGTAGTTGTCCAGGAGGAAGGAGTCACGGTTGACGATCTGGCCCTCCCGCACGGCGAAAACCTGCACGCACGCCATCTCGTCCTCGGCGAAAGCCCCGAAAGCGTCGAAAGAGTCTTCGGAAGCTATCGTGGCCTGCTGGCGGTCGCGGACGTGGGTGAGGGCGGCGACCTCGTCGCGCAGCTTCGCCGCACGCTCGAAGTCCATCTCGCGGGCGGCCACGCGCATCGCCTCCTCGCGGTCCCGGATCAAACCTCCCACCCGTCCTTCCAGAAAGTCGATGACGTCGGAGACGATCTCGTCGTACTCCTCCTTCGTGACCGCCCCGATGCAGGGCGCCACCGAGCGCCCGATGTGGTAGTTGAGGCAGGGCACCCCGCTCCTTCGCCCCGGCTCAGGGCCGCGGCACTTGCGGAAGGGGAACGTCTTGTTCAGCACGTCCAGTGTCGCGTGGACGCTGCCCGCGCTCGGGAAGGGGCCGAAGTAGCGGTGGCGTGGGTCGTGGGCGCCGCGGGTGGCGTAGACCCTGGGGAATTTGTCTCCGGTCGTGACAACGATGTAGGGGTAACTCTTGTCGTCTTTCAGGGAGGCGTTGAAGCGGGGCCTGTGGCGTTTGATCAGGTTGGCCTCCAACACCAGCGCCTCGGTCTCGCTCTCCGTGACGATAAAGTCTATCTGGCTGACGCGCTCCCTGAGCTCCGCTATCTTAGGGCGCCCATCGCCCGAGCGGGTGAAGTAGTTGGCCACCCTGCTGCGCACGTTCTTCGCCTTGCCCACGTAGATAACCCTGTCTTTGGCGTCCTTGAAGATGTAGACGCCGGGCGAGGTGGGAAGGTGCGACCTATCGGGATAACCGTTCTCGGACATCGTAGGAGATTATACCGCGGGAGGTACTCTCTTCCGGGTCAGCGGGGTTGCGGCGCCGCCCCCGGCGGAATCATGTCGTCCCCGCCGGCCCTGGCGTAACCAGCCCCGCTCACGGACCCCCCGACGGCCGCCGCAACGGTCGAGACTATGGCCCCGAACACGCCCAGAGCGTCGAAGTCCGTCGCCACGACGGCAATACCCGCGAGCACAGCGAGAACGGCCCCGACGACGGCGAGCCTGAGACGCCGGTCGAAGCCCATGTTCCTGGCGTACAAAGCGAAGATAACTAGCCCTGTGGCAACCAGCGTCACGGGGAGGAAGGCGTAGAAGGCTAGGGTGCCCCCGAGGTCAGGGAAGAGAACTATGCGAAACGCCTGGTCGCGCTCGTCGAGCCCGAAGGCGACGGCGAGCCACTCCAGCGCGAAGAAGCCGCTGTAGCCGATCAGGGCCCCTACACCAGCCCCGACTCTGGTCCCGCGCTTGCGCGGCGTCCTGAAGGTGCGGGCGCCGAGCACGGCGGCGAGAGCCATGCCGGGCAGGATCACTGCCGTACCGAGAAAGGCGAGCCTGGGCGGAAGGTAGCCGAAGAGGGCCCCGCTTCCCAGGTACCTCGACGGTAGGACGAGCAGGAAATTGGCCAGAAGGAACACGAGCATCCCCATGTAGACCCAGGTAACGCACCCGAACGCCCGCCTGTACTCCGGTCTTAGCCCGGTGCGCTCCTCCGGGGAGCCGTTGCTGCTATCAGACACGTTCCCCGGTGACCATGGTGGACTCGAAATGGGAGATCAGGGTCGGTGCGACGTCGGTGATCCTGTGTGGGGCCGGAACGCCGCTCGCGAGCACGAAAACCTCGGAGTCGCTGGCGTGCAGCGAGCCGTGGTCGCTGGCCGTGTGGTACCCGCCGGAGACCTCGCCGAAGGTGTACCCCGGCGACGCCGAGAGCACCACGTCCCCGCACCTCGGCGAGTGCAGACACCCCCACAGCCGCTCCAGCGCGTCGGGATAGTCGCCGTAGCGCAAGAGCTTATCGTGAACTTCTATGTCGAGGGTGAGGGGGTCGCCTTCGAGGTCCCAGGGGCGTCCGAACTGGTCGGCTGGTCCCGAGCCTGGCCGGAAGCGGATCTCGCGCCCGGGGCGGCGTACCGTCGCCCATCCTCTGTCCATCCAGGCCGCGAGGTCAACGCCGCGGCGGCCGATGAGCCGTTCGACCACCGAAACCAGGTCGACGTCCTTGCGCAGGTAGAGCAGCGCGGAACGCCCGTTGGGGACCACTACGACGGTGGCGCTGTTACCGAAGCGGGCCTTCACCCCGGAGGATACCGTCTGGCCCGGGATCGTACGCAAGTCCACGTAGCGGTTCCTGGGGAGCAGGGGCGCGTGCCCGTGGTCCGAGAGCGCGAGGACGGCGTAGTCTTCCAGCACACGCTCCGTCCCGCCGCCGGCCTCGAAGACCCTGGCGACGTACCCGTCGGCGGTTGCGAGCCAGCGCCGCTGGGCCTCGATGCCGTGGTGGTGCGCGATGGAGTCGCCCTTGAAGAAGTACACGAGGTTGAAGGGCGCGGCCTTCTCTTTGAGGAGCATGGCCCCGACCCTGGCCGCGTAGTCGTCGTTGATGCCCACGGAACGGAGCACGCCGCCGTTGGCCTTGCGTCCGCTGAAGCCGGTGTCGCGGCTGTAGAAGAGGTCGCCCATAAAGTATTCCTTCGGGCCTTCCACGGAGGGACCGAGGTAGCGACCGCCCCTCAGGTAGTTTTCCACGGTCTTCATCCGGATCGGGTGCTCGTGCGGGCCGCGCCTGACGGGGAAGTTTACGCACGCGCCGTCGAAACCGCGGTCGTGCAGCGTCTCGAAGAGGGTAGCGGCGTGCAGGTCGTCGCGGTTCATCCGCCAGACGTTGTTGTGGAACACCTTTATGGGCCCGCTCGCCATCACGGTCTCCGTCATGGCGCCGTAGACGACCACCCTCCGCTCGTCCTCGTCGTACCAGGCGTGGCCCACGATGCCACTCTTGGCGGGCGCCTCTCCGGTGGCGATCGCGGCCGTCGCCGCCGGGGTGATGCTAGGAAACACCGAGACCGCGTCCCAGACCGCCTCTCCCCTCTCCGAGATCGCGGCC
>JBKPSF010000179.1:0-4543 GCA_046734875.1 Actinomycetota bacterium | reverse complement strand
TCCGGTTGCACGCGTACGACGAGGACGTTCGGTTCGAGGCCCTCGGTATCGTCGCGGGCGAACGGCGTGTGGGGCGAGGCGTGGAACTGTATGGCGACCTCCGTCGCCTTTTTGGGCATCCTCTTGCCCGCCCTTATGTAGAAGGGCACCCCGGCCCACCGCCAGTTGTCCACGAACACCTTGAGCGCGACGAAGGTCTCGGTTACCGACCCGGGGTCAACGTTGTTCTCCTCCCTGTAGCCGGGGACCTCCTCGCCGAACACCCAGCCCCTCTCGTACTGGCCCCGCACCGCAAAGCTCTCGACGTCGTCTGAGGGGATGGGGCGAACCGCCCTCAGGACCTTCACCTTCTCCTCGCGCACGGACGCGGCGTCGAAGGCGACCGGTGGCTCCATCGCCGTCAGGCAGAGGACCTGCATCACGTGGTTCTGGACTATGTCGCGAAGGGCTCCGGCCTCCTCGTAGAACCCCCCGCGGGTGCCGACCCCGAGGTCTTCGGCCACCGTGATCTGTACGTGGTCCACGAAGTGCTGGTTCCAGATCGGCTCGAAGATCCCGTTCGCGAACCTCAAGGCCAGGATATTCTGGACGGTCTCTTTGCCCAGATAGTGGTCGATGCGGTAGATCTGGCTCTCGTCGAAGTACCTCTGGAGCTCCGCGTTCAGCTCCTCGGCGCTCCTCAGGTCCCGCCCGAAAGGCTTCTCCACGACAAGCCGCGACCAGGAGCCGTTCTCCTCCCTGTTCATGCCCGCTTCCCCGAGGTGCTGCACGATGGCGGGGAAGAGCGAAGGCGAAGACGAGAGGTAGAAGGCCCTGTTCCCCTGCGTCCCCCGCTCACGGTCCAGCTTCTTCAGCAACCCCTTTAGCTCATCATAGGTCTCCGTCTTCTTCGAGTCGCCAGGCATGTAGAAGATGCCGTTGGAGAAAGACTCCCAGACGTCGTCGGAGACCTCCCCGGGACGCTGCTCCTCCAGCATCTTGCGGAGCTTGGCACGGAACTCATCGTGGCTCATCGGCGTGCGCGAGATGCCCACGACAGCAAACTCCAGCGGCAGCCTCCGCTGGGCCGCAAGGTCGTATAGGGCCGGAACGAGCTTGCGGGCGGTGAGATCGCCGGAAGCACCGAAGATCACCATGACTCCAGGCTCGGGAACACGTGGGAGTCGTTGCTCGTCTCGGAGAATATTCTGTAGGACCTGCGTATCGGCCATGGTCTGGCTACTTCTCTTGCTCGGTCGCAGCTTCTTTGATGGCATGGCCGCCGAACTCGCCGCGCAGGGCCGCTATTACCTTCATGGCGAAGGAGTCTTCCTGGCGGGAGGCGAAGCGGGCGAAGAGGGAGCCGGCGATGGCGTTCGCTGGCACGTCTTCTTCTATCGCCTCGAGGACCGTCCAGCGCCCCTCGCCCGAGTCTTCCACGTAGCCCCTGACACTATCCAGGTTGGCGTCTTTCTCGAAGGCGGCCTCGGCGAGCTCCAGGAGCCAGCTTCGCACGACGCTGCCCTGGTTCCAGAGGCTGGAGAGGGCCCTGAGGTCGTAGTCGTAGCGGGACTTCTCCAGGATCTCGAACCCTTCGGCGTAGGCCTGGAGCATCCCATACTCGACGCCGTTGTGGACCATCTTGGCGAAGTGGCCGGCACCGGCGTCGCCAAGGAACGCGTAGCCGTCGGGGGGAGCAAGGGTCCGGAAGGCGGGTTCGACGTGCTCGAAGGCGTCGGCGTCGCCCCCGATCATGGTGCAGTAACCAACGTCGTAGCCCCAGATGCCGCCTGAGACACCAGCATCAAGCCACCTGAGACCTGCGTTCCTGACCTCCCTGGCCCTCGCCACGGAGTCCCTGAAGTAGGAGTTGGCCCCGTCCACGATTATGTCGCCCTCGTCGGCCAGGTCCATGAACTGGTGAACCATCTCATCGGTCACGTCCCCTGCGGGCAACATGGTCCACAGCACCCGCGGGGACTCCTGCATCTCCACGAACTCCTCGACGCTGTAGGCACCGAGCGCCCCATGCTCGACGGCATCGTCCACCTTGCCTGGCGAACGGTTGCCCGCGATCACCCGGTGGTCGCCCTTGTCTTCGAGCCTGCGCACCATGTTGAAGCCCATCCGCCCCATGCCGTAGATCCCGATATCCACGTCGTCGCTCCCTTCGGTCGCTCAGCATTTCAGCTAGTCAGCACGCTCAGCCCTTCGGGCTTCGCTTGTCAGCTAGTCAGCTTTTTTCACCTCGATTCGCCGCTTGTGCGCGTCTGCTGATCGTTCGTCGCTATTGACCGCCTCCCAAGGAACTTCCTCTCCGTCCTCCACGACTCGGCCGACCGGCTGACAAGGCGCGTAGCGCCGTGCTGACAAGCGGAGGCGTTAGCCCGAGCGTGCTGACTAGCTGACAAGCTGAGCACTCTTGTTCTTTATCTCTTCCAACATCTCGTTGAAGGGTTCGGCGAATTTCTGGATGCCTTCCTTCTCCAGGATGTCCGTTACGTCTTCGTAGTCGAGGCCGGCCTCTCTGAGGCGTTCGAGGATTTGTTTGGCCTCTTCGACGTTCTCTTCGAGGGTTGGTCTTATGTTGCCGTGGTCCATGACGGCTTCTATGGTCTTCTTGGGCATGGTGTTGACCGTTTCGGGGCCTATGAGGTTGTCGACGTAGATCGTGTCCGGGTAGTCGGGGTTCTTGGTCGAGGTCGAGGCCCAGAGCAGGCGCTGGGTGTTGGCGCCGTGCTCGGCAAGCTTCTTCCACCTGGCGCCGCCGAAGACTTCTTTGTAGATCTGGTAGGCCAGCTTGGCGTTGGCTATGGCGAGCTCGCCCTCGAGGTCCGTGGCGCCGAGCTCTTCTAGCTGGTTGTCGGCTTCGGTGTCTATCCGGGAGACGAAGAAGCTTGCCACGGAGTGGACGTTCGAGGGGTCTCCGCCGTTCTCCACGAGCCTCTGCAGGCCGCGGATGTAGGCGCGGGCCACCTCGCGGTAGCGTTCGAGGGAGAAGATCAGGGTGACGTTTATGGATTTGCCCCGGGAGATCATCTCCTCTATGGCGTAGATCCCGGGCAACGTCGCGGGTATCTTGACGAAAAGGTTGGGCCTGTCCACGGTCTCGTGCAGCCGCGTGGCCTCCTCGACCGTGGCCTGGGCGTCATAGGCTATGTCGGGCTGTACCTCGAGGGAGATAAACCCGTCCCTCTTGCCGGTCTCCTCGTGGACGGGCATAAAGATGTCGCAGGCGTCCCTGATGTCCCTGCTGGCGACCTCCCAGAACATCTCCTTCGGGTCTTTGCCTACTTTGGCCAGCTCGTGCAACTGCTCGTCGTAGAGGTCGGAGCCGGCTATGGCCTTCTGGAAGATGGCCGGGTTCGAGGTAACGCCGACGATGCCGTCGTCGATCATCTGCTGAAGCCCGCCGTCTTGTATGTCCTCACGCGAGAGCTCGTCCACCCAGGGCGCCTGCCCCAACTCCCGCATCTTCTCCAAACGCTCGTTCACCTGGCTCCTCCTGACGGTAGCGCGTCCTGTTGCTTCAGTCTACACCTGAAAGGTGGTCGGCACGCTCCGGCTTCGCCTACGCTTATCAGCACGGCGCCTGCGGCGCCTTGTCAGCACGCTTCGCCCTGCGGGCTCGCTTTCAGCGCTGCGCCGGGACCTTTCTCGTAAGGTCGCGTCGGGCTTCGATAGATGGCATGATGCTTGTGGTAGATTGGAGAAGCTCTGCAGTAGAAGCGGGAGGTAGGAGGGGGCAACGCGCCTCTCCACGAGGCGCAGTTTCGACATGGTCTGGAATGCTCCAAGTTGGTTGTTCCAATACGTAGTACTTGTGGGCAGGGTAGTATTAACGTCTACGCTCGTCGGTAGGGCTTTCGGTGTAGCGAAGTAGGACAGGCTGGGGAAACCCTCGGGAAGGGTCGAGAAAACCGTCCCGACGCAAGGTTGTTCGACAACCCGCGAAACGAGAGGTAAGAGATGGAGAATACGGGTAGGGATCAGATCGCAATAATCGGCATCGGCTGCCGGTTCCCGGGCGCGAAGGGTCCCGAGGCCTTCTGGCGCCTCTTGCGCGAAGGCGTTGACGCTATCACGGAGATTCCCCCCGACCGGTTCGACGTCGGCGAGGTGTACGATCCCAAGCCGGGAATGCCAGGCAAGCTCAACACCAAGTGGGGTGGCTTCCTGGAGGGGGTCGACGAGTTCGACCCTTACTTCTTCGGGATCTCGTCCCGGGAAGCCTCCGCCATGGACCCCCAGCAGCGGTTGTTGCTGGAGGTGGCCTGGGAGGCCATCGAGGACGCCGGGCTGGTGCCCGAGAAGCTGGACGCGGGCCGGGTCGGGGTGTTCTCGGGCACGTGCAACAGTGACTACGGAAGCCTTCTGGAGGACCCCGCCGACATAGACATCTACGTCGCCGGGGGGAACGCCTTGAGCGTGCTCTCGGGACGCCTCTCCTACGCGCTCGGGTTCCAGGGGCCCAGCATGACGGTGGATACCGCCTGCTCCACGTCGCTGGTCGCCGTGCACCTCGCGTGCCAGAGCCTGTACTCAGGGGAGAGCACCGTGGCCC
>JBKPSF010000178.1:0-5171 GCA_046734875.1 Actinomycetota bacterium | reverse complement strand
TCACTTAAGCAAAGTTCGGAGCATCCTGCCCACGCAGATCATGGCCCCCCCGAGAACGGCCGGTATGCCGCCCCCCGGATGGACCGAAGCCCCGACCCGCCACAGCCAAGGACGCCCGCGCTCGTTGTAGCGGGGCCTGTGCAACGGCCCGCTCCTCCAGAAGGGACGCACGGCTCCGTAGAGTGCCCCGCCCTCGCTCCCCCAGCCGCCGAAGTACGCGGGGTCGAGGAGCCCGTAACTACCGAAGTAGCCCGTGGCCGGGCCAGGCAACCCTGCCGCCTCGGAGACGCGTTCGATCTCCCGCGCCACGAACGGATCTTGCAGCCCGTACTCCCGCCCGTTCGCCGGCGCGGTGAGCAGGATGGCGAGCGTGCCCACCTCGATGGGATAGATCTCACCACCGCGATAGTAGTTGACGAAGGCCATCGTCTCCCCCGGCTCCTCTCCGGCCTCGAGGCTCGCGTACAGAGACCCGGGATCGGAAGGCAGCACGACGCTGTGAGCGGCAACGCCATCTGGTAATTCCCTCCGGAGCGCCGCGTACACGGCTATCCCGGAGCAGGACAGCCTCTTCTCCTGGCGCTTTTTCCCGGGCTCGAGCAAAGCTTCCAACTGGCTTGCGTCCAGGTCGCTCACCACGGCGTCCACCGCGTATTCACGCTCCGCCGTCGCGATTTTGCCGGCCCGGATCTCTCGCACCGGCTCGCCGGTCCTTATCTCGACGCCGGCGTGCCTGGCGAGTTTTTCCAGAGAGAGCACGATCTCGTAGACGCCGCCCTCGGGCACGAACACGCCGTCTGAGGCCATGATCGCGGGCAAGCTCGCGTACAACGCGGGCGTCTGATTGGGAGCCACCCCGGCGTTGAGCGTGTGGATGGCGATGATCTCCCTCAACCCCTCCGGCAACCACGAGAGCCCATCGAGATACGAGCGCGTCGTCAACTTCGCCCCATACACCTTGAGAAGGCGAGCCAGCGCGGGCAGGGCCTTACGGTCGGCCGGGTCCAAGGTCAGCAGGCTCGTGACCTCGGGCCCGAGCCCACCGTGAATACCCGCGAACCGCTCCCACGCATCGTGCCAGGGATGGCCTTCTTCCACCGGCAACGAGGTGGCCTCGCCGCGATAGAAATACCTTCCCACCTCGGGCAGCCGCTCTAGCCTCAGCCCCGCGACCTCGGAAGCCTCGCCGGGTTTCCCGCCTGCTGCGTCCCAGCGCCGCAAAAGCTCCTCCCATACGCCGGGGAAGGTGAGGAGCGAGGGTCCCGTATCCATACTCCTGCCGTCGAGCTCGATGCGCCGGCTCTTCCCGCCGAGCCAGGGGTTTGCCTCCAGCAACGTAACCTCGTGCCCGGCACGCCCGAGCAGCGCGGCGGAAGCCAGGCCTCCAAGACCGCCGCCTACGACCACGACGCGGCTCACGGGTAGGCCCCCAACGACAGCGCCGCGACGAGCTGCACGCCCGCTACCGTGCCGGCAACGTAGGGAAAACCGATGGAGTACTTGTAGAGTCGGTGCCCCGTCTGCGAGGTCGGGTTTATGTAGAGGGAGTACAACAACGTACCTGCTATCGCGGCGTTTACGAGCGCGACGGGCAGGTTCACGAGGGCGAAGCATACCGTGGCCAGCGTCCAGAAGGCCCCGCTCCAGAGGACCACGCCGCGGGGTCCCAACCTCACCGCTGTCGTCTCGATACCGACCTTACGGTCTTCGTCCACGTCCTGGACGGCGTCGAAGGTGTGCTTGGCCGCGCTCCACGCCATCAGGCCGAGCGCGGCGGGCCAGACCGGCCCCACTGCGAGGGCGAGCGGCACGAAGACTAGCGGGAAGGCGTAGGCGGCGTTGCTCAGAGAGTCCAGGTACGGACGGGCCTTGAAGCGCGCCGGCGGAACCGAGTACCCGACGAAGAGCAGCGCGTACAGGAGCATCCAGGCGACCGCAGAGGGAGGCACGAACAGGGCGAAGTAGACCAGGAACGGCACGTTCGACGCGACGACACCCAGCGCGATCTGACGGACCTCGGAGCGATCTATCCTGGCACCTTCCAGGGTGCCTTTGCGTGGGTTCCGGGCGTCGGTCTCCTGGTCGAAGACGTCGTTGACGCCGTAGATGAGGAGGTTGAACGGCAGCGTGAGCCACAGGATGATGGGAAGCGTTTCCCATCTCCACATGTATCCGGCCAGCCACATCCCGACGACAGCCGGGCCGACGGTGTTGATCCAGAGCACGGGCCGCGAGATGTGGAAGAGACGCAGGATCACGCTTCTAATATAGAGCATTTCAGCATTTCAGCACGTCAGCATTTCAGCTTCTTGTTCCTGGCTGACCGCTGACGGCTGATCGCTGATGGCTATAAAATTACACGGGTGCTTACGCAGCTTCGCCGCGCCACACCTCGACCCCTGGTCCTGGCCTGCGCCCTGGCCCCGTTGGCCGCCCTGTTTGTAGTCCGTTTTCCCGACTTGCACGGCGCTAGTATTGGCTCATACGTCTCGACTTTCCTGATAGCCTTGCCGGCGACCATTGCTCTCTTCAGATACCTCGGACCCGGGCGGGCAACGTTTTCCGTGCTCGCGCTCTCCGCCTTCGCCTACGCCATCGAATCCGTAGGCGTTGCTACCGGCTTTCCGTACGGGCGCTTCTTCTACGGAGACGCTCTGGGACCGAAGGTCATGGGCCTCGTACCTTTCCTCCTGCCGCTCTCCTACGCGCCGCTCGTGATCGGGGCCATGGCAGCCACCTGGGGCGGCGCATCCCGCCTCCTTCACGTCTTGAAGGCAGCCCTGATCCTGGTCTGGATGGACGCCGTCCTCGACCCGGGCGCCGCCGCCCTGGGCTTCTGGACGTGGCCCGAAGGCGGCGTCTACTACGGCGTGCCAACGAGCAACTACGCCGGCTGGCTCCTCTCCGGGACCCTGGCCGCCGCCCTGCTCCTAGCCACAGGCCGCTGGTCCGAAACCCCAAAGCCAGCCCTCCTCGACAGCGCGGCGATCTCCACCGCTTTCTGGACGGCGGTGGCCGCCTTCTCTGGCCTCCCCATCCCCGCACTCCTCGGGGCAGCGCTCTTCATGTTCCTCCTCCTGAACCGCGCGGTTCACCTCCATACAAATAGGACGGTAAGCGCAAATCTCGCCGTCAGGCCACCAGAACAACGCCGGTTATAGAAATTTCGTAACTTTTGTGTGTTTTTATTAAGCTCAGCCCTTACATTTGTGAATCCATTGTGGTTACATGATGCTCGTAGGAGCCACTCATCGATGGAGGTGTGGGATGATCCGAGAAGGAACCGCTGGGGAGGTGGGGATACGCCGCGAGAGTTCGGCTTACAGGAGCGGTTGGGAGGATGGACGTTTCGGGCGGGTTCAGACCTTCGCGAGCAACAACAACCTCGCCGCGTGGACCGAGTTTCCGGACAGGCTCTCCTACTATCGGGGTCACCGCGACGGCCGGCGCATCAGGGAGATGCTGGGTAACAAGGGCCGCCCTGCCGGGTCGTAGCGATCAGCATTTCGGCCAAGAGAAAAACCGGATTCTGAGCGCTGGTCGGCGCTATTCGCAAAAGCGAGGGCCGACGGCTCCCCCTCCAAGTTCGCCGTCGGCCCTCGGGACATGTTAGCGAAAGATGTGGGCGAGCGCCAATTTTGAGACCTGGAACTGCACGCAATCATGCTGATCGCTGAAAGCTTTTCGCTGAAAGCTCTCAACACGTTCCGGAGACGGGTCTTCCTATGTCCTGAGTCATCTTGAAGGTGTCGGTGCCGCCCGGAGCCTGCATACAGTACGTGCTCGCGTCAGCGGTCACCACCGTAACCTGTTGCGCTCCCTGCCTGTAACCGTAGGCTGCGAGAGCGGATATGTTGGCTGCGAAGGCGTCCTGCTTCGAGTGGTACAGTTGCTGCGATGTGGCTGCGGTGCGTAGCTGCGCCATCGCGGCGGAGTCCTTCGCCTCCTTCTGTTGGCCGATGTAGTTCGGTATCGCGATAGCGGCGAGGATGCCTATTATCATGACCACAACGAGAAGTTCGATCAGGGTGAAGCCCTCCTCGCGTCCCCTGCGCAGCCTCACCATCCGCCGCGGGATAATAGAAAACGATGTTCGTTTGATCTCCGCACGCCTCCGTCGCCGTCGCTCTAGTTCCTCGACGGCAAGCGCGGGAAGCTTTAGTTGGTTGGAGGTTACAGGCTACAAGTATGGTGGGCTGAAGCAGCCTTCTATCCCCCGTAATCCATGGTCGTATCGAGATCCGTCAGTATGTCGGCGGGGCGGTCGAGGTTGGCGGCGACGACCTCCCCGAGGTAGACGGTATGGTCGCCGGCCTCCATCTTGCCGACTACGTTGCACTCGAGGTGGGCGAACGCTTCGGTGAAGAGTGGGGCGCCCGTCTCTCCCGTGGAGTATGCAGAGCCGCCGAGGGTGCCGTTCTCGGGTTGGAGGGGATGGGTGAACCGGCGGGCCAGGTCTTCCTGTTCGGCGTCGAGGAAATTCAAGGAGAACACGCCGCCGGCTTCGATCAGGTCGTGCGTGTGCTGGTCTTTGCGGACGGCGACGACGACCTGCTGCGGCTCGAAGGAAACCTGCGAGACCCAGCAGGTGGTGAACCCGTTGGCCTCGCCGTCGGATCCCACGACGCCCGTGATGTAGAAGCCGTAAGGAATGGTCTTGAGGATCTCACTTCGCATCTGCTCTTCCATGCCCTCCTGCCTCTCGAACGTTCGTTGATCAGACCCTGCTTCCGTCAGACGGCATTGTAATTTTTGCTAGTCGGCATTTCAGCACTTCAGCATTTCAGCTTGTCTGGGTTAGACGTTAGGCGGGGTACACGGTCATTGGTGTTGGCTTGAGCATATCGTGTGCGTGCGCGGTAGGGTACAATGCGCTGCAGGATGGGAACCACGATGTCGAGGCTGCTTGTGGTTGGGCTGGTGCTTCTTGCCGGTGTAGTCTCGCGCGTCACCTACGAGCAACTAGTTAACCCGAGCGATTACGCCGCTGCACAGGCGGACCAATTCGACTGCGCCAGCTTCGGCTCCCGGGAGTCGGCGCAGGCCGAGCTGGAACGGGATCCCAGCGACCCTAGCAACCTCGACCCCGACGGTAACGGCCGGGCCTGCGAAGACTACGACTACGGCTCGAGCGCCACCAACAGCCCGTCGCCAAGCAGCCCGTCCCCGAG
>JBKPSF010000177.1:0-19227 GCA_046734875.1 Actinomycetota bacterium | reverse complement strand
GTCGCGGGCGTCGGCGCAGACCTGCTTGGCCTTCCTCGCGTTGTTCATCTTGGCGAGCGAGGCCATGGGGCCGGTCATCTTGCCCTGCTCCTGGAGCTGGGCGAGGCGGTAGCACATGAGCTGCATGTTGGTTATTTCGGCCAGCATGCCCGAGAGTTTGTTCTGGATGAGCTGGAAGCTTGCTATGGGCTTCCCGAACTGTACCCGCTCCTGCGCGTATTGCAGGGCTGCCTCGTAAGCGGCTACCGCATGCCCTATGGCCTCCCAGGCTACGCCGCTGCGCGTGGCGGTGAGAACCTTGTTGGTGTCCTTGAAGGAGTTTGCTCCCCTGAGACGGTTCTCGTCGGGGACGCGCACGTCCTCCAGATAGATATCGGGTTGCCAGACGGCCCGCTTGCCCATCTTGCCCTTTATTAGTTCTGTGGAGTAGCCGGGATGGTGCTCGCCGTTTTCGTCTCGTTCGAGGACGAAGGCTTTGACCTGGCCGTCTTCGACGTCACGGGCCCAGATTATTACGAGGTCGGCGAAGGTGGCGTTGCCGATCCAACGCTTCTTGCCGTTTATGATCCACTCATCGCCGCCGCGCCGCGCCGTCGTCTCCAGCATCACGGAGTCCGAGCCGTGATCCGGTTCCGTAAGGCCCCAGGCCCCGATCTTCTCCATCCTCGCCATCTCGGGTAGCCACCGCTGCTTCTGCTCCTCGGAACCACAAATGGCCACCGTTCCCATCGCCAGCCCGGAATGAACCCCGAAGAAGGTGTTCAAGCTTCCGTCCCCCCGCGCCATCTCGATGGCACACAGCCCAGCGGCCACCTGGCTCATGCCGGGACATCCGTATTCTTCTATGGGTCCGCCGGCGATGTTCAAAGCCGCCACTTTGGGTACCAGCTCGAAAGGGAACTCGGCCTTCTCCCAAAACTCGTTGATGATGGGGATCACCTCGGCGTCGGCGAAGGCCCTCACCCGGTCCCGGATCTCCCGCTCCTCATCCGTGAACAACTCATCCAGCAGGTAGTAGTCGGTCCCCAACGACCTGGTTACGTCAGCGATCACCGCGTCCTCCTTGTACAGACCTCTCCAGATCCCAACTCTATCGGGACCCTCTCCTTTACGCAAACTTATTATCCGTGTTATTATCAATTTTGACAAGTTTCCGATCGAGGAGTCGGTAGGGAGGGCATTGGCTGAGCCTGTGGGGCGGCCGGTAGAGAGGGCGACGCCGAAGGACATCTTTCTTAGCGAGGTCAAGACGCGGGACGTGTTTCCGCTGCTCGTCTTGCACATCGTCAGGGAGGAGCCAGCGTATGGGAACGCCATCATGGCGAGGATACGGGAGATCAGCGCGGGCGTCATGAGCGTCTCGCCGAACGCTATCTATCCTTTGCTACGGCGGCTCGAGGAGAAGGGGTATGTGGAGGGGGAGTGGGAGCGTCCCGATACGAGGAGCCGTCGCTTCTACGAGATAACGCCTTCGGGAGAAGCGAAGTACCAGGAGATCAAGGGCAGATTCGAGGTGCACCTTTTGCGGGTAAGAGAGGCTCTTGAGTCCTTGCACGGGGAACTTTACGGATAGGAGCGGAAGACTTTATGTCGCATGGGATAAGGAAGGTTGCCGTACTCGGGGCGGGCACGATGGGCGCGGCGATAGCGGCCCACTGCGCCAACGCGGGGCTGGAGGTGGATCTGCTCGACATCGCCCCCGATGACGACGACAACGACGCCGTTGTTGGGGCAGGATTCGAGAGGATGAAAAACGCCAGGCCCGCCGCGCTCATGGCAGACGACGTAGCGGGCAGGATCAGGACCGGCAACTTCGAAGACGACTTCGCGCGTGTAGGCGAAGCGGATTGGGTCCTCGAGGCCATAATCGAAAAGCTCGATCCCAAACGGGACCTCATGCAGCGCGTCGAGGAGACGGCCACAGATGACGCCATCATCTCGACGAATACGTCGGGCATACCGTTGCACAGCATCTCGGAAGGGCGGTCGGAAGGTTTCAAGAGGCGTTTCGTCGGCACACATTTTTTCAACCCGCCGCGCTACTTGAAGCTAATGGAGATAATACCGACCGGGGATACGGACCCCGAGATCGTCGAGGCCGTAAGGAACTTCGGGGAGCGCGTGCTGGGCAAAGGCGGCGTCATCGCGAAAGATACCCCGAACTTTATCGGGAACAGAATCGGCACGTTTGCGGGGATGCAATCCGCGCGCTACGCCTTCGAGAATGGCTACGGCATCGAAGAAGTTGACGCCATAACGGGCCCCCTGATCGGCCACCCCAAAACCGCCACGTTCAGGCTCAACGACCAGGTAGGCCTCGACATCGCCGTAGGCGTCGCCGAGAACCTCTACGAGGCCGTCCCTGAGGACGAGGCGCGCGAGGAACTCAAGCCGCCCGAGAAGCTCGAGGAGATGCTGAATATAGACCTGCTCGGCAACAAGAGCGGCGCGGGCTTCTACAAGCGGGACAAACGCGACGGCAAGACCGTCTTCGACGTGCTCGACCTCGAGACCTTCGAGCACCACCCCGCCGAGAACCCCGAAATACCCATCGCCAAAGAGGCCCAGAAGCAGGGTGACCTCGCCGCGAGGCTTCGTTTCCTGATAGATAAGGCCGACGAAGACAGGCACGCCCGCTTTATCAGGGACACGTTGTTGCCTTACATGGCTTACGCGTCGCGGCGGGTGCCGGAGATCTCCGACACGTTGGAGGACGTGGACCACGCGATGGAGTGGGGCTTCGCCCACCAGACCGGCCCCTTCAGAACCTGGGACCTCCTCGGCGTGCGCGAGACCGTCGAGAAGATGAACTCCATGGACATCGAGGTCGGCGACTGGGTGCATGAGATGCTCGACGCCGGCAACGAGAGCTTCTACAAGACGGAGAACGGCACGGAGCTGCAGTTCAGCCCGGTCGAAAGGGAGTACGTGCCCGTCCGCGAGGACCCGATGTACGTCTCCCTCGACCGGTTGCGAGACGAGGGCAAGGAGCTAGAACAGAACGACTCGGCAAGCCTGCTCGACCTCGGCGATGGCGTCCTGTGCCTGGAGTTCCACTCCAAGGGCAACTCCATCGACGCGGGGACCGTGGAGATGGGTTACAAGGCGCTCGCTGCGCTGGAGCGCGACGACGTGGTCGGGCTCGTCATCGGCAACGAGGGCAGGAACTTCTCCGTGGGCGCGAACCTCTGGGAGATCGCGCACTCCGTCCAGAACGGAGATCTTGACGCGGTCGGCGAGAGCGTCGACGCCCTCCAGAACCTCCTAATGGCCCTCCGCTTCGCCCCCAAGCCCGTCGTAGCCGCCCCCAAAGGCCAGACGCTGGGCGGTGGGTTGGAGGTCTGCCTCCACTCCGACAGGATCGTCGCGGCGGGCGAGACGTACATGGGCCTCGTCGAGGTCGGGGTGGGCCTCATCCCCGCCGGCGGAGGCACCAAGGAGATGGCCCGGCGCCTCGTCTCCCCTGCGCTACACACAGCCCCGAACACCCCACCCCTCCCCTTCCTCCAGAAGGCCTTCGAACAGATAGCCCTCGCCAAAACCGCCACCAGCGCCCTCGAAGCCAAAGACATGGGCTTCCTCACGGAAGACGACCGCATAATAATGAACGCCGACCACTTGATCTCCGCCGCCAAACGCGAGGTCGAGGACCTGGCCGACGGCTACGCCCCGCCAGAGCACGGCACCAACGTCTACGCCTCCGCCCGCTCGGTGCGCGCAGCCCTCGAAATGGGCGTAAAGACCATGCAGTGGGGCCACTACGCCAGCGACTACGACGGCGTCATAGCCGGCCACGTTGCCCGCGTCCTCACCGGCGGAGACCTCTCGCTCCCCCAATGGGTCCCCGAAGAGTACCTCCTGAAGCTGGAGAAAGAGTCGTTCCTCGATCTCCTGAAACAGGATAAGACCCACGAACGCATCGAGGCGTTGCTGACAACAGGAAAGCCGAAGAGAAATTAGCAAGTCAGCAAGTCAGGCAACCTGATGAGGCTGGTAGTCGGCCGCAAATAGCACGCATGCTGAAGTGCTGAACGACCGAAGGGAGAGACCATGAACGAAGCGGTGATCGTATCAGGGGCACGGACCGCCGTGGGGCGTGCTCCGAGGGGGACTTTGCGGGCTAGCCGTCCCGATGATATGGCTGCCGCTGCTATTGGCGAGGCGGTTAGGCGGGCGGAGGGACTCGAGAAGGGGGATGTGGAGGACGTCATCATCGGGTGTGCCATGCCCGAGGGGACGCAAGGGTACAACGTTGCCAGGCTGTCTTCGTTGCTTGCGGGGATGCCGGATTCGGTGCCCGCGCAGACGGTAAACCGGTTCTGTTCTTCGGGGCTTCAGACCATCGCTATGGCCTCGGAGCGGATCATGGTCGGTAATGCCAAGACCATCGTTGCCGGGGGGACTGAGCATATGTCCTCGACGCTGGAGATGCCGAACTTCTCGCCCAACTTGCGGTTGATGGAGATCAACCCTGCTGCGTACATGGGGATGGGCCTGACCGCGGAGCAGGTGGCCCGCGAGTTCGATGTTAGCCGCGAGGATCAGGACGAGTTCGCCCTCCGCAGCCACACTTTGGCGAAGGAGGCTGTCGAGGGCGGCGTCTTCGACGAGGAGATCATTCCGCTCGACGTGGAGTTCGACTGGGTGGACGAGAGCGGCGAACAGCGGCACGTGGAGACGACCTTCGGGCGCGACGAGGGGCCGCGGGACACCTCCGCGGAGAAGCTTGCCAACCTCAAGCCCGCCTTCCAGCGGGACGGCACGGTAACCGCTGGCAACTCTTCGCAGAGGAGCGATGGGGCTGCGGCCGTGGTGGTGATGGATAGGGAGGAGGCCGAGAGGCGCGCGCTCGAGCCGCTCGTTCGGTTTGTAGGCTTTGCGGTCGGTGGTGTCAGGCCCGAGGTAATGGGCATCGGGCCGACGGTGGCTATACCGAAGGTATTGGAGCAGACCGGGCTTACGATGGACGACATCGACCTCATCGAGTTCAACGAGGCCTTCGCGGCCCAGGCACTGGCCGTCATACGAGAGGTTGGCATGGACCTCGAGAAGACCAACGTGAACGGCGGGGCCATCGCCCTCGGCCACCCCATGGGCGCTACAGGGACCAAACTCACCCTACAACTCATCCACGAGATGAAGCGCCGAGGCTCGAAGTACGGTCTAGTCACCATGTGCATCGGCGGCGGCATGGGCGCCGCCGGCATCTTCGAGAATTTGCAAGGTTAGCAGGTCAGCATCTCAGCATGGAGTAGTGACGATGAACGGATCCCCCTGGAACCACCAACACGTCGACGCCAACGGCATCAGGGTGCACTACGTCCGCCATGGCGAGGGATTTCCGCTGGTGCTGCTTCACGGTTGGCCGGAGTTCTGGTACGTGTGGCGCAAGAACGTTCCGGTTCTGGCCGAAGAGTACGATGTGGTTGCTCCTGACCTCAGGGGCTTCGGCGACTCGGAGAAACCGGGTGGTCCTCCGGAGGAGCTTCTGGGCAACCTGGTGGAGGATTTGCGGGCTCTCGCGGACTCTCTGGGCTTCGAGAGGTTCGGTATCGTCAGCCACGACGTGGGCGCGTACGTGGCGCAGGGCTTCGCGAGGGAGTACCCGGAGCGTCTCGGTGGTTTGTTCTTCTTCAACTGTCCTTATCCGGGGATCGGGAGTCGCTGGGCCGATGCGGACAGCGTGAATGAGATCTGGTACCAGACTTTCAACCAGCAGCCGTGGGCCGCCTCCCTGGTGGGCGAAAATAGGAAGACATGTGAGACCTACTTCCGCCACTTCCTCGACCACTGGGCGCACGAGCCAGGTCTCTTCGACGAGGATCTCGATCTCTGGGTGGACAACTTCATGAAGCCGGGTAACTTGCAGGGTGGCTTCGACTGGTACATCTGCACCAACGCGTCGAGGTTGGACCTTATTCGCAACGGCCCGCCCGAACTGCCCAAGATCGAGGTTCCCACCCGCGTCCGATGGGGCGAGAGCGACCCCGTCCTCAAGGTGCGGTGGGCCGACCGTCTCGGAGACTACTTCGCCAACCTCGACTTCGCCCCGATGCCAGAGGCCGGCCACTTCGCCCACTACGAGCGTCCCGACCTCGCGAACCGTGAGATCCTGGACTTCTTCCAGACCAGGAAGGGCTAGCCATGCCTCGGAGCATTCCCGCATGAGAACAGATAGACCCGACGCCCGATCCGGCGTCCAGCCTTCTAGGCTAGGGACGCAACCCATCGGCAAGGTCGCCGAAGTAGCTTCTGGTATATACCAATTGAAGATACCGGTACCGATCCCGCTCGGGTTCGTGTCTGCGTATCTGATCGAAGACCCGGACGGTTGGACGCTGTTGGATACTGGCTTCGACTATCCGGATGGCCGGGCGGCCTGGGAGGCTGGTATGAAGAGCCTGGGTTTGGATCTCTGTTCCGATGTGAGCCGCATCCTGGTAAGCCACTTTCATCCGGACCACCTCGGGGCGGCGCGGTGGTTGCAGGGGCTATCCGGAGCTCCTGTTTACATGCTCGGCGAGGAGATCGAACACTCCCGCCTCGTGTGGGAGAGCGGCGAAAGTGCCTCGTCACTGGTCGATTTCCTGATCTCGAACGGTATGCCCCGCGACCTGGCCGAAGAAGCGGGGTCGAAGATGAGGGCAAACCTGGAGCTTCCGGAGAAGGTGCTGCCGCTGCGTGCGGGTGACGAGATACTGTTAGGACGAAGCGTGGCACGTGTGGTTCATGCTCCCGGGCACGCCGATTACCAGTACGTGCTCCATGACGAGGCGCAGGGCGTTTTGTTCGCCGCGGATCATGTGCTGCTCAAGATCACACCCAACATCGGCCTCTGGCCCGAGAGCCTCCCGTACCCCTTAGCCAGATACCTGAAATCCCTCTCCGGCATGCGCGGCATGGGCGTGAACCTCATCTTGCCGGGCCACGGCCCCGTCTTCCACCACCTCGAAGGCAGGATAGACGAGCTGCTGCGCCACCACGAGGAGCGGCTGGAGGTTATGTGTGGTGAGATCGAAGGCGAACCCAAAACCCCCTTCGAGGTCTCCGGCGTCGTGTTCCGCGAGACTCTCACGCTCTACGAACGGTGCTTTGCGTTGGCAGAGACCCTCGCGCACCTCGACCACCTCGTCCTCGAAGGCCGGGCGCACAGGGTCGAGAGCGAGCCCGTCGTTTTCCGGCCCGCCTGAACCGCGCCCACCGATCATGCGGGCTGGTGGGTTAAGATGGTGCGAGTGGTTCGCCGCTCTTCCGCAACCGGCCGCGTGGCTTTCGCTAGACGAAGGAGACGGCGACCCCGCGCGCTTTCTAGCCTACCTCGTCGCCGCTTTGCGGACGGTCGCGGCGGACATCGGGGAAGGCGTGTTGGATGGACTCGAGTCCCCTCAGCCGCCGCCGATGGAGTCGATCCTCACGGCGTTGCTCAACGAGATCGATGCCATGGAAGACGCTGTAGTCCTCGTCCTCGACGACTACCACGTTATCGATGCCGGAGCTGTCGACGAGGCCCTTGCCTTTATGCTGGAGCATCTGCCCCCGCGGATACACCTGGTCGTCGAAGTCCTCCTTGCACGTTTGACGCAGGAGCGGCCCGCTCGGATACCTACCCTACACCGGCGGGCGAGCGAGTGGTACGAGCAGGACGGGCTTCCGGCCGAGGCGATCCGGCACATCGGTCTCGCCTGGTGCCACGGGCCATGGCCATGCTCGGGCTCATCGGCGGTCCCCTGATCATCGCTTCGGGGACCGCAGTGCTGTTCGGGGTCATCGAAGCGGGCTCTGTGTGGCAGGTGATCGCGACCATCCCGGAGTTCTTTTGGGAGTTGTCGCTTGGCATCTGGCTCATCGTCAAGGGATTCAATCCATCTGCTGCGATCCTTTCCGAGCCTGACACAACAGACCTGAACGAGAGAGACAAGAGGGGTTTGTCAATAGCATAAGATAACCTGTTGGTGCGGCCACGCGTGCTTCGCGTGGCCGCGCGAAATCTATATTGGAGGAAATTCATGAAAGCGATCGTCTACAGGGAATACGGACCACCGGATGTTCTGAACCTCGAAGAGGTCCAGAAGCCGACCCCCAAAGATGATGAAGTGCTGGTGAAGGTCCATGCGGCATCCGCAAATGCGGCTGACTGGCATCTCATGAGAGCCGATCCATTCCTGGTCCGGGTGATGGGTTTTGGACTTCTAAGACCAAAGAACGGGCTACTCGGGGCTGATATATCGGGGCGTATCGAGGCGGTTGGACGAAACGTGACGCAGTTTCAGCCGGGTGATGAGGTATTCGGTAACCTCTTCGGGCGCGGTCTTGGTAGCTTTGCCGAGTATGCATGTGCGACCGAAGACGCATTGGCTTCGAAACCGGCCAACGTATCCTTCGAGGAAGCGGCCGCCGTGCCCCTGGCGGCAGTCACAGCCTTGCAGGGTCTTCGCCACAAAGGACAGGTTCAGCCGGGACAGAAGGTTTTGATCAATGGCGCCTCCGGTGGCGTTGGCACCTTTGCCGTGCAGATCGCCAAAACCTTCGGGGCTGAAGTGACCGGCGTGTGTAGCACGGCCAAATTGGACATGGTGCGCTCGATCGGCGCCGACCACGTCATTGATTACACTAAGGAAGATTTCACCAGGAATGGGCAGCATTATGACCTGATCCTCGCCGCCAACGGATACCATCCGATCTCGAATTACAAGCGCGCACTGAGTCCCAATGGAACTTACGTCATGACCGGGGGTTCAGGGGCCCAAATGCTTCAGGCCATGACCCTCGGACCAGTCATGTCAATAACAGGGAGCAAGACGATGGGCTACCTGTCGATGAAACACAATAAAGAGGATTTGGTCTTTATGAGAAATCTTCTCGAAGGCGGAGAGATCACACCTATCATCGACAGAACCTACCCACTGAGTGAGGTCCCCAAGGCCATCCGGTATCTCGAAGAAGGACATGCCCGGGGAAAGGTCGTCATCACCGTCTGAGAGCTAAAAGCAGTGGTCAGGACCCCCTGCTATTCAGAGCTAGTCAGCATTCCAGCAAAGAGGAAGCTGACAGGCTGAAGTGCTGACTTGCTGACTAGCTGTTAAGTCGCCAGCACTATAACGCCGATGACCAGCAAGATTATGCCTAGGACGATTGCCCCCATGCCTCCCACGCCGAGCCAGAGGGCGGTTTGGCCGAGGCTCTGGGTGTGGGCTTCTTCGGAGCGGTGGCTGACGACGAAGCGGTGGTCCTTGTCCCCGGATCGTGGGGCCCCGATGGTGCCCCCGTCCTGCACGGTGCCGAGCACGTAGACCGGCTCGTCGACCGGGAGGATGGTCTCGGTGTAGCGGTAGCCGATGGTGCGCTCGCCGCCGCCGAGGTTGACGGTCATTCCGCCGAGGGAGAAGGTTCCCTCGTTGCCAACGTTCCTGTCGAAGCGGTTTACCACCTGCCTGGCATCGACCTCGGCGCCCTCGGCGTGTACCCCCACAAAGCCGGAGTCGTCCTCCACCATGAACGGCGCGAACTGCACGTTCTGGGCGATGATCTCGGTGCGCCGGTCGGACCCAACGTCGTTGTCATCATCGTCGTAGTCCGGTCTCAGGTACTCCCGCGTCACCGTTGACGAGTAGTAGGCGCACTCCTTCTCGGCCATCTCGCTGGTCAGGGGCTCCTCGCAGCGCAGCGTTCCCTTGACCTCGACCAGCGTCCCCGGCGTGATGCCTCCGACTTCCGAAGCGTTGGAGGTCTCGGTCTGGCTCATAAGGGCAGACTTCCGTTTCGTCCTGTTTCGGAAGTAGAGCAACACGCCTCCGGCGACCACAAAGATAATGGCGAACAGGAGCAGGATCAGGAACGCTACCATTTAGCCTCACATTCTTCTCGCTGGCAGATGTCGATTCCCCTCGACTCTACTACGCCCGCAGGACGTGGGGCAACCCCGCGTAACAGTACACCGGAGACACACTCCCGCGCTCTCGTAGGTCCTGATGCCTGCAGCCTGAAACCTGATGCCTCACAAAAGCAGCACCGTCAGCACGCCCAGGTAGAGCATCGCACCCAGGGCCACGACGAGGCAGAAACCCAGGTTGCGCCTGGGACCGACCTCCAACGGGTGCAACCCCATGAGCCGCGAGAGCATGGTGACGGTCGTGGAAAATGGTGTAAGCAGGAGGACGGACTGGGAGCCGAGCAGGAGGCCTGCGGCCCACAGCGCTGGGGCCGGTCCGGCGTCAAGCGGAAAAGCCGTGTTCAGCAGCAGTACCATCGGGATGACGTGGATGCCGGCGACGAACCCGACCGCCATGATGAGGGCGAGCGCTGGAGCGACCAGGACGGTGGGCAGGGACGAGAGCAAGTCGCCCAGCGGCGCGAGTGCGCCGAGTTCGTGTAAGGAGAGAACGAGTATACCCGCCGATACGAAAAGGGTGAACTCGGGGTGCGAGGTCTCCAGCGAACCCCTGGTCTCGCGCCCGAGTCGTGCGAGCGGGGAGGATCTGCGGGTGAGCACGGCCGCGAGCGTCGCTATAAGCACAACGACGACCACGACCGTCATGGCGATCGCCGCCGTGAGCGGCAGCACGGGGAACGCGACGTTGACCAGCGCCACTGCAGAGACTAGCAGCACGGGGTAGAGGAGCACGGCTGCGGCCCCGCGGTCGAGCGGCGCCGGTGGGATCTCTTCCACCTCGCCGCCTTCCCTCTGGGCGAAGAGCAGCGTGCCCGCGAGGCCGACGAACACGAAAGGAAGGGTGGTGGCGAGCAGGCTTGGATAGGAGACACCGGTCAGAACGATGGTCGTCGCGGTCAGGAGGTTCAGGTTGGTCCACAGGGGCGCGAACGAGTAGGCACGCCCGGCCCACTTCAAGGCGTCGGGCCGCTCCTTGGGCGCGGAACGGCCCGTGATCACATCTATAAGGACGAGCGCTCCGACGTCGAGAACGGCCCCGAGGACGTGGCCGAGGGCACCGGCCGTCGTCCTGACGCCCACGCCCCTCTGCGTGAGCGAAGCCATGAGCGCCCGGATCTGGACCTCGTAACGGGCCGCCCGAATGGGATACCCCGCGATGCTGAGGACGAGCAACACGGCCACGATCCCACAGTACGTAGGCATGCCCCGGTAATAGTCCACGAAGTCGAACCGCCCGGAGATTACCGTCGCACAAAAGGCGACGAAGGCGACGAGGGCGAACGCCCTGTGAAATGAACTCGTCCACGGCACGGAGATCACGAACATCACCGCTCCCACACCCAGGAAGAGATCCGTGCCAAGAGACCCCGGCGCGAACGTCTGCCAGGCGTACCCGGCCAAAAACAGGACGCCGAGCACGGGACGCAGGGCGTCCAGACGCGTTCTCATGCTATATCTCGGTTTATCGGGGGTCTTTCTTGCCAGGACCACGCGCCTTGCGGGCGGCCATCTCCTCGATACCGGCGAGCAGGAGATCCAGGCCAAACTCATAGTAAGCCCCAGGGTCCTCGCTGGTAGTCAAGGGGGCCGCCGCCTCGACGAGCCGCGGATAACGGTCCGGCGGTAGCGCTTCGAGGTAGAGCCTCGCCCGGCGCCTGGCGTCCAAAAGCTCACCCGAGTCCTCGGGAGCAACGAACCCCGGCTCTCCTGCCACCAGGTTGACGACCGTGCTCAGAGCATGCCGCGAAATCCGCGTCGCCTCGGTGGGGGAGAACCCGCCTCGCCTTAGTATGTCCAGCGCAACCTCGGTCACACGGAGGCTGCCCTCGGAGGAGTTGGTGCGGGTCGCGAAGAGCGGCGCGATCCCCGGATGCGCCCGCAGCGCGCCGGCCAGGGAATCCATGAGCGCCCTGAACTGCTCCTGCCAACCCGCCGACTCGTCGAGTGCCGGATCTACGTCCGAAAAGATCCTGGCCATCATGGCGTCGAGCAACTCGTCCTTGTTGCGGAAGTGCCAGTAAAGGGCCATCGGTGTCACCCCGAGTTCCCCCGCCAACCTCCTGATGGTTACCCCCCCCAAACCCCCGGCGTCGGCAAGCGCGAGCGCCCGCCCCACAACCATCCCAGGCGTGAGCTGCCTCTTTCCCGCCCCCTGCCGACCTTCCGCAACCATAGCCGGACTATTGTACAACGTACAGGGGTTTGTTTGACGGCACAGTGTATCTGCCGGGTGCTGAGCCGTACCGGTCTCGCCCGTTATCGCTGCGGTAACCTCTGGTGTGTGAGCTAGCGGAAGGGACAGAGGATGACGGAGAGCGCGGGCAACGGGGCTGGTACGCTGCGGTTGGGCGACCTTACGGTGGGGCGGCTCGGCTTCGGCGCGATGCGGTTGTGCGGGTCGGGCATCTGGGGCGAGCCGGACGATCCGGAGGCCGCGGAGGCCGTATTGCGGCGGGTTGTGGAGGTTGGGATCAACCTCATCGACACGGCTGACGCCTACGGGCCAGAGGTGAACGAGCGTCAGATCTCCTCCGCCCTCTACCCCTACCCGGATGACCTGGTGATCGCCACGAAAGGCGGCCTCGTCCGTCCCGGCCCCGGACGTTGGGAGACCAACGGACGGCCGCGGCACCTGCGCGAAGCGTGCGAGGGAAGCCTCCGGCGCCTCAAGGTGGACACCATAGACGTTTATCAGTTCCACAGGCCTGACAGGCGCGTCCCTTTCGAAGATTCGGTCTGGGCGCTCGCCGAGCTGCGGGATGAGGGCAAGATCAGGCACGTCGGCCTCTCCAACGTCGGCGTCAGGGAGCTCGTGACGGCGCTCGACATCGTGCCCATCGTCAGCGTCCAGAACCGCTACAACCTCACCGATAGGTCTTCGGAGGCGGTGATCGAGACCTGCGAGAGGGAGGGCATCGCGTTCATCCCCTGGTTCCCGCTAGCGACGGGCGACCTGGCCCGTCCCGGCGGTGCGCTCGATGAGATCGCCGCCCGTCACGATGCCACCCCCGCCCAGGTGGCTCTGGCCTGGCTCCTCGCGAAATCCCCCGCTATGCTCCCCATCCCGGGAACGTCCTCCGTGAAACACCTCGAAGAGAACGTCGCCGCAACAGAGATCAGACTCTCCGACGAAGAGCTCACGGCGCTCTCGCGTTAGCGTCGGAAATTAGCCTCAACGCAATATAATCTCCGTCGGCTACCGAGCAAGGAGACCATGCCAGCATCGCCCCCAACGATAGTGTTGTTCGTCCGTACGGCGTTGCTAATGGCGCTGCTCGTCCTCCTGGGCGCGGCTTGCGGCCGGACCGGCCAGGGAAGCGGTAATGCTGGTGGAGAACCGGGGCCGATCGATGCTGGAGGAGGCAATACAGAGTCTGCCGCCGGGTCCGGAGAGGCTTCCGCGAGGCGGGTCGAGGTCAGCACGCTGGCCACGAACCTGGAGGTGCCCTGGTCTTTCGCGTTCTTGCCCGATGGTGACGCTCTCGTTACCGAACGTGACTCTGGAAGGCTCCTCAGGGTAAGTCCTACGGGTAACGTCAGGGAGGTGCAGACCCTGCCCGAGGGCGGTGAGGGCGAGGGCGGATTGCTTGGCGTCGCTGTCTCGCCGAATTACGAGGAGGACCGTTACGTCTATGCCTACTACACGACCGAGAGGGACAACCGGGTGGTCAGGTTCAGGCTCGGCGGGAGGCCCGAGGCTATCTTGACGGGCATCCCGGTCAACTCGTTTCACGACGGGGGTAGGATCAGGTTCGGGCCCGACGGCATGCTCTACGTGAGTACTGGGGACGCTGGCGTCTCCGAGCGCTCCCAGGACCGAGATTCGCTCGGGGGCAAGATCCTGCGGATAGAGCGGGACGGCTCCGTTCCTCCGGACAACCCTTTCCCCGGCAACCCCATTTACTCCTATGGTCACCGCAACGTGGAGGGACTGGCGTGGGACGCGGAGGGGCAGTTGTACGCGAGCGAGTTCGGCCTGAACACGTGGGACGAGGTCAACAGGATCGAGGCCGGGGAGAACTACGGCTGGCCCGAGGTAGAGGGCAAGGGCGGCGAGGACGAAGGGTACGTGGATCCCATCACCGTCTGGCCGACCTCCGAGGCCTCCCCGAGCGGGGCAGAGATCATGGTCGACGGCGCGATTCCACAGTGGGAAGGCGACCTCTTCGTTACCGCCCTCAGGGGCGAACGCCTCTGGCACCTGGAGTTGGACGACCAGGGCGAGGTAGTTGGCAGGGAGAAATTGCTCGACGGCGAGGTCGGACGCGTCCGGGACGTGGCACAGGCGCCTGACGGATCGCTCTGGGTCTCGACCTCCAACCACGACTCGTATGGCAGCCCGGTCAGCAGCCAGGACGACAGGATATTTCGACTCGCCCCGGCGGGGGACTAGAATGAATACCGTGGAACACACGAGAACGACGCACGACGCCTACCCGGCTGATCTCGCCCGCTTCGTCTGCGAACGGTGGGACGAGGAGAGGGCCGGCCCGCTGCCCGACGAGGGTACGGTGGAGACCTTGATCTCCGCCTGCTACCAGGCCAGTTTGCTGCGCGAGGAGGAGCGGGCCGTCACGTTCAGGGTGATCCTGTGTGACCCCGAACGCCTGCCCCCTAATGAAGGTCCTCCCGGTGGCATACACAGACTGGAGTTCCCCGAGCCCAGGCACTTCGACATCCAGGAATTGAGGCGGCTCTCGCCCGCCGCCGACTACTTCCGCTCGCTCATCGGAATCTGTCTGGATGAGGAGGGCGCCTTGAAGATCTGGGGTCTCGTCCACTCTGGGCCGAGATGGTTGAGGGAGGGCCAGGGTGGCAGGGACGCACCGCCGCCACTGCCGCGGGTCCTGGTCCTGCGCGTGCACGGTCCAGGACGCATCGCCGTCGATGTTGGCCAGGAGTCGCTCTGCAAGTTGGACGAAGGCAGGATCTTGGACGTTTCCATGGACGTATTCCGTTCGCGCTGGCTGCCCGACTCCTTCGCCCCGGTGAGGCAAGAGCTCGCGGAGATCCACGAGGGGCTAAGGGATCAGGCGCGAAAAAAGGGACAGGTGTGGGCCCGCCTCGACAACGACATCACCCGCGTCATCGGGCAGCACACCATCAAACGCATCACCTCTGCCGTCAGGGACTCCCACCACGGGGGGACCGTCGTGATCGTACCCCCCGACCTTGCCGACGACATCCTCGAAGGCCGCTACGTCTCGCTGAAATACAAGTTCGTCGACGCCGAGCCGCGCCGGCGCTTCCGCACGCTCATAGTGGACGTGATGAGCGAGCTTGCCCTCTCCCACGCCGGCACGCCAGCCCGAGATCCCGTCGGCTGGGACGACTACGAGGCGAGCGGCGACGTGAGCCTGTCCCTTTTGGACGAGGCTATCTTCGAGGTGGCGCACCTCATAGCCGGACTCGCCGCCGTTGACGGCGCCGTCGTGATGACCCAGCGCTTCGAGATACTCGGTTTCGGCGGGGAGATCTCCGGCGACCTCCCCGCCGCCGAGACGGTAGCCCGCGCCCTCGACCCCGAAGCCGAAGAGACCATCGAAGAGACCACCGAAGGCGTAGGAACCCGCCACCGCTCCGCTTATCGTCTCTGCAAAGCGCTCGGCACCGTCATAGCCGTGGTCATCTCCCAGGACGGCAACGTCCGCTTCATCAAACGCAAAGACGGTGTCGTCACCTACTGGGATCAAGCGTAGGCCTTCAGGCCGAAGCGTGCTCTATAAGCGCGGACATCGAGCCTTTGCAGCGGGGGATGAGCGGGTCCGGGCCGAAGGTCTGGATCTGGTCTCGCTTGAGCTCGGCCTGTTCGAGGTTGGTGGTTGCTACTATGACGCGGCCCTTGGCGTCGACCTCCTGGGCCATCTTGAAACCCTTCTCTATGGGATGGCCGAAGATTTTCTTTAGCATCAGGATCACGTACTCGTAGCTGTGGTCGTTGTCGTCGAGCAACACGACGTTGTAAGGAGGCAGACCTTCGGTTTTCTGCTCTTCCTTCTCTGCTGGACGTGCGATCGTATCGGTCACCGTACTCCGAACCCTGATGCCTTCCCTAACGACCCTTCCACTCGGGCTTACGCTTCTCCAGGAAAGCGCACATTCCTTCCTGGGCGTCTTCGAAGGAGGCGTTGAAGGACATGACCTCTCTGGTGTACGCGTAGGCCTGTTCGGTGGGCATCTCGAGCTGGCGGTAGAAGGCTTGCTTGCCGACGCCTACTACTAGCGGGCTGGCCTCGGAGATCTTGTCTGCCAGTGCACGGGTCTCGGCTTCGAGGTCTCCGGCTGGAACGAGCCTGTTGACGAGGCCGTGCGCCCTGGCTTCTTCGGCGGAGATGAATTCGCCGGTCAGGAGCATCTCCATCGACTTTTTCTGACCGATGGCGCGTGAGAGGGCGACCATCGGGGTGGAGCAGAACAGCCCGATGCGCACGCCTGGCGTGGCGAAGCGCGCCTCTTCTGAGGCCACGACGAGATCGCAGGTAGCCGCGAGCTGGCATCCCGCGGCGGTCGCTGTCGCGTGGACCTGCGCGATCACGGGCTGCGGAATGCTCTGGATCGTCTCCATCAGCTCGCAGCACACGTCGAAGATGTGGCGGTAGGCTCCGGCATCGCGTCCGATCATCTCCGAGAGATCATGCCCCGCGCAAAAAGCGGGCCCCTCGCCTCGAAGGATGACGGCCGAAGCGTCTTTGCCCTCGCCTATCTCCTTGAAACAGGATGTCAACTCTTGCATGTGCTCGAGCGAGAGCGCGTTCCTCTTGTTCGGCCGGTTCATGGTCACATAGGCGACCCTACCGTCCTGCTCGAAGAGGATGTGTTCGTAGGTTTTCTCGGCCTCGATCATGGTGACTCCTTCGGAGTAGTCTTCAAGCTTCAGGTTACAGGCTTCAGGGCCCGGAGTCGAACCGCCTTCAATTCACCTTTTTCTGTTGTCCCTCCCACTCCTTGTCGCGCAAGACGAACTTCTGGACCTTCCCGGTCGAGGTCTTGGGCAGCTCGCCGAATTCGACGGCGGCGGGAGCCTTGAAGCGGGCTATGTGGTCCTTGCAGAAATCTATAATTTCGTCTTCGGTTGCCTCCTGATCTTTCTTCAGGACGACGAACGCTTTTGGACGCTCGCCCCACTTCTCGTCGGGCATTGCGACGACGGCGGCCTCCATGACGGCCGGGTGCCTCGAGACGGCCTGCTCCACCTCGATAGTGGAGATGTTCTCGCCGCCGGAGATGATTATGTCCTTGTCCCTGTCCCTTATCTCGATGTAGCCATCGGGGTGCCACACTGCTACATCTCCAGAGTGATACCAGCCGCCCTCGAAGGCCTCCTCCGTTGCCTCTTCGTTCTCGAAGTAGCCCTTGGCGACCATGTTGCCGTGCATGACGATCTCACCCATCGTCTCCCCGTCGCGCTCCACGTCCTGCAGGTTCTCGTCCACCACGCGCACGAGGTCGGCCGTGCAGTAGCCCTGCCCCTGGCGCGCCATGAGCCGCGCCCGCTCGCCCATCTCCAGGTCCTCCCACTCGGGGTGGACGCCGCTCGTCGTTATGGGACCGTAGGTCTCGGTGAGGCCGTAGATGTGCATGGGCTTGATGTTGAGTTCGAGGAGGCCCGAGAGCAGGGTGGGAGAGGGCGGTGCCCCTGCTATGGCGGCAACCACGGGCGTCTGTAGCGGGTGCGCCGCATCCTCGTTGACAATACCTATCTGGACCGTGGGGGCCGCGCAGTAGTGGGTGATGCCCTCCGCTTCGAACAGCTCCCAGATGCGCGGCGGCTCGACTTTCCTCAGGCAAACGTGCGTCGCCGCAACGGCCGTTACGGCCCAAGGGAACGTCCACCCGTTGCAGTGAAACATCGGCAGGGTCCAAAGGTATTTGGTCTCGTAGCCCATCCCGATCTCGATTGCGTTGCCCAGGGCGCTCAAATACGCGCCCCGGTGCGTGTACATGACGCCCTTGGGACGGCCCGTCGTCCCCGAGGTGTAGTTGATGGAGATGGTCTCCTCTTCGTCTTCCAGCACGTCCGGCGCTGGCTCAGGCGAACCTTTCGACAAGTAATCTTCGTAGGGATCTCCCGCTTCTCCCGTGTCGTCGATGCGGACGCGCTCTACCTCTTCGTCCACGTCGGCGAGCAAATCTTCGAGCTCGGCGTCTACGAAGACCATCTTCGCCCCGGAGTGCTCGACGATGTAGGTGACCTCGTCCCTGCCGAGGCGGGTGTTTATGGCGACGAGGACGAGGCCGGCGGCCGGCACGGCGAAGGTGCCCTCCAGCATGGGCGGGGTGTTGGGGCAGAGGAACGCTACCCTGTCGCCCTTCTGGAGCCCCGAATCCTGCAGGCGCGAGGCCAGACGGTTGACACGTTCCTTCAACTCACTGTAAGAGTAGCGGCGTTCGCCGTAGACTACGGCGGTCTTCTCGGGAAACATGTAGGCGCTTCGCCTGAGGAAGCTGACCGGCGTTAGCTCGCTGCGGTAGACCTTCTCGCTCAAAAGGCACTCCTTTCTCTTTTCCCGACGGAGTATACAGACCCGCGCGGGGCAAAGCGGCTAATATGCGAACCTTGCCGCCTCCGAATAGAGGGAGAAGGATGAACACCCCCGACAAACATCGATTGGAGCGCCACGTCCGCCGCATCGAGGAGTTGAGACTCTGGCGCAACGCCTACGAGAGCCCCATCGAGGAATGGCGCTTCGTCGCCGGAGGGGGTAAGGCGCACAAACTACAGCCGGGCGACTTCTGGCCGGAGATCGGCATCCCTGTCCTTCTCTCCTCCAGTGCACAGGTGCCCGAGGAGTGGTCGGGTCTCCCCGTGGAGCTGGAGCTCTGGCTCGGCGGGGAGGGGTTCGTGGAGATCTCGGCGGGAGGCCGGAAGACGGCGGTCGGCCTGAACCCTTTTCACCGTGGCTTCCCCGTGCTGGCCGAGGCTGGGGGCGGGGAGGAGGTGACCATCGAGGCCGAGGTCGTCTCGAAGGGGATGTTCGGCTCGAACGTCCGCGAGCCGCGCCTGGAGCTGGCGAGGCTGGTCGTCCCGGAGAAGGAGGTGCGGGCCCTGGAGCGAGACCTTACGGCCGTCTTCGAGGCCTGCGCCGCCCTTGACGACCACGAGGCCGTGCCGCGCTTGCTCGAGGCGCTGGACGCCGCAGCGGCGGTCCTCTCCCCGGCCTGGCCGACGACGACTGACGTTACACTCAGCCGCTACCTCCAGGGCTACGCCAGGCCCGCGGGGGATGCGGCGAACGATTTGCCGCCGACCTACGCCGAGAAGCTCGTAGAAATCGACCGGCACCTCGGCGAACCGTGGAGCCTTCCACCCGCCCCTGGACCGCTGGCCATGTTGCCCG
>JBKPSF010000176.1:0-10542 GCA_046734875.1 Actinomycetota bacterium | reverse complement strand
CGAAAAGTCCGCCGCCCTGGACGACGAGCTGCGCGGCGAGGCACTACCCTACGGCGTGTGGGGAGCCGACCTCATCGAATCAGGCACCACGGCCCAGATGCAGAACGCCATGCGCCTCCCCGTCGCTATCGGCGGCGCCCTCATGCCCGACGCCCACCTCGGCTACGGGCTGCCCGTCGGCGGCGTCCTCGCTACGGAAGGCGTGGTAATCCCCTGGGCCGTCGGGGTAGACATCGGATGTAGAATGCTACTTTCCGTATTTGAAGTCTCACCTGGCCTGCTCGACGAGTGGCGGGATCGGCTGACCGAAATGCTCCTTCGCAACACCAACTTCGGACCTGGCTCCAAGTTCAAGGAGGGACGTCGTCAGGAGCACGAAGTTCTCGACGATCCCGCGTGGGAGGAAACGCCCTTTCTCAAGGGTCTAAAGGATACTGGCCGTGGGCAGCTTGGCACTTCGGGGTCGGGCAACCACTTCGTCGAGTGGGGCATTTTCGAGGCGCTCGGGGAGGAGAAGTGGGCTGAGCACGATTTCGAGCCGGGACGGCGTTATCTGGCGTTGCTCTCACACTCGGGGAGCCGGGGGGTGGGGTTCAAGGTCGCCAACCGCTACTCGAAGATGGCCAAAGAGAAGCATCCGAAGCTAGAGAAGAGCGTCGCTGACCTCGCCTGGCTCGACCTCGACGATGAAGAGGGGGCGGAGTACTGGATCGGCATGCAGCTCGCGGGCCGTTTCGCCTCGGCCAACCACGCCGTTATACACGACAAGATCTCCCGAGCTCTCGGCGAGGACGCGGTGGCGAAGGTCGAGAACTACCACAACTTCGCCTGGGTCGAGGCGGTTGGCGGCAGGGAGGCCATCGTGCACCGCAAGGGGGCGACGCCAGCGGGCCGGGGCGTGATGGGTGTGATCCCCGGTTCCATGGGCGACCCCGGTTACGTCGTGCGCGGCAAGGGCGACGAGAACTCCCTCAACTCGGCCTCCCACGGTGCCGGCAGAACAATGAGCCGTTCGGCAGCCTTCAAGAGCATCTCCGAGGAGCGCTGGAAGGACTACCTCGCCGAGCGGGGCATCACGCTCATCGGTGGCTCCGTGGACGAGGCTCCCATGGCGTACAAAGCGATAGAGACCGTCGTCGGATTGCAGGGTGACCTCGTCGATCTGGTCGGAAGGTTTAGCCCGAAGATCGTGCGCATGGACACCGGGGGCAAGCCCTGGGGCAACAAGAAGCGGAAGTAAAGCTGTTAGCGGTTAGCTATTAGCCGTTAGCTCCACCACCAATAGCGGCAGCACGCGTCTATGGCCTTCGATCTCGTAGACGTTCTCGTCGACCCGTCGCGCGCCCATTTTGAGGTAGAAACCTTCGGCGTTCGGGTCGGCTTCGATCTGCACGACGCTTGCTCCGGCTGATGCTGCCTTGTCTTTGGCGTGCTCGAAGAGCAGGCGTCCGGAGCCGGAGCCGATCCAGGCCGGCGATACCCAAAGATGCTCGAGCTCCATTTTAGGGCCCGTACCCGTGAGGGCGTAAAAGCCGAAGGGTTCGCCGCCGGAGACCGCCGCGTACACCTCGTTGTTGCCGACGAACTCCGGGGTAATGGTCAAGCTCTCGCCCCAGTGCCCGATCCAACGCTCCGGATAGCCCCAGTACCGCTTCGCGGCGAACGCGATGCGCGTAAGAACATCGGCGTCCCCGGGCATCGCACGCTGGACATTTACCCCACTTTCCACCGAAAAGACCTGATACCTGAAACCTGTAGCCTGCTGCCTCCAGAACCTATTTCCGCCACTCGCGCGAGATCGTCGCCTCAACCTCGACGGGCACCTTGTCCAGGATATCTTCCCCGGCCCGCACCATCGCGGCCTGCGTCCTATCGGAGACTTCCTCCGCCTGGTCCTCTGCGCACTCGATCACGAACTCGTCGTGGATGGAGTTTACGAGCCTGGCGTCGAGGCCTTCGAGATCCTCGCGCACGTACACCAGGGCCAGCTTGGCGATGTCGCTTGCGGCCCCTTGGATCGGAAAATTCATTGCCTCACGGCGCATGGCACCCCGGTCGTCGGCCACGGGATCGTTGCCAAACTTGCGCACCCTTCCGGCGAGGGTTCTGAGTGTTCTGTCCCGAATGGCGCGGTTGGCGGTCCGCTGCAAAAAGCGCTGGACTTTGGGGTAGTTGGCGAAGTACTCGTCTATGAGCTGGCGACCGCGCTCCTCGTCCGTGCCTAGCTGGGCGGAGAGGCTGCGAGCGCCGCGACCGTACATCAGGCCGAAGTTTATGCGCTTGGCGTCCGAGCGCTGGTCTTTCGTGACTTCCTCCATCGGGACGCCGTACATCGTCGCTGCCGTCAGGCGGTGGAGGTCGTCGCCCCGCTGGAAGGCGGTGACGAAGGCGGGGTCGTCCGAGACCTCGGCCAGGATGCGAAGCTCGATCTGGGAGTAGTCGACGATGACGAGCGTGTACCCCTCTTCGGCGACGAAGCAGCGGCGGTACTCGTCCTCGTGCGGTATCTGTTGAATATTCGGTGCGGCGCAGGCCAATCTTCCTGTCGGGACGCGGCACTGGAGGAAGTTGGCGTGGATGCGTCCAGTTTTGGGGCTTATGAAGGTCGGGTAGGTCTCCAGGTAGGTGCCGAGTTTCTTCTGCAGCTCTCTGTATTCGAGCAGCGCTTTCGCGGCCGGGTGGTCCACCTTGAGGAGGGTCCAGACTTTGGTGTCGGGCAGGTCTATATCCAGGGTACGGAAGGCGTCGGTGATCTGCTTTGGGCTGTTGAGGTTGAGCCTGGGACCGAGTCCTTCGAGCGGTAGCACGCCTTCCGGAGGTGGGAAGAAGGACTCTAGGTGTTCGGCGGCCCTGTCGCGCCTTTCGCGCACCGCCAGCTCCAGCTCCTTCCACCGCTTCACGTCGAGCTTGACGCCGGCGAGCTCCATCTCCGCTATCGTCGCGACGGCCGCGAACTCTATGTCGGAGATCCTACCGAGCTCCTCCGCCTCCAGTGCCTCCAGGAGCCGCTCCCGCAATGGCAGCAAGACCCTGGCGTCGCGCCCGGCGTACTCGAGCTGAGATTTGCTCAACTCCCCCGACCAGTCGCTCCTCTGCTCGGACTTGTCGAGCGATTCGTCCAGATAACGCTCCGCCACGGCCTCAAGCGAGTAGGACGCCGCGTAGTTGCCGCCGGAGAGAACCTGCGCCGCGAGCATCGTGTCGAAGACCGGCGAAAGCGAGATGCCGTGAATGGCCTGCAGGAACTGAAAATCGAACTTCCCGTTGTGTAACGCCTTGACCGGACCGTTTTCCAGTACCTCTTTCAGCGGCGAGAGGTCGCTGGCTTTGAAAACGTCTACAACGAACGTCTCTTCGGGGATGGCGAGCTGGAGCAGGCGCACCCCGCCGTCGCGGGGAGTGAGAGCCGTGGTCTCGGTATCCACGCCGACGGCTTCGGCGTCTCGCAGCGTCTTCGCGACAGCGGCCAGATCCCCCACCGCCGTGATGAGTCGGTAACTCTCGGTGCCTCTCTCCACCCTTCGATTCTAGCAGGGAGTGTGGGATCACATCGCCGGTCGGAGCGTGGGGTACACTTAACGTAATGGGTGGTTCTTTCAAGATAGGGCGCGCTTTCGGGATAGACGTGAAGGTCCACTGGAGCTTCTTTTTGCTCCTAATCTTCTTCGGCTACCTCGCCTACAGGGATTCGGGCAGCCTCGTTAGCGCCCTCGTCACCATCGGCATCGTGGTGGCGCTGTTCTTCTGCGTTGTGCTGCACGAGTTCGGGCACTCGCTCGTGGCCATACGCCTCGGGAGCGAGGTCCAGGACATCACGCTGTTGCCTATAGGCGGCCTCGCCAGGATGAAGTCGTTGCCGGAGAGGCCCATCGACGAGGTCAAGGTCGCCGTGGCCGGGCCGCTCGTCAACGTGGTGCTAGCCCCCATCTTCTTCGGCCTCGCGCTGCTCTTCGGGGGGAACCTGTCGGTTCCGACGGACATCATCTCAGGGGTGGACTCCGTGGGCCAGGCCTTCGTCGCCCTGGGCTACATCAACGTTGCGCTCGTGATCTTCAACATGATCCCCGCCTTCCCCATGGACGGCGGGCGCGTGCTGCGCGGCCTGCTCGCCACGCGCCTCGGGCCCGTGCGCGCCACGGACATCTCCTCTATCGTAGGGCAGGGATTCGCCATTCTATTCATCCTCGCCGGGTTCCTCAGCCAGAATTTCTTGCTGGCGATCATCGGCTTCTTCGTGTTCCTCGGGGCGAGCGGGGAGGCCCAGCTCGTGCGCCAGCGGGAGCAGATGCGCGGGCTCACCGTCTCGGACGTGATGGGCACCAAAGGAAGGACCGAGACCGTCACGCCCTACCACAACTTCGGGCAGGTCCTCGACTCGGTCATTCACGGCTATCAGGAAGATTTTCCCGTGGTGGGCGAGGATGGGAACCTGGTCGGCATCATCACGCGCAACGAGATCATGGCCGCGGCACATTCCTCCAACCGCTACGCCACCGTCCGCGACTTTATGCTGACGGAGTTCCCCACCATCTCGCCCGACGCCGATCTGTTCAGGGAAGGCAACCGTCTCTTGCAGGAGAGTGGCTTCAGGGCCCTGCCCGTCGTCAAGGACGGCAACCTCGTGGGGATGCTGACCGTGGACGACGTGGGCCAGGCAGCCCTTTTGCGGGACCTTCGCAAACAGCGCTAGGGTCAGGAGATCCAGCACGGCTCGCCGGGTTCGTCCGTGCGGCCTTAGCCCTCCGGATCGACCCAGTCGGGGTTGCCCTTGTAGTAAGGCGTATCGAGGACCACCGCGAACCCCTTGCCGTCTTTGTCGATCACGCACAGCTTGTTCGGTGCTTCATGGTCTTCGCCGCCGTGATCGAACTGGTCTCGGCATCAGGGCCGAAGGCAAGTCACTCGAAAACGTCGCCACCCCGCTCACCGCCATCGAAGAGGCAACGGGCAAGAGCGCCGCCGCGGGACCCGCCTGACGGCGGGTCCGCACGCTTCGGCCTTCGGGCCTCCGCTTATCAGCACGGCGCCTGCGGCGCCTTATCGGCACGCTCGGCTTCGCCTCGCTTGTCGGCACGCCACCTCGCTCCGCTCGGCGGCTTGTCAGCTTTTTCTGGTTGCGGCCTCGCCCGGACGCGTACGGCGATCGCCACCTGCGGCAGCAACGTCCGACGCTCGTGGCGTCGGTTCGGGACGACTTCCTGAAAGCGTAGCCCGGCGGAGACGGGCGAAGCGTGCTGACGAGCGAGGCGAAGCCGAGCGTGCTGACGAGCGGAAGCCGGAGGCTGGAGCGTGCTGACAAGCCTGCGAAGCAGGCGTGCTGCGTATTCGCTAGACTCTCCCCCATGAAGACCGTGGTGGATGAGATAGAGGCGCTCGTCGCCAGGGTGGGGACGGACCCCGTCTACGGGTACGCCCACTGCCTGAGGGTCTACGCGCTGGCGGAGGAGCTGGCGGCCGCGGAAGAGGTTACTTACGACAGGGAGATCCTGCGCGTAGCCGCGCTCTTGCACGACGTGGGCCTCTACAAGGCCTACGCCATGAGGGAGCCGGCCGACCACGCCAAGCGCTCGGCGCTCGTGGCCCGCCGCATCCTCCAGGACTGGGACTTCCCCCCGCAGGCGAGCCAGGCGGTAATAGAGGCCATAGAACGCCACCCGCCCGGCATCCCAGGCGGTGCAGCCTCGGAGACCATCCTCCTCAAGGACGCCATAGGCCTCGACTATCTCGGCGCCATAGGCGTCTCCCGCATGCTCGCCATGGTCGGCACCGAAGACGACATCCCCGACATCCCGACGGCCATCTGGAACGCGGAGAACCTCCGCCAGAAAATCCCCGACCTCCTGGTCCTCCGGGCCAGCAAGGATCTCGCATCCCGCCGCATCCACGAGATGGAAGACTTCTTCGAAGACTTGAGAGATGCCACAGTGAAGCTAAAGCTTCTCTAGCACGGCGCCTGCGGCGCCTTGTCAGCACGCTCCCTACGGTCGCTTGTCAGCACGCTTCGGCCCTTGCGGGCCTCGCTTTCAGCAAGTCGTCTCGGGGCGCCGCCGCGAATGTACACCCCTGCGCCTGCGGTCGACGTTTCGTGGTGCGCTGCCGGGTGCGGCCGGAACGGCGAGAAGCTGACAAGCCCGCGAACCGGGCGTGCTGACAAGCGAGGCGAAGCCCGAGTGTGCTGACAAGGCGCCGCAGGCGCCGTGCTAGAGAAGCTGGCGAGGCCAGTTTTCAACCCTGGCCGTTTCGGCCTTCGCGGACCATGCGGGAGAGGAGGGTGCGGAAGCGGGGGTCGGCGTGCAGGGGGGCGAATTCCAGGGCGCTTCTGAAGTGCTCGACGTCGTTTTCGCCGGCTTCGACGGCCCTCTCTATGTAGTCCAGGGCGTCGCCGAACTCGCCGCGGCGGGCCTGGATGCTGGCCAGGGCTGAGAGGGCAGGGGAGTAGCGCGCGTCGGCGGCGATGGCCCGCTCTAGTATCTCTTCCGCCACCTCCAGGTCGTCGGCTGTGTAGTAGAGGCTCGCGTAGGAGTAGAGGGCTCGGGGGTTGGCCGGGTCGGCCTTCAGGGACTCTACGAAGTGCTCCTCGGCCCTCTCCATGCGTCCCTCGCGCTCGTTGAGGATGCCGAGTTCGAGGTGGGCTTCGGGGTTCTCGGGGTCGAGTGAGATCACGGCCTCGTAGGCCTCGGCCGATCCCTCTTCGTCACCGAGGGCGAGCCTCGCCTCTCCCAATGTTATGAGGTGCCGGATCTCGTCGCGTCCCAGCGCCACGGCCTCCTCGGAAAGCTTTAAGGCCTCCGGCAAGTTCTTGCCGACGGCGAGCAGGTGGGCGGCGAGCTCGTCCCTGATCTCTGGCGACCCTGGACAGTCCTCCAGGCCCCGCCTGAAGGCTGCCTCCGCCCGCGCGAGGTCTCCGTTTCTGGCGTGGCAGATCCCCAAATTCGCGTGCGCCTCCCACCACTCGGGCGTCGCCCCGATGACCTCCTCGTAGGCGGCGACGGCCTCGGCGTAACGGCCGAGCATGTCCAGGGCGTTGGCCCTGAAGGTCCTGGCGCCGCTCTTCTGCACCTCGTCTGTGGCCGCCTCTATGGCCTTCTCGAAGAACTCCAGGGACTCGGCAAAGTCCGCCGCGTCGAAGAGCGTGAGGCCGGCGTTTATGAGCATGTCGGCGTCCCCCTGCACGCGCTCCGTCCAGCGCTCGAAGGTTGCCTTGGCGAGCGCTGGCTCGCCCATGAAGCCGTAGTAGCGGCCGAGCTCCACGTAGGCGTCGGGGTAGCCCGGGTCCGTCTCTATGGCACGCTCCAGGTGGTGGACGATCTTGAACGGCTCGTCGCGCGAGAGCGCCACCATCGCAAGCCCCATCCGCGGCGCTACCCACCCGGGGTCGAGCTCTAATGCATCAAGGAAGCTGGCCTCGGCCTCCTCCAGCCGTCCCAGGTTCAGAAGCGCCCTTCCGACGGCTTCTATAACCTCGGGGTTCTCGGGGGCGGCGTCCAGGGCCTGCTCGAAGCGGGCCAGTGCCTCCTCGATAAGACCCTCGCTCGCCAGGGTCTCGCCCTGCTCCAGAAACTCGTCGTAGTCCATCGTTACCACATTAAATCAGATGGAACGCGGAATGAATGTGTACAATCTCCCCCCAACAGACCGACCCGAAAGGGGCGCATCCGTGAAGAACCCTCCCGCTCCGACGCGGCTCGAGATCCGCTACGGCGACCTCGACCCTTACGGCCACGTCAACAACGCCGTTTACCTGGAGTTCTTCGAGAAGATCCGCATGGACTACTGGCACGCCCTCGCCACCCTCGCAGGCATAGACGAACGCGAAGCCGGGGATGTGCCCGGGGCGAGATACGTTATCGCCGAGACCACCATCAGGTTTAAAAAGGCCATATTCTTCGAAGACACCCTCCACGGCGCGGCGAGTATGCGGACGGTCGGCAACCGCTCGTACGCCATGGACTTCGAGCTGCGCACAGGGGAGTCTTTCGAGGAAGGCGCGCTGGCCGCAGAGGGCTCCGCCGCCCACGTGTTCTACGATCCCGTACAGGACGCCGTCCAACCGCGCCCCGACTGGTTCCTCCCAACCGTGGCGAAGCTCGAAGGACGCCCCGAGGAAGCATTCATCCCGCAAAATTAGGAGGCTTACAGATGGAATACCAGACGATAAAGGGCGAGAAGGTTCCCTCGCTGGGACTGGGCACTTACAGGCTCACGGGAGATGCGTGCGTTCGTGCCGTGGAGCGCGCCCTCTCGATGGGCTACAGGCACGTGGACACGGCCCAGATGTACGGCAACGAGGCTGAGGTGGGCCGGGGCATCGAGGCCTCGGGGCCGGAGCGGGGCGACGTCTTCCTCACCACCAAGGTCTGGCCGAGCGACTTCGCCCACGACCGCGTCATCCGCAAGACCCGCGAGAGCCTGAAAAAGCTCGGCACCGAATACGTCGACCTCCTGCTGATGCACTGGCCTCCCGATGGCGTACCGCTCGGCGAGACCCTCGGCGCCATGCGGGAGCTGCAAGATGATGGCGCTGTACTGCGTATCGGGGTGAGCAACTTCTCCCCGTCCCTCGTCGAGGAGGCGGCCGGGCACGCCGAGATCTTCTGCAACCAGGTCCAGTACCACCCCTACAGAAGCCAGGACGCGCTACGCGAGCAGGCAAGAGAGTTGGATTACCTGCTCACCGCCTACACCCCGCTATCCCGCGGCGGTGTGCAGGACGACGCCACGCTCGAAGAGATAGGCGGGGCGCACGGGAAGACGGCGACCCAGGTGGCCCTGCGCTGGCTCGTGCAGCAGGAGAAGGTCTCGGCCATACCCAAAGCGACGAGCGAGGAGCACCTTGAAGAGAACCTCGACGTCTTCGACTTCGAGCTCTCCGGGGAGGAGATGGACCGCGTCTTCTCCCTGGGTCGTTGAGGGCGCGGCGTGCGCGCGCGTGAGATCAGGATCGGCGAGCTGGCCTCGGGGCCCGAGGATGCGATCACCGACGTTGAGGGCGTGAGGGTCGGGCACTCGACCATCGTGCGGGGCGAGGGGCCGCTCGTCGTCGGCGAAGGACCAGTGAGGACCGGCGTCACGGTCGTCTGTCCGAGGGCGGGGATGGCGCGAGACGAGCTCGTCTTCGCCGGAGCCCACACCTTCAACGGCAACGGGGAGATGACGGGTCTGGAGTGGATCAGGGAGGCGGGAACCCTCTCCTCGCCCGTCGGTATAACCAACACCCACAGCGTGGGCGTCGTGCGCGACGCCCTCGTAAAGGTCGAAATGGAGGCCCGAACCGGCGAGGAGGACTACTGGTCCCTCCCCGTCGCGGCCGAAACCTACGACGGCACCCTGAACGATATCAACGGCCAACACGTCACCGCCGAACACGTACGCGAAGCGCTAGCTTCGGCCAGCGCCGGGCCCGTGCGGGAAGGCTCCGTCGGCGGGGGGACGGGTATGATCTGCCACGAGTTCAAGGGCGGAATAGGTACGGCCTCCCGCCGGGTTGCGGAGGGCGACGGCGGCTGGACGGTTGGTGCGCTGGTGCAGGTGAACTACGGAGATCGCCGGACGCTGCGCGTGGATGGAGCGCCGGTGGGACGTGTTCTCACGACGGAGCGTATACCTTCACCCTACGAAAACGAGGAGACGCCGCCGGCAGGAACGGGCTCCATAATAGTGGTCTTCGCCACCGACGCCCCGCTCCTGCCGATACAGTGCGACAGGCTCGCGAAGCGCGCGACGATCGGGCTCGGCAGGATGGGCGGCGGCTTCAGCGACGGGTCCGGGGACATCTTCCTCGCCTTCGCCACGGGCAACCGCGGCCTCCCGCCCGACGGAATACCCGACCCGCCCGCCACCGTTTCTCTAGAGATGGTGACGAACGACTACATGACGCCGCTCTTCCACGCGGCGGCCGAGGCCACGGAGGCGGCCATCCTCAACGCGCTGCTCGCGGCCGGCGACATGACGGGGCGCGACGGCATCGCGGCCTACGGCCTCACGGCGGAACTTCTCCTCGGCGCGCTCGGGGAGGCCCGACGTTGAGCCCCGATAGAGAAGGAATGGTAAACGGCGAGAGGCTTTGGCGGAGGATCTCGGAGCTTTCAGAGGTGGGCAAGCTGGAGTCGGGCGGCGTGAGGCGGCTCTCGTTCACGGATGAGGAACGGGCAGCCAAGGACCTCGTCGCCTCCACTATGGAAGACGCCGGCCTCGCGGTCAGGGAGGACGCCGCAGGGAACCTGTTCGGCCACAGGGAGGGAAGAGACCCCTACGCTCCCGCCGTACTCCTGGGATCCCACGTCGACTCCGTGTACGAAGGAGGGAACTTCGACGGGCCTCTCGGCGTGCTGGCCGGCGTCGAGGTGGCGCAGAAGATGCGAGAACGCGGCGTCGAGACCGTTCGTCCGGTCGAGGTCGTGGCCTTCACGGACGAGGAGGGCGCCCGGTTCTCGTTCGGCATGCTCGGCAGCCGCGCGCTGGCGGGTACGCTGTCGGAGGAGGACCTGCAACACGAGGACGCAAACGGCACCTCCATAGCCGACGCGATGAGAAGTTACGGGC
>JBKPSF010000175.1:0-2196 GCA_046734875.1 Actinomycetota bacterium | reverse complement strand
GAGGATGGACCAGAACTGGAGGGAGTTCAGGCGGGAGGTACCCTGGATCGAGCGCGAGCCGAGCGGGTACGTCCTGGATCACGTCCGGTTCACGAGCCAGCCGGCGGAGGAACCCGAGAAGGAAGAGTACCTGCTGCAGATCCTGGAGATGGTCCACGCGGATCGCACGATGCTCTTCAGCACGGATTACCCGCACTGGGACACCGACTCCCCGAAGAACACGTACAGGCGCGTGCCCGATGAGATGAAGCAGCGCATCTTCTACGACAACGCCGCCGAGTTGTATGGGCTCGGAACCCCCGCACGGGTCTGACGTAGAAGCCTTGAAACACCGCGTAGGACACGTCAGCGAGATACCGGACCGGGAAGCCCTCATCGTGAACGTGGGCGGCAGGTCGATCGGCGTCTTCAGCGTTGGGGGCAGCTTCTACGCCGTCAGGAACGTATGCCCCCACAAGCAGGCGCCCCTGTGTCGGGGGACGGTGGAGGGCACGATGCTCCCCAGCAAACCTGGAGAGCTGGAGTACGGCTACGAGGACAGGGTCTTGAAGTGCCCCTGGCACGGTTGGGAGTTCGACCTGGAGACGGGGGAGTGTTTGTTCGGAGTGAGCGGGAGGAGGGCCAAGACCTACCAGGTCTTGGTCAGGAATGACCAAGTTTATGTAGAAGCATAGCGTCCAGACTCTTGGAGAACGGGAGTCGCGGTGCTTTGAAAGGCTTCGCGAAGGTTCATGGGGACCGATGTCGAAAGCCGCCGGACACGCTACGCTTCCAGAAAGTCGCGGACGTCCGGCTCCCGGTCGAGGTGCCAGGCGCGCTCGATGATCCGCCCTATCTCTTCGGTCGAAGCCCCTTCCTGGAACGCGGCCAGCCGGCGAGCTTTGTCTTCAATCTCTGTTCGGCTCAGGGGATTTCCGGGGTCACCCTTCGGGATGTCCACCTTCGAGATAAAACTATGGCCGTCTGTCGTCTCTACTTCGACCAGTCCGATCCATCGCCTCGGGTAGGCGACGTCCACCTCGGGGTCCAGGATCATCTCGACCCGGTCTTGGAACGCGCGGAGAGCCGGGTCCGTGAGGGCCTCCTCGGTGAACTCGGCTATCCCGGCGCGACCGTGCAGGGCGATAAGGGCGAGGACGAACCCCATCGAAAACTTGGCCTGGTGCACGGTTCGGGGATCGGTTACCGGTCCCAGCACGTCTATAGCCGCCTGGTGGACCCTTGCACGGACGCGCGCGACTCGGTCGGCGGTGAGGCCGTTTTGCTGCATAGCCTGGAGCAACGCGTCGGCGGCCGGATGGGTGTGGCGGCAAGAGGCGTGGAACTTGAAGGAGGTGTCGAGCACGGCCCAGCTCTCGCCGAGACCCTCGACGAGCCTTGTGGGATCTGCGTCCGAAGACATCCCGGCCGCCATGCCTTGCTGGCCTTCCAGGATACGGGTGGCGCCGGTCAACCCGTCGCGGGCGAGATGCGCGGCGAGGAGGCCGTCGGCGGCGGCCTTGGCAGTGTGGAGCTGCTTGGAGTCCGCGGCGTCGCGGAGAAACTCCCAGAGCCCGGCCGCCTGTGTCCCGGCCGACCCGAGGGCGTGGAGCATGGTCTCTCCGTCGGAGCCGAGCAGGTGTGCGACGGCAGCCGCCGCGGCGAGTGTGCCCGCGGTGCCGGTGGTGTGGAAGACTTGGTAGTGGGAGCGACCGAGGAAGGTCCCGACCCGGACACCGGTCTCGTAGCCCACGACCGACGCGGCTATGAAGTCTCGGCCTGAGGCCCCGGTCTGCTGGGCAGCGGCGAGCGCGGCGGGGAAGACCACGGTCGCCGGGTGGAAGACGGATTCGTTGTGGACGTCGTCCTGCTCTACGACGTGCGAGGATGCTCCGTTCACCAGCGCGGCGAAGAGGGGAGAGGACCGCCGACGCGAGACCAGTATCTCGCTCGGGCCTCCGTCCGGGCCCATCGTCTGCGCGAACCGTTCCAATGCCTCGACCGGCCGGGCGTTCCGTCCCGCGAAGGCTGAAGAGACCCAGTCCAGAAAGAGCTCCTCCGTCCGGGCCACGACCTCTTCAGGGAGATCCTCGAACCGGAGGTCGGCGAGAGACGAGGCCAGTTGGCGGGTTACGCCGGTAGTCGTCGTGGTCATCACCTGTTCTCCTCCGGGGTGGGGTAGACGGGTTGCGGGGCGTGCCCGTGCTTGTAGACCAT
>JBKPSF010000174.1:0-16608 GCA_046734875.1 Actinomycetota bacterium | reverse complement strand
GCCTCGTAGAGGGCCGTGGTGCGGAAGGTCGAGAAGGTAGCCCTCATGGTCGCGTAGGCGCCGTAGATGCGGCTGTAGTACAGGCTCATCCTGGCGCGCTTCTCGGCCCGCGCGATCCTCTGCCTCGCGTCCTGGGCCATGTGGCCCTCAGGCATCCGCAAGGCTAGCGTACCGGCCACCTTGAGGGCGGCGAGCTCCGCCCTGAGCTTGCCCTCGACCCGCCTTCGGCCCGGGAAGGACCACTCGGGGACCTGTATGGGACGACCGCCGGAATCCCTGAGTGGGTTCTTCACGAAGTAGTCGCGTACTATGTCGTACATGTCGCGGTAGCGGATGGGGTTTCGCTCGCCTGAGGCGACCTGGAAGACCTCGGGCCTCTCGGGCCTGCGGACGCCGGCGGCGAGTATGGCGTTCACGACGTGGTCGACGGGGACTATGTCAACGTAGCTCTTCGGGTCGCCGGGGAACTCGCGCAGGATGCCCTTCGCGAAGGCCATGATTATGGGGTCGGCCATCCTTGTGCCCTGGATCCAACCTGGATAAGGCTCCCTGTAACTGCTCTCGATGATGGCCGGTCTCAGGATGACGAGCGGCGCCTCCCCCCTCTCCGCCACGGCCATGCGCTCGGCGAGCGACTTGGTGAAGGTGTAGACGTCGTTCCATCCTAATTCCCGCGCCCGCCGCGTCCCCCGCTCGACGAGCCGCTCACGCATCCAGGCCCGCCTGAGCTGGTCTACCCGCTCGGCTACCTCGTCCTCCTCACCTACCATACCCAACTCTCGCCGCGCCTCCGTCTCGAAGCGCCTCAACAGAGACCGTTCCTGCGAAGAGGCGTCCACTTCGGCCACGACGGCTTCGAGGTCGAGCACCTCCCCGCGCGCGTCCAGGGTCGTTCCGTTGGGCGAGACGGTACCAGGCGGCGCCTCTGGGGCGTCCTCCTCGACGGTTCCGGCCACGTAGGCCGTCGAGATGTGCATGAAGAGCGGCCTCTTCTCCCACCCGCGCGCGAGCTTCAGGAGGCCTAGAGTTCCGCGGACGTTCGAGTCGACGGCCGCGTCGAGGGGCGCGTCGAAGATCACCGACGCGGCGGAGTGGATCACCACGTCCACCTCGCGCGCGAGACGTGAGAGGTCTTCTTCCCCAAGACCCAGCGAAGCCGCGTTGACGTCGCCCTCCAAAATGCTGACCTTCTCGGAGACGTAGGCATCGAACCCGTTGCCGAGTTCCCCGCGCAGGCCGCGGAAGGCCGCGGCGCCGAGCACGTCCTTTGCGAACCGTTCCGCGGCGCTCTTGCCGCGGGAGGGCCTGACGAGAAGGTAGAGGCGCCCGAGGTCGGGGAGGGAACGCAGGATCTTCTCCACCAGCGCCGTCCCGAGGAATCCGGTCCCGCCGGTAAGCAGTATCGTCTTGCCCGTATACGCCTCGCGGAGCAACTAGTCCTCCCTCTCGGTCCGCTCTCCTACCTTCCTCTCCGTGCCCTTGATGAGGGCCCGCGCGTTCTCCCTGTGCCGCCAGAGGACGAGAAGTCCCCCGACGATCGTGTACAGCACGTATGGAAGCGGCTGGTGCGAGAGCCAGAATACGATGGGGCTCACGACCATGACGGCGATAGCCCCTAGCGACGTGTAGCGGCTCAGGAGCACGACGGCCCACCAGAACGCGAAGAGCCCGAGCCCGATTATCGGCGCCAGCCCTATTGTCGTCCCCGCGCCCGTCGCCACGGCCTTACCACCCTTGAAACGCAGGAAGACGGGCCAGCAGTGCCCCGCCACCGCCGCAAACGCCACCGCCGCGATTAGCCACGGGTTCTCGGTCGCGAGCCTGGCGACGATAACGGGGATAAAGCCCTTCAGCATGTCGCCGAGGAGCGTGAGCACGGCGGCCCGCTTGCCCGCGGCCCGCAGCACGTTCGCCGTGCCGATGTTCCCGCTCCCGACCTTCCGCACGTCCACGCCAAGGGCCCTTCCGACCAGGTACCCGGTCGGCACCGAGCCGAGCACGTAGCCGAACAGCACGAGAAAAATCCCCAACATGGCGCAGAGAGTATAGCGGAACGCTGGATCTTGGTCCGGCACGTACGAACGCCCGAGCACGCCGTACTGCCGCGGGGCCGGGTCGGCTAATATGCACCCATGAATGACGGCATCCTCTTGCGCCCCATGACGACGGCCGACGCGGACGGCGTCTACCGGACGAGCAGCGAGGCTATCCCGACGACTGCCGAAGAGCACCGGCAGGTGATGAGCCGGAGCGCGGAAGAGGTCAAGCGGCGCAAGGAGCGTTACGGCCACTTTCTGACGCACGACCCCCATGGCGCGTGGGTGGCCGTGGACGGTGACAGGGTGATCGGCGTGGCGCTGGCCCTGGCGCGCGAGGGCCTATGGGTGCTCTCCCTCTTCGCGGTCGACGAAATGTATAGAAACGAGGGGCTGGGGAAAGCGCTGCTCGATCGTGCCCTCCTCTACGCCAAAGGATGCCGCGGGGCCATGATCGCCTCCTCCACGCACCCCGCGGCCATGCGCCGCTACGCGTTGGCGGGCTTCACGCTAAGGCCGACGCTCATGGCTGGCGGTAAGGTACGTCGAGAGTCGTTACCCTCGCGCCTGACAGCCAGAGAAGGGACGGCGGCGGATCTGGAACTCGCTGCCGAGGTAGACAGGGCCGTACGGGGCGCCCCGCACGGTCCGGACCTGGAGTTCATGCTGCGAACCGGCGTCCGTCTGCTCGTCGTCGATGGTCACGAAGGATGTGGCTACGCGGTAGTCTGGGAAGGATCGCCGTCGCTCCTCGCCGCCACCACGCCGGCAGTAGCCACCGACCTCCTTTGGTCTTGCCTCGCCGAAAGCGGCGGTTCCAAAGTCGAGGTGCATTGGATCACGGGCCAGCAGAATTGGGCCGTGCCTGTGGTGTTGAAGGCCGGGCTCTCGCTCTCGCCCGCTGGCCCCATCTGCATGCGCGGCGCGCTCGGGCCGCTGACGCCTTACCTGCCGAGCGGATCTTTCCTGTAGAACGGCGCGCAATCCCTCGGGTGCATCATTCGCCTCTACCGCTTCCCCTTCCGAAGCGTTCGATGCGCCCCAGGATCTCGGAGACGATATCGCGCACTGCTGCCAGATCCGTCGGGCTCAGGTAGTCGGATAACTCCGACAGCAGCGGCTCCAGTGGTGGCCGAAAAGCCTGAATGAGGGTAGCAACGTCGTTTTCGTAGAGTCCGACCCGGGAGAAATTGCCTTGCCGATAGAGCGAGGGCAGCGCGTATAGTTTCAGCAACAAGAGACCTTCCACAGTGGCGCACGGAACGTCGCGTTCCATGAAGCATATGGTAGTGGCGTGTTGGCGTCTGACCTTCTCGAAAAGAGGGTTACGGGTCAGCAACATGTCCACGCGGAGGCGTTCGAACTTTCCCCCCGCAAAGTCTGCATCCAGATCCTCGACGGTGATCTCCGGGAGCTTCTCTACGTCGGAGACAGCGATGATCAAATCTATATCCTCTGTGTTTCGCCCTTCGACGTAACCGAGCATCGCGACGCCACCGACAAGCAGATAATCTATCTCTCGCTCGTGGAGCAAGTCGAACAATCGCTCGACGGTTTCGGGTAGCGAGTCGGCGTTCAAGATCTCCTCGCCAGGGTTCTTGAAGTTGAACGCGACAGCATTGCGGATTACCTCGCCGACGTGTACTTTGGACGCCTTCATGCTTAAAGGTTACTCTACCAGACGAACGTTACCTGGGTGCGTCTTCGGGCGGTTCGCGAACCGCCCCTACAGGGGGCCGCGTTAGAGCCACATTTCTCGGGTGCGGGCGACTTCGAGGGCGCGCTCCATGGCCCGCGCTTTGTTGCGGGTCTCCTCGTACTCGAAGGAGGGTATAGAGTCGGCTACAACGCCGCCGCCGGCCTGGAAAAAGGCGACGCCGTCCTTGAGGAGGGCCGTGCGCAGGGTTATGCAGGTGTCGAGGCGGCCGTCGATGCCGTAGTAGCCGGTGGCGCCGGCGTAGGGACCGCGGCGGGCATTCTCCAGCTCGTCTATTATCTCCATAGCCCTGACTTTCGGCGCGCCAGAGACGGTGCCAGCAGGAAAAGCGGCGGCGAGCGCGTCGAGGGCGGTCAGATCCTCGCGCAGATCTCCCTCGACGGTGGAGACGATGTGCATGACGTGCGAGTAGCGCTCTATCTCCATGAAGTTCGCGAGCTCTACAGACCCAACCTCGCTTACGCGACCGAGGTCGTTGCGGCCTAGGTCGACGAGCATAACGTGTTCGGCCCGCTCCTTCTCGTCGGCCAGCAGCTCTTCGGCCAGGGCGGCATCTTCCGCTGGCGTTTCTCCGCGCCCGCGGGTTCCCGCGACGGGGCGGGTCATTACCCGGCGTCCCTCGACCCGAACGAGGGGTTCGGGGGAGGCGCCGACGAGGGTGAGGCCGCCCAGCTTCAGGTAGGTCATGTAGGGTGACGGGTTTACCGTGCGCAGGCCGCGGTAGAGGAGAAGCGGGTCGAGATCCCCGATCTCGGCGGCGAACCGCTGGGAGGGTACGATCTGGAACGCGTCCCCCGCCTTGATGTACTCCTTGGCCTTCTCGACGGCATCCTCGTAGCGTTGCCTCGTAAAGTTCGAGGAGATCTCGACGTTCTTGCCGAACGCGGGCGCCCGGCGCACCAGCGGGGCGGACAGTCGCTCGGCGATCCTGCGTATGTCGTCGGCGGCCCGCCTGTAGGCGGCGGAGAACCCCTCGCCCTCCACGTCGCGCAGGCCCGCTGCATCGACGAGCGATACGACGAGCACCTTGTGCCTGAGGTGGTCGAAGACTATGAGGGTGTCGGTTACGGCAAAGTAGGCCTCAGGGACCCGCAGGTCGTCTTCGGGGGCGTCGGGAAGGCGTTCGAGGTACCGGACGGCGTCGTAGGAGAAGTATCCGACGGCGCCCCCGACGAAGGCGGGTAAGTTGGGTAATGGCGCCACGCTCTTCTTTCCAACGATCCCGGCCAGCCCCCTGAAGGGGTCCTTCGTAGCGACCTCCCGCACGCCGTCAGCGTCCACTACCGTGTAGATGCCGTCCCTGTAGGAGAGCGTGCGTTTGGGGTCGAAGCCGAGGAAAGAGTAGCGGCCGAACCTCTCAGCCGACTCGGCGCTCTCCAGCAGGAAGACCGTGTCCTCTTCGGCGAACCTGAGGACGGCCGAGATGGGCGTCTCCAGGTCGCCTATAAACTCCGCGTAGAGCGGCACCACGTCGTAGGACCTGGCGAGCGTCCGCGCTTCGCCCAGCGAGGGTACGAGGTTCGTCCTAGCCGTGGCGGTCACGCAGCACCCTCGCGACCTCTTCCGTCCCCACGCCCCGCTCCTCAAGGAGCACCAGCAGATGGTAGACGAGGTCGGCGGCCTCCTCGGGCAGCCTCTCGCCTGAGAGCGCCGCGATGATCACCTCCACGGCCTCCTCCCCCACCTTCTGGGCCAGGCGCTCGGGTCCGCCTTCGATCAGGGAGACCGTATATGACCCATCGGGCATCTCCCTGTGACGCTGCGCTATCGTGCCCGAAAGCCGCTCGACCATCGCCCCGAAAGCGACGTCGTGTTCTCCCGTTTCGCTCCGCCCTACACCCTCACCAGCCAGGCTGGTGAAGAAGCAACTGTTCTCGCCGGTGTGGCAGGCAGGTCCACGGGGCTCGACCATGTAGAGGAGCGCGTCCCCGTCGCAGTCGAGCCTTACCTCGACCACACGCTGCGTGTTGCCGCTCGTCGCGCCCTTGCGCCAGAGCTCGGAGCGGGAGCGGGAGTAGTAGTGGGCCTCGCCGCTCGCAAGCGTCGTCTCGACGGCCTCGCGGTTCGCGTACGCGAGCGTCAGCACATCGCCCGTTCGCGCGTCCTGGGCGACCACGGGCGCCAGACCATTCCCGTCGAACCGCACCCTGTCTGCGGTCATCCCGCCGGTCCTTCGGACCTAAGTGCCACGCTCTACCTCCCGCTCGGGTTCTGTTAGCCGGACCGGGATACCGGCTTTGTTCAATCGCTCTTTGACCTCGGCGATGCTGTATTCGCCGAAGTGGAAGATGCTCGCCGCGAGCACGGCGCTCGCCCCAGCCTCGACGGCGGAGATCATGTGCTCAGGGCCCCCCGCCCCGCCGGAGGCGACGATGGGAAGCGTCGTCTTCTCGGCGACGGTGGAGATGAGATCCAGGTCATATCCGCTCTCGGTCCCGTCAGCGTCCATGCTGTTCAAGACGAACTCCCCTGCCCCCCGCCTCTCGCCCTCGACGAGCCAGGCAACGGCGTCCATGCGCGTGTTGACCCGCCCGCCGTTGAGGTAGACTTCCCAGCCGGGTGAGTCGCTCCGCCGCTTGACGTCGACGCTGAGCACGACGCACTGGCTCCCGAAGCGTTCCGCACCCTCCGTGATGAGGTCGGGGGTTCTCACGGCGGCGCTGTTTATGGAGACCTTGTCGGCCCCGGCGCGCAGCATGGCCCGCATGTCGTCCCCCGTCCTGACGCCGCCGCCGATGGTGTAGGGGATAAAGACCTCCTCTGCGGCGCGGCGGGCTAGCGTCGCCGCTGTGTCCCTCTGTTCGTGGGAGGCCGTGATGTCGTAGAACACGATCTCATCTGCCCCCTCCCTGTCGTAGAGGGCCGCAAGCTCCACGGGATCGCCGGCATCCCTCAAGTTCGTAAAGTTCGTCCCCTTCACCACGCGGCCCGCGTCCACGTCGAGGCAAGGGATGATGCGCACCTTCAGGCTCACGAGGCGATCTTCTCCCCTGTGTTTAGACGCTTCAACGGTCCACTGGTCCTTTCCGGAAAACCTCGTTACAGGGTAGGGCGCGGCCGTCGAACATGCTAGACGTAAGGGACGCTGGCCGTCGTGCACTCCTCGGCCAGGCGCGCTCGCAGGGCGTTCTTGGCCGGAAGGAGGACGGAGCCCTCGTCTCCCGCCCCGACCACCATCGAACCGTCCCTCCCGCGCCAGTGACGATGGACTGTGTAGGCGGCAAGCATACCCTCCACCAGGCTAACGATCCTGTCCAGCTCCGCATGGGACAGCCCTGCTGATACGTCGAGCTTGGAGACGTCCACGTTCTCGGGGGAGGAGATGTCCGCTGAGAGGTTGCCGGTCCTGAGCCTCAGGCCGGGGGTATCCCAGAGGATCTCGATGGCCCCCCTCAAGCCCGCAGCCCTGCTCTCCTTGTTGCCCTTGCGGAGCTTGGGGTCTTCCATCGCGCGTAGCTTCTGGGCGAGGTCACCGTTCTCCGCCGCGCCCGAGCGTTCCAGGGAGAGCACCTTCAGCGTCGCCGCAGAGTCCACCTCGACCACCGCGCTCTGGTCCCGCTCCCTGGGGAAGGGGTAGTCGGTGTACTCCACGCCAACCTTCTCGAGCTCGGCGAGCAACTCCTCCGAGAGAGGCTCGCCCCCGAACATCCTGCGGCTCGCGGAGTAGGCGGGGAGGGCGACCTTGGAGAGGATGCGTTCTATCTTGCGCGTCCCCCTCTCGTTGGGGACCGCGAGCGGCGCGTCGACGCCGACGAGGACGCCGCGGCGGTCCGTGCCGTAGCCCTCGATAGCCCCCGCTATGTCCTCCACGCTCGCCGCGAAGGAGTTGGCGATGATGCTCCCCCGCTCGTCTATGACCACCAGGCATGAGACCTTCTCCCGCGCCTCGCCCGGCCTCCACGCCAGGGCACAACCCACAAACCTCAAGCTCACTCCTCTCCGGCCACAACCCGCGAGACCTCCTCGCAGACCCGGCGGCACACCGTCTCGTCTTCGTGCTCGACCATCACCCGCACGACCGGCTCCGTCCCGCTGGGCCTCAATAGGACACGCCCTTCCTCCCCTAGCCCGTTCTCCGCCTCCGAGACGGCCAGCCTAACCTTCTCCGAAGCCGCGACCCTCTTCGCCGCCCCAGGCCCGGCGACCTTCACGTTGATAAGCATCTGCGGGTACTTCTCCATCACGGCTGCCAGCTCCGAGAGCGGTTTGCCGCTGCGGGCCATCACGTCGAGGAGGGCCAGTGCCGTAACCATGCCGTCGCCGGTCGTGACGTGGCGGGAGAGGATCACATGCCCCGACTGCTCCCCTCCGAGGGAGGCCCCGAGCCTATCCATGACCTCGGCTACAAGCCTGTCCCCCACGCCGGTAACCTCGTATGGAATCTCCAGTGCCTCCATCGCCTTGAAGAAGCCGAGGTTGCTCATCACCGTGACCACGACGCCGCCGCCCAGTATCCCCCGCTCCTTCATGTCGCGGGCGAGGATGGCGATGATCCTGTCCCCGTCTACGACGCCGCCCCTCTCGTCTACCGCGAGCACCCTGTCGGCATCCCCGTCGAAAGCGAAAGCCACGTCATGCCCCGGGGCATCGAGCTCCTCGACGTGGGTCGAACCGCAATCGTCATTGATGTTCGTGCCCGTGGGGTCGACCCCTTCCAGGGTGAGTTCCACCCCCAGCCGCTCGAACACGAGCGGCGCCACCTCGTAAGCCGCCCCGTTGGCGCAGTCGATGAGGACTTTCATTCCTTCAGACGATGGACGCAGGCGCTCCAGAACGTGCTCCGCGTACAGCAGGGTAGCGTCCTTGCGCACCTCGACGCTTCCGATATCGCTTCCAGTCGGACGCACCGATTCGGACTCGAGGAGGCCTTCGATCTCGGCCTCCTCCTCCGGCGCGAGCTTGCGGCCTTCACCCGAGAAGAACTTGATGCCGTTGTCGGGGTAGGGGTTGTGCGAGGCGCTCACAACAGCGGCGGCCGTGGCCCCGAGACGAGGCGCGAGGGCCGCGACGCCGGGCGTCGGCAGAACGCCGAGGTCGATTACGTCGGCCCCGCCGCTCGCGGCACCGGCACTGAGGGCTCTGGCGAGCATCCCTCCAGAGAGGCGCGTGTCGCATCCGATGGCGATCCTGCCCCCGAAGGTCCTGGAGGCGGCGAGACCGAGGCGCAAGGCATCCTCTGGCAGCAGGCCTTCGTTGGCGATGCCGCGCACTCCGTCGGTACCGAAGGTTATGGTTCTGCGTGTCAGTCTTGCTCCAAGGTCCGGTCTCTCCGTAGGATTGCCGTAAGGTGGAAACGAGCCCCTCCGTGGTCAGGAAGGGCTCGTTTGCTGGGTTTCGCTCGTCTCTGGGGTGCTAGCGCTTGGAGAACTGCGGGCGCTTGCGAGCCTTCTTGAGGCCGTACTTCTTGCGCTCGACTGCCCTGGGGTCGCGGGTTAGCAACCCCGCGGCCTTCAGCTCGCTACGCGCCTCCTGCGACTCTTCGGCGAGGGCGCGCGCTATGCCATGGCGCAGGGCCTCGGCCTGCCCGGTCGGGCCTCCGCCTTCGATCTTGGCGATCACCTCGTAGCGGCCAGCAGCGCCGAGGAGCTCCAGGGGCGAGCGCACCGCCGTGCGGTAGGCGGGACGCGGAAAATACTCGTCCAGGTCGCGGCCGTTCACGGTGATGGTGCCGTCACCCGGCAAAACCCTCACCCTCGCTACGGCGGTCTTGCGTCTTCCGGTACCGTTGTACAGAGCCTCCGCCATCTACTTCACCTCGAGCTCTTGCGGGTCCTGGGCCGCGTGTGGGTGCTCCGGACCGGCGTAGATCTTCAACTTCTTGAACTGCTTGCGGGCGAGCCGGGTCTTCGGCATCATCCCGAAGACGGCCTTGCGCAGGATCTCGGTCGGCTTGCGCGCGAGCATCTGCTCGTAGCTCGTCTCCTTCATGCCGCCGGGGTAGCCCGAGTGGCGCCTGTAGACCCGCTGCTCGGCTTTCCTGCCGGTGACGACCACCTTGTCGGCGTTCACCACGACCACGAAGTCGCCAACGTCCACGTGCGGCGTGTACTGCACCTTCTTCTTACCGCGCAAAATACGCGCGATCTCCGTCGCCAGACGCCCGAGGTGCTTGCCCTCGGCGTCTACGACAAACCATCTCCGCTCGACCTCTAGGGGCCGCGCCATGTAACTCTTCATCATCCTCCGGAGGTTTCGAAAACTCTAAAGGCCTTCAGACGGATCAAATAGTAGCATACATCGGCAAAACGACCAGCCGCAGAAGGCTTCAGGCTTCGGGTCGGCCGTCGTCCGATCCCGGGCGGGCGGAGTATCGAGGGCGGTTCGCGAACCGCCCAAAAACGATCCGTCCTCACAAGACCCTTGCGATGGTCATGCCGTCGATGCGCTCCCGGATGAGGGGCAAGACGATGCCGGTGAGGTTGGGGTCTTCGGCTACGCGGCAGTTGAACTCGCGCGTGGCCCGCGCCGTACCCTCCCCGGGATCGAGCACGGTGCCGCCCCTTATGGTGTTGTCGCCGATGATGAGAGAGCCGGGCCGCACGAGCCGCATGGAGGCGTCCAGGTAATCCGGGTAGCCCTCCTTGTCTGCATCGATGAAGATGAGGTCGAAGGGGCCTTCGTCGTTTTCGATGAGGCCGGTGAGGAGCTCGTGGGCGTCGCCGACCCTGACCTCAACTTTATCCGAGAGGCCGGCCCTTTCTATGTTGTTGCGGGCGACGTCGGCGTGGTGCTCGTCTATTTCGAGGGAGATCAACTTTCCGTCCTCCGGCAGGCCGCGCGCGAGGTGGACGGCGCTGTATCCGCCTAGAGTGCCGATCTCGAGTATGCGCCTGACCCCGGAGATCTCGACGAGCAGCCGCAGCAGCCTTCCCTGGTTGGGCGAGACGTTGATCTCCGGCAGTCCACCCCTCCGTGAGTCCTTGAGGGTGGCCTCCAGGACCTCGTCGGAAGTGGCGAACAGATCCTCGATGTAGCCGTCTATCTCCTCCAATAGCTCTCTCGTAACTTCCGTGTTCATACTTCACCTCTCCATAGGTCTGGATAATCGTAACCCACACCGACGAGCGTGAGCCCGCGGCTCGTCACGGCCGGCCCCGCCTCGCTTCGGCTTCCTCCCGAAAGAAGTCGTTCGAAATCCGTCAGATCCCTCTTGCCTCCCGCGACATCGAGCATTGTACCTACCAGGGTGCGGACCATGCCGTACAGGAACGAATCGGCGGTTATGCGGTACGTCAGCAAATCGTCTTGTCTGGTCCAGCGCGAGTGGGTGATGACGCGCCCGAAGCGGACGTGGTAGCCCCTGGACGGGGTAAAGGCCGTGAAGTCGTGGGTGCCTTCCACAAGCCGTGCCGTCGCGAAGAGGAGGTCGAAGTCTAACTTGCGTGGTACGTAGGCCGCGCGGTGGCGTCCCAGTGGGGACCGGATCTCGTCGTTTATGACCCTGTACTCGTAGGTCCGACTGAGGGCATCCCGGCGCGCATCGAAATCCTCGCGAACTGCGACGCAGCGCCTCAACGCCACGTCTTTCGGCAGCACAGCCGTCGCCTTGTAGGAGATGAGTGCAGGACGGAGATCCGTCTCCGCGCCGAAAGAAATGACCTGCCCGCTCGCGTGCACACCCGCGTCCGTCCGTCCGGCGACGCTCAGCTTGACAGGCTGGCGCAGCACGGTGGAGAGAGCCCCGGCGAGCACGCCCTCGACAGTACGCATGGCGGGCTGCGCGGCCCACCCGGCGAAATCCGCGCCGTCGTACTCTACGAGCCCGGCAAGCTTCAAAGCAGGACCCCGATCAGGAGTACGAGCATGGTGACACAGAGCGCGAGCGCATCCCTGGCGCGGAAGCGGAGCTCGCGGTAGCGGGTCCTCCCCTCGCCGCCTTTGTAGCCCCGGCTCTCCATCGCCTCGGCAAGTTCGTCGGCCCGGCGGAAGGCGCCTACGGTCAGAGGGACGAGCACGGGCACGAGGGAGCGGGCCCTGCGGATCGGTCCACCCTCCGAGAAGTCCGCGCCGCGGGCCGCCTGGGCGCCTTTGATCTTCTCGGCCTCATCCCCGAGCGTCGGGATGAAACGTAGCGCTATGGTCATCATCATCGCGACCTCGTGAGACGGGAACCGCACCCGTTTCAAGGGAGAGAGCAAGTCTTCGATCCCATCGGCGAGCGCCACGGGGGCCGTCGTGGCGGTGAGCACGCCCGCCACCCCGACCAGCAACAAGATCCGCAGGGCCAGAAAGATTGCGAGCCGCAACCCGCCGGTATGGACCTCCAGAAAGCCCCACTCGAAAATCGTAGCTCCCTCCCGCGAAAAGAGTACCTGGAACACCACCGTGAGCGCCACGATAAACAGCACGGGCCTGAGGAGGCGCAAGAAACGGCCGACCGGGATACGGCTGAGGACCACGAGCGCCACCAGCGCCGCCGCGATGAACAGCATCCCCGCTATCGAGCCTACGAGGAACAGCCCGGCGACCAGCACCGCCGTAGCCACGATCTTGGCCCTCGGGTCGAGGTCGTGGACCGGCGAGGCGACGGGATAGAACTGCCCGAGGCTCGTCACCTCAAACTCCCGACAGGGCTTTCAGCGCCTCGATGGTCTCGTCGAAACGCACGGGGTCTCCTGTCTCCAGCCCCGACGCCTTCAGGAGCGAGGCGACCCTTACCGTCGCGGGGGCCAGCGCAGGGTCGCCGTAGAAGACCTCGGCCGGGGTCCCTATTGCGCGCACCGTTCCGTCGTCGAGCGCGCAGACCCGGTCGGCGACCTCGGCCACCTCGTCCAGATCGTGGGAGACGAGGACCACCGAAACGCCCGCGTCGCGCAGGTGTTGGATCAGGGCCAGAAGCTCGTTCCTGGTGGCGGGATCCAGGCCCGCGGTGGGCTCGTCGAGAACGAGAACCTCAGGCCCCATTGCGAGCACCCCGGCAATGGCGACACGCCGCTTCTCGCCGCCGGACAATGCGAACGGCGAACGTCGCGCGAGCTCTCCGGCCCCGAGCATTTTGAGCGATTCCCGCACGCGCTCTTTGACCTGCTCCTCGTCCAACCCGAGCCGGCGCGGGGCGAAGGCCACGTCCTCCTCGACGGTCGGGGCGAAGAGCGCCGCCTCCGGGAACTGAAAAACGAGCCCGACCCTGCGCCTGAGCCCGCTCTTCTTCAACGTCGTAGCGTCCACGCCGTCGACGAGCACCTCGCCACTCGAAGGGACGAGCAGCAAATTCATGTGCCGCACGAGCGTGCTCTTGCCCGAACCCGTGCCCCCGACGATGCCGAGCACCTCGCCCGGCTCGACGGCGAGCGAAACGCCGCGCAGGGCCTCGACCGCGAAGGGCGTGCCCGTGGCGTAGACGTGATGAACGTCCTGCAGCTCCAGCCTCATCTCGCCCTCGTCGGGTTTCCGGCCCTGGCCAGGATGGCCCTGGCAAGCTCCTCCGGCGTCTTGAGGTCAGCAGGAAGGCCCAAAGCCAGCGCCAACCTCGTCACAACCGGCAAGACGAGCCGGTTCTCGCGCAGCAGATCGGGGTCGGATAGCAAACGCCCTGGGCTCTCGTCGGCCACGAGCTGTCCCCCGTTCAGGACGAGGATGCGGTCAGCGTTCATTAGCTCTTCGAAGTGGTGGGTCACGTGCAACACGGTCTTCTCGCCCCGCAGGGCTTCGAGGCGCTCCAGAACCTCCCTGCGCCCCGCCGCGTCGAGCATAGAAGTCGGCTCGTCAAGGACGAGAATCTCCGGTTCGACGGCGAGCAGCCCCGCCAGGGCGACCCGCTGCTTCTCGCCGCCAGAGAGGGTGTGGGGCTCGCGGCGCTCGTAGCCTTCCAGCCCTACGACCCGGATGGCCGCTGCGACCCTTTCGCGCATCTCGTCCCTGGGGACGCCGAGGTTCTCCAGGCCGAAGGCGACATCGTCCTCGACGAAGGGAGCGACGAGACCGTTCTCGGGGTTCTGGAAAAGGACGCCCAGATGCTTGCGGACCTCGAAGGGCTCCGTGGCGGGATCGTGGCCGGATACCCGTACCCGGCCCGCGTCGGGCTTTAGCAGGCCGTTCAGGAGGCGGACCAGGGTAGATTTGCCACCGCCGTTCGGCCCGACCACGCCGACGTACTCGCCGGGGCGGAGTTCGAAGCCGACTTCCGAGAGTGCGGGCCTTTCGGAGCCTGGGTAGGCGAAGGTCAGCCCTTCGCAGGAGATGGCCAGGGACCCGCCGGGGCGGGTCCCTGTTGCGAGGTTCTGCATGTTCGTGGCTACTCCGTGGAGTAGTTGACCAGCTCCAGGTAGACGGCCTCGGCGCCGTCGCCGAGCCTGGGACCGAGCTTCAGGATCCGCGTGTAGCCCGAGGTGCGGTCGTCGAGCTCCGGGGCCACGTCCTCGAAGAGGCGACGCACGACGGTCTTATCCTTCAGGACCTTGACGGCCTGGCGCCTGGAGGCGAGGTCGTCCCTTTTGGCGGTGTTGATGAGCTTGTCCACGACGCCGCGCAGCTCCTTCGCCTTCGGGGCTGTCGTCTTGATGCGGCCGTGCGTGATCACCTGCCCCGCCATCGTGCCGAGCATCGCCTTACGGTGCTGGGCCTCGCGGCCGAGCTTCCTGCCTCGCCTAGCGTGCCTCATTTCCCTCGCTCTCCAGCGAATACCCGTACTCGAGGAGCTTGGAGCGGATCTCATCGACGCTCTTCATCCCGAGGTTGCGGATGTTCATGAGCTCCTCTTCGGTCATGGTGGCGAGCTGGCCTATGGTATCAACGCCCTCGCGCTTGAGGCAGTTATAGGAGCGGACGGTAAGCTCCAGATCCTCCACCGGACGCTCGTCCGTGATAACTGGCCGCCCGCCGCGCTGGCCCGTGTCGGGGGCGCCGGCCCCACGATAGCCGTCGGTGAAGAGGCCGAGGAAGTCCATGAGCTGCCTGGAGGCATCCTGCAGCGCCTCCTGCGGCTCGATGCGCCCGTCGGTAAAGACCTCCATGCGCAACGAGTCGAGGTCGGCCCTCGCGCCCGCGCGCGTCTCCGAGACCGTGTAGTTGACCCTCTGGACCGGCGAGAACAGCGAGTCGACGGCGATGACCCCTATGGGGTCGGCGTCGCTCTTGTTCTGCTCGGCCCTCGCGTAGCCCTGGCCCCTCTCGACCGTCAGGCGCATGTCGAGGTGGCCACCCTCGGAGACGCTCGCAAGGTACGCCTCGGGGTCCACGATCTCCACGTCGGCCTTCAGCTCTATGTCGGCCGCCGTGACCTCGCCCGGGCCATCCTTGGCTATGATGAGCTCTATAGGCTCCTCGCGCTCGAGCTTGAACTTCAAGCCCTTCACGTTGAGGATGATGTCGACGACGTCCTCCTTGACGCCCTCGATGGTCGAGAACTCGTGGCTGACGCCCTCTATCCGGATCTTGGTTACCGCCGCCCCCGTCAGTCCCGAGAGCATGATGCGCCTCAAGGAGTTACCCAAAGTGTGCCCGAGCCCGCGCGGCAGCGGCTCGGCGACGAAGGTGCCTCGCCTTGACTCTTCCTCTTCCACCCTGAAGCGAGGTGGTGCTATGTCCAACATCGTCAAAATATCACCTGCTATAAATAAACTCTGTCTCTACCGGCTGTAGAACTCGATGATGAGCTGCTCCTCGACGGGCGTGTCGATCTCGTCCCTACCCGGCGTGTGTAATACCCTGCCCGTGAAGTTGTCGTGGTCGGCCTCCAGCCACGGCGGGACGGCCACCACGTTCTCCACGGCGTTCTGGATGGGCTCCAGGTTCCTGCTCTTCTCCTTCACCGTGATGATGTCATCGGGCTTGAGGATCGCCGAAGGAACGTTGTGCTTGCGGCCGTTGAGCTGGAAGTGCCCGTGCACGACGAGCTGCCGCGCCTGCGGCCTGCTCGTGGCGAAGCCGAGGCGGTAGACCACGTTGTCTATCCTGAGCTCCATGAGCCTGAGGAGGTTCTCGCCCGAGACGCCCTGCATCCTTGTGGCCCTGTCGTAGGCCTTCCTGAATTGCTTCTCGGAGACGCCGTAGTACCAGCGGGCCTTCTGCTTCTCCATGAGCCTGAGCCCGAACTCCGTCTGGCGGTGCCTGCCCCTGCCGTGCTCCCCTGGCGGGTAGGGCTTCTTTTCGAGCGGGTTCTTCCGCATCGAAGAGAGCATCACGCCAGCGCGGCGGTCTCTTCTTCCTCTCGGTCCCGTGTAACGCGCCATCTGCTACCCCCTGCGCCTCTTGGGCGGCCTGCAACCGTTGTGCGGCTGGCCCGTCACATCCTTGATGCCGAGTACCTCGATGCCCATGGACTGGAACGTCCTGGCTGCCATGTCGCGGCCGGAGCCGTGGCCCTTCACCTCGATGTCCACACGACGGACGCCCTGATCCATCGCCTTGTTGGCGACGCTCTCGGCCGTCATCTGGGCCGCGAAGGGCGTGCTCTTGCGGCTACCCTTGAACCCTAGCGACCCCGCCGACTCCCAGGCTATGACGTTGCCTTCCTGGTCGCTCACGGAGACGATGGTGTTGTTGAAGGAACTCTTTATGTGGACCACGCCGGTCGTTACGTTCCTGCGGACCCTGCGCCGCGACCGGCTCGCCCCGCGGGCGCGCTGCCGCTGTTGCCTCTGCCTGCCCATCTACCTCTTCTTCCTCCCGCCTATCGACGGCTTCGGACCCTTGCGCTGGCGGGCGTTCGTCTTGGTCCGCTGCCCGCGCACGGGGAGGCCCCTGCGGTGCCTGATGCCCCGGTAAGTTCCGATGTCTATGAGCCGTCTGATGTTCTGCTGCGTCTCGCGCCTCAGGTCGCCCTCGACCTCTACGTTCTGGTCGATAAAGGTCCTGATCTTGCCGACCTCGCCCTCGGCCAGGTCACGCACCTTCGTGTCCGGGTCTACCTCGGTC
>JBKPSF010000173.1:0-12023 GCA_046734875.1 Actinomycetota bacterium | reverse complement strand
GAAAAGCGAATCTTTTGTGACGACGCTGCCCCTACCTTCTACGCCGATTATCCCGTCGAAGACGAAGCGTTCGTCGGAGGCCGACGCGTAGGACTCGTCCTCTGTGGCGAGCAACCTAAGCAGGATCCTGGCGACGCCCTCGTCGGCGGCCTTGCCTATCTCGGCGACCAGAACCCTCCGTGCCTCGGCGGGGGTGAGGGCCGGGGCGCTGGGGCCGTCGAGGACGAGCGAAGCGTACAGGGACGCGACGGCCAGGATTCTTGCTTCGTGCGGAGCCCAGGCACCCTTGAGCCTGTCGGGGTATCCGGTGCCGTCGGGCCTCTCGTGGTGCCAACGCACCCAGCGCGCCGCCTCCCCGAGGCCGGGAAGGCCTGAGAGAATTTCTTCGCCGGCTACGGGGTGTTCCTCGAGGTGCATCCTGCCGAGCGAGTTGAGCCGCTCTTCGGGAACCAGGAGCACGTCGTCGGGGACCCAGAGAAGCCCGACGTCCATCAGGAGCGCGGCCAGGCGCACCTCGCGGCAACGCCCCTCTTCGAACCCGCTCTCCCTGGCTATGTCGGCGGCGTAGACCGCAGCGGCGGCGGCGTGGGCCGCCGCGTACCCATCGCGCTGCCCCAGCCTGCCGACGAGCCGGGAGGCGATCTCCAGGTTGGAGTCACGCAGGGCCTCCCTAAGCGCCTCGTTTTCAGAGGCCAGCCTCATCATCTTCTTGCGATGGTTTCTCACGATGTTGACCGCCGCCAGCGACAGGGCAGTGCCGGAGAGTATGGTGACCGCCGCCAGCGGTCCGAAGGAGACTACCGCCAACGCGGTAGAGAGCGCCGTCGCCACTGTCAGGGCATCCGAAGGCAGGGCGGGCAGAACAGTCTCTTTGACTATCTCACGCGCCGAGAAACCGTATTTCAGCCGCATGAGTATAGGGCCGATCGAGACCTCTACGCCGAAGAACGCGAGCCAGGCGGCCAGGGCTCCGAATACGAACGCGGCGGAAAATTGCGGGTTTGCCAGGAGCGGTTCCGTAGAGAGGAACGAGAAAGCCAGCGATCCGGCCAGGATCTGCAATACCAGGGTCGTCCCCTGGAAGGCCGTTCGAGAAAGACTCCGGTAGAGGGCCGAAGGTACGGCGACGATGAGCGCGCATGCCGGTCCACCGAGGACGAGCGCACAAAAGATGGGTACTCCACCGAACTCGAAGGTGGCTCTCCCCAATCCAAAGCTCACGGGCATCATGCGCTCAGCGGCGCAAATCGCGCACAAGCCCAGTACCAGGAACAACGGTGTCTGATTCAGTGAGAAACCGAAGGAGATTTCCCAGGCCGCCGCGGCAGTAACGGCGAGGACCACCACACAGGCGATATACGCCTGCACGGCGGACCTCTTGCGCGTCGCGCTAGCCGTGGACGACATTATCCTCGCGAAGATGGTTTCTTGCTAATTCCATCCCGGACATTGTAGAGCAAAGGACATTCAGGGTCCACGAACGCGCAGGTGCTTCGAGCACCTGCACGCAGGGTGGTCGAAAATCATCGTCGCGATTACCCAGGCTCACCGCGGCGCGGAAAACCCAGGCTCGTAAGGGTTACCAGTACTTACGTCCCATTCTCGGTTCACCCCCTCATGCACGCCGCTGCAACGTCTAGTACGGTATTTTGCACCATTCGTAGCGCAGATACAGCCAGGAATGTGATCTGGCCCCCAACACGCCCGGTAAAAAACACACCGTAGCCTCGACGAACTGCTTCCCCTGGGTCGCGAGACTGGGCCTTTCCGGCACAGGGAAGGAGCGTCAGCCTCACACGGATCTGGGGGTGGGGAAATCCCTCGCCTCGGCTACACTGCAATGCAAGGACCGCCGTTCTCCCCTATGGGGACGCGTGGCCCACGAACCCGGTCGGTTCTCCCCATCCTCCCCCGACCGGGCTTTTCCTTTACGGGGAGACGGTGCGATCTCGTTTTGTGGTTCGGCGCTCTCTAGGGGCGCTGTATACTTGATCCATGCGCACTTTCTCGTTGCTTTTTGCTGCCATCGCGCTGGTGATGTTGGCGATGTTCGTGATCTACGTGGCGAGGGGGCCCGTTGACCCCGTTATCGCGGGCGGCATCTTCGTCTCTTTTGTGGTCTGCGTGGTGCCCGCGCTGTTGCTGCTGAAGCCTTTCGAGCCGCCCGAGGCGCTGAGCCGTCGCAGGGAGGAGGCCCGCAGGCGGCGGGAGGAGCGCCGGCGTTCTAGAGAAGATCCCGGTCGAGGTTCAGGGTCATGAGCAACGCGTCTTCATTGCCGTAGTAGCGCGGCCTGCGACCGGTCGTCCTGAAGCCGAGCGACTCGTAGAGCGCTACCGCCGCCGCGTTGGTCGGGCGTACTTCCAGGTGCGCGTAGGCTGCGTTGGGATACGCGGCGAGGGCGGCCCCGATCAGGGCCCTTGCGTGCCCGCGGCGCCGGTACTCGGGTCTGACGGCGATGGTGGTGATGTGAAGCTCGCCCAGAACGTGGCGCACCCCGATGTGGCCTGAGACCTCGCCCCCGTCTTCTAACACCAGGTAGAGTCCGTAGGGGCTGGAGAGCTCCCCGCGCCAGATCGCCGCGCTCCATGGCCTGGGCAAACAGAGGGCGTCTATCTCCATCACGGACGGGAGATCCCCGGCCTCCATCCTGCGCAATTGCGCCCCGCTCAAGGACGGCTCCAGGGGTTGAGGTCGCGCCTCACCTCGGCATCGGGTTCGCGCACGTAGATGGGCACGAGGTCCTCCGGTCTTACCGGCGCGAGGTCTGCCGACAAAACGTGCCCGGCCGCCGTGACCCTGTGCAGCGGGGAGCCGTCGGGCGGTATGCGCCCGAGCGCGGAGAGCTCGCTACGATAGCGCACGGCGCCGTCACCCACGAGCACTGGTGCCCCCTCCACCTCCAACTCCCCGGGCCTGACGCAGTGGATGCTGTTCGTCCTTCTGGTCCCGGAGAAGCGGCGGGCGAAGATCTGACCCCTCTTTGCGTCGAGCACGGCAAGCACGTCGGGCGAGCACGAGAGCGCGGGGGCGGCCAGGGCGGCCAGGGTGGAGTTCTTCGCGAGGGCGATGCCTGTTCCGGCCGAGAGAGCGCGGGCCGTGGCCGCGGCGATGCGGATGCCCGTGAACGTCCCCGGTCCCACCCCGGCGAGGACGAGCCCTACAGAGCCGAGTTCCTCCCCGGCGAGGTCGAGGGCGTCGTGTACGGCGGGTAGTAGGGCCTCGGAAGCGCCACGGCCGGTGATGGAGACCTCGGCCAGAACCTCCCGGTCGCTGGCGAGGGCCACGGATGTGACGGAGGTCGAGGCGTCGAGCGCCAGGATCAGCACGCCTGCAGTCGCTCCTCTACCGGTCCTTCGAGGCTCACGCTGCGCGTGGTCGGGGTCTCGTGCGAGATGTGGACGAGGGAGGGGTTTTCGATGGCGTCGAGCGCCGGGTCCGCCCACTCTATGAACGTCACGGCGTCGGGTTCCAGGTAGTCGTCCAGCTCGAGCACGTCCCGGTCTTCGATGTCCTCAAGCCGGTAGAGATCCATATGGTTGACGATCATGCGTCGCCCGTCCACGAGACCCTCGTAGCCGCGGGCGAGTTGGTAGGTGGGGCTCGTCACCCTGTCTGCGACGCCTAAAGCGAGGGCGGCGGCCCGCACGAAGGTGGTCTTGCCGGCGCCTACCTCGCCCGAGAGCACGACGACGTCGCCTGGCCCGAGAGAGCGCGCCACCTCTGAGGCGAGCCCTTCCAGCGCTGCCTGCTCGAGACCTTCGAACTTCAAAGGTTCAGGGTCTCTACCAGAGCCCCGGCTGGACGGGTTCCCGCTCGGCTTCGGGGGAGCGGGTGACGTTCAGGGTCTCGTAGGTGGAGGGCCGCTCGGCCTCCAGGAGCTCGGGCAGTCGGGAGAAATCGGAGACGAAGAGCGCGCGGTCTGCGGGGGTGTATAGCGCCCGCTGGAGGGAGAGCGTCGGGAACACGTAGCGCCCGTCCACGGGGATCGCACGCCCCCTGATGCGCGAGACGGACTCTTTCTTGCCCGTGAGCACCCGGCTCGGCAGGTCGCCCAGGGCCACGACGACCTTGGGGTCGACGGCCTCGAGCTGGGCCACGAGGTAGGGCCGGCAGGAGCTAACCTCGGAGGGTTTGGGGGACCGCGGCGGAGACCCCGGCGGGCGGCACTTGTTCAGCGTGGTCAGGTATACTCCCTCGCGCCCGAGGTCCAAAGACTCCAGCAGCCGGTCCAGGAGCATCCCCGAAGCCCCCATGAACGGCCTGCCCTCCCTGTCCTCGTTGAAGCCGGGGGCCTCGCCGACTATGAACAGGCCAGCGTTCAGCGGTCCCTCGCCGAAGACGACCCGCGTCCTCGAGTGGCAGAGCCCGCACTTCGTGCAGCCCAGGGCCTCCTTCTGGGCCTCGGCGAACTCCAACTCCCTAGAACTCCTCGCTTACGGGAAGGACGACGCCGAGGATTATGTAAGCCGCCAGGACTATAACGTTCGGACCCGGTATAAAGATACCCAGGATAACGGTAACGAGACGGACCACGTTCGAGTTCCACCCGTAAGTATGGGCGATACCGCCGCATACCCCGAGCAGCAAGCGGTCCTTCCTCGCCCTCTCGATGTTCAAGATCTCAAACCTCCCGGCGTCTACGTAGCCGCCAAATTCACTGCGCGATTCTACATTCAGCTTGTCAGCATTTCAGCACGCCTGCTTCGCAGGCTTGTCGGCACGCTCCGGCTTCGCCTCCGCTTGTCAGCACGGCGCCTGCGGCGCCTTGTCAGCACGTCAGCACTTCGTTTTCCTGACTTGCTGAAATGCTAAAGTGCTAACCATCAGCGTCGGCGGCGGGTTTTTTTGCGGCTGGTGTTGGGGTTGGGGCGTCCTTTAAGCGAGGTGTCGTCTGCTTCGGCGTCGTCTCCTTTCTGGGATGGTTTTCCCGGCTTGTTTTTCTTGCCGGCCTCGGCGATGCGCCTCTCTCTGGAGCGTTCTATCAGGGCGTAGACGAACGTGAAGATAAAGAAGAAGACGGTGGCGTTTACGAGGAGGCTTAGGATCTGGGCCCTGCTGTCCAGGCTGAAGTTGGAGCCGGGGAAGGCTATGCCCAGGACGTAGAGAAGGCCGAGATAGATGGCTATGACTATGGCCGACCGCCTGGCGGCCGATTTCCACTTAAGTCCTTCGAACATCCTTGTAGCTCCTCTCGACGCGGCGGGGGTTTATCCCCGTTGTGATCTCGTAGTTTATCGTGCCGGAGCGCAGGCCGAGTTCTTCCGCGCCGACTCTCTCCTCGCCCTGGGTGCCAAGCAGCACGACCTCGTCCCCCACCTCGACCTCGCCGTCAACGCCGAAGACGCAGGCGTCCATCGTAACCCTTCCCAGGAGCGGGCGCCTGGAGCCCCGGATCAGGGCCTCAGCCTGCCCCGAGAGCGCCCGCCTGTACCCCTCCGCGTACCCGACAGGCACCGTCGCCGCGAACATCGGCTTCCGTGCCCTGAAGGTGAGACCGTATGAGACCCCATCCCCGGGAGAGAGCCGCCGCACGCCGGCTACGTAGCTCTCGAGCCGCATCGCGGGCCGTAGGTCCTCCTCGGCCGGGTCTCCCCCGTCGCCAGCGGGGTGCAACCCGTACAGCGCGACGCCGGGACGGACACAGTCGTAGTGCGATCTGGGATGCCAGAGGGTGGCCGCCGAGTTGGCGGCGTGCACCAGGACGTCGCCGAAGGGCTGCGCCGCGAGTACGGAATCGAAGAGATCCAGCTGTCCTCTGGTCGCCTCCCCGTCGGAGTCGGCGGAGGCCAGGTGGGTGTAGACGCCTACGAGTTGCGGGCCGAGTATCTTGCGCGCCTCCCCCGCCTCCGAGGGCTCGACGCCCCAGCGATTCATCCCCGTGTTCACCTTCAGGTGGACGGTGAGGTCGGGGTGGGCGGAGATCCGCTTGGCGCTCGGGATGGAGTGGGCCGTTACGGCCAGCCTGTGCTCGGCGGCGAGCGGGAGTTTGTCCGGCAGGAGGTCGGTGAAGACCAGGATCGGGACCCCGATGCCAGCCCGCCGCAGCTCGGCCCCCTCCTCCACGGTTACAACGGCAAGAGAGTAAGCCCCCGCCTCGATGCAGGCGCGGGCGACCTCGACCGAGCCATGGCCGTAGGCGTCAGCCTTCACGACGGCCATCAGGCGCGAGTCTTTGACCCTGCGTCTCAGCGTCTTCAAGTTGTGGCGCACTGCGCCGAGGTCGATCTCGGCCCAGGTGCGGCTTCGGGAGCCCGTGGCCGTGGTGTCCACGGTCCGCTTCTAGCGGCGGGGGTTCAGGACGTGGAGGGTCAGGATATCCATGCGCGTGATCACACCACGCAGCCTACCTTCTTCGGTGACGGGCAGGATCTTGACCCTCTTGTCGGCCATGAGCGTGGAGGCCTCGGCCAGCGTGGCGTCGGGGTGGATCATGATCACCTCCCTCGTCATGACCTCGTCCACCGTGACGCCGGCGCTCTTGAGCGCTTCATCGCGATACTCGTCCCAGCTTCCCAAAGGAATCATGCCACCTAGGATGTCGAGGAAGCCGGGCGCCTTGACATCGGCGTCCCTGAAGATGAGGTCCCCCTCCGTGATCACGCCGATGAGCCTGCCGTCCTCTACGACGGGAGCTCCGGAGATGCCGGTCTCGGCGAAGAGCTTGATGGCGGTCTCGACCGTCTCGTCGGGCCCCAGCGTGGGCCACTCCTCGTGCAAGATCTCGGCCACCTTCATCTCTCGAATGTCCTGCTGTTCCACGTCTATCCCCCTGATGTCAGCATGTCAGCACTTCAGCATTTCAGCATGTCAGCTCTATTTTGTCTCACCCGATGCCCCTGGAAGAAGACCGATCGTCTCGAAGTCGCGGCGAAGGGTTCCATTCCCTCCGCACGGCCTCGACGCCGACGGCCCGCCTGACGTTCGGGTCAAACTCGACGAGCGCGGCGTTGAAGACTACGGGGCCGCGGGTGGCCACCGAGATGCCACGCCAGTCCCCGAGGAACAGGGCGAGAAAGTCCTCCCTCTCGAAGCCGATGATGCTTTCCACGCAGCCGGTCATGCCCACGTCGGTAACGTAGGCCGTCCCGCCGGGCAGCACCGAGAGGTCCGCCGTCGGCACATGCGTGTGGGTTCCCAGCACGGCCTGCGCCCTTCCGTCGAGGTAGTGGGCGAGCGCCAGCTTCTCGCTCGTGGCCTCGGCGTGGGAGTCTACGAGCAGGAGGTCGGCGCCGCGCGACTCCAGCTCCGCGAGGGCCCTGCCGGCGGCCTCGAAGGGCGACATCTTCGTCCTCTCGACGAACACGCGCCCGAGCACGTTGGTAACACCCACGGTTACGCCGCCAACCTGGAAAAGTCCCCAGCCAAGGCCGGGATCCTTCCCGCCAAAGTTGGCGGGACGCACCACCCTGCTCTCCTCCTCCAGGAACTCCCTGTACCCCTCGGCGTCGAAGGCGTGGTTTCCGAGGGTAAGGAAGTCGGCGACGGAGAGCAAGGCGGAGCCGCTCTCGCGGGTGATACCACGCCCCGCGGGCGCCGAGTTCTCGGCGTTGGCGACGACGGCGTCGAGAAGAAGCTCTTCGCGCAGCCGCGGCACGAGGTCGAGTACGGCGGCGCATCCCGCGGGTCCTACGACATCCCCGACGAAGAGCAGCCTGAAGCTCAAAGCAGCTCCCCGACCGCCAGCGGCAGATATTCCAGAAGGTCGGTCGCCACCATGCTCTCCGCGGGCCACTCCTTGTCTTCCAGCCACAATTCCGCCGCGCGTCCATGCGCCCAGGCCCCCGCCCTGGCCGCCTCGTAGGGGTCCATCCCGCGCGAGAGGAGGGCCCCGATCACCCCTGACAACACGTCCCCCGTCCCAGCCGTAGCGAGCGCGACTTCACCCGTGGAGTTGACAGCGACCTTCTCCCCCTCGACGACGAGCGTATCCGAACCCTTGAGCAGCACGCAGCAACCGTTCTCCCTGGCCGCCGTGCGGGCCGAATGGAGCCTCTGGGCGGACACCTCTTTGGCGCCCGATCCCAGCAGACGCCCCAGCTCCCCTGCGTGCGGCGTTACGACCGTCGGATGGCTCCGTTCGGAGATGGCGTCGGTGCCGGCGAGGTTGGTGAGGGCGTCTGCGTCGAGGAGCACGGGCACCTCTACCTCGCGCAGGATGCCCTCTACGAGGCGCCGGCCATCGTCCCCCGTGCCAGTGCCAGGTCCCATCACGAGCGCGGTCGCCCTTCCGGCGTGGCCGAGTATTTCCTCGAGGGCGTCTGACCCCATAAACCCTTCGTCGTCCTCGGCGACGCCGTAGACGAGCGCCTCGGTGAGCGCGAGGTCCACCGCCGGGGCCGCGCCTTCGGAGGTGGCGAGGAAGACTATGCCGCAGCCCGTCCTCTGGGCGCCGTGCACGACCATGACGGGGGCGCCGGTCGTGCCGCGCGAGCCCGCGACGACGAGCAGGGCGCCGGCCGAATACTTGTGGGCCGGCTCGGCGGTGCGCGGGATCTTGCCCCGCAGCGAGGCCGCGTCGGTCCAGGTGAGGGATGGGTCAACATCCGCTTCCGGCGGGATGCCGATATCCACGGCTATGACCTCGCCCGAGTGCTCGCGGCCGGGGGAGATCACACACCCCACCTTCGCCGTGTGGGCGCAGACCGTGAGGTCGGCGGAGACCGCCACGCCCTGAACCTCGCCCGTGGCACCGTCCACGCCGGAGGGAACGTCGACGGCAAACACAGGGGCTTTTGCGGAGTTTATCCGGGAGATGATCCCCGCCTCCCTCTCCCTCACCTCCCCCGAGAACCCCGTTCCGAGCAAGGCGTCAACGACGAGGTCGGCCACTTCTAGTTCCGCATCAAGCTCCTCCATTTCGAGAAACCTCACCCCGAGGTTGCGTACCGCCTCCAGGTTGGTCGCAGGGTCCCCCTCGTACTCCTCCTTCGTCGCCAGGACGACCACTTCGGCGCCCGAGCGGTAGAGCTCGCGGGCGATGACGAAGCCGTCGCCGCCGTTGTTGCCCCCGCCCGAGACGATTACGGCGCGGGCCGGGACGAAGCGTTCGAGAGCCATTCGGGCCATCTGCGCTCCCGCGCGCTCCATCAGGACGGTGCCGGGGATGCCGAGCTCCTGAGCCCCTGCGTCGGCACGGGACATCTCGTCAGCCGTGTAAAGTTTCATCCCTGGATACGCTCCCTGCGCACGACGCAGACGGCAACGGCGGAGAGTTCGGAGTGGGTTATGGAGATGTGGAGGTCCTCTTCGCGGACGCCGACCATATCGGCGAAGCGTTGGATCTTGTCGCCCGTGATCCTGACGGTCGGGGCGCGCCCGCGCAGGCGCACCACCTCGACGCCGTTCCATTGGATCAGGCCGCACCCGAGCGCTTTGGTTACCGCCTCTTTTGCGGCCCAGCGTCCTGCGTAGTGGCGTTCGGCGAAGCGGTACTTCTCGCAGTAGGCGATCTCCGCCTCCGTAAAGAGGCGCTGCCGTATTTTCGGCGTCCGCTCGAGCGCGAACTGCATCCTCTCGACGTCTACGACATCGACCCCGATACCCGGTACGACGAATCCTTCCACGGCGCATATGTTACGGCACGGATGGGCCCCCGGCAAAAGGGCTATAGTAAAAGCATGGATGCCGCGACGGACGCCGTAATAATCGGCAACCCCAACTCGGGAAGGGCCGGCGACGAGGGCTACCTGGAGCGTTTCGCGAAAATGCTGCGCTCCGAAGGCCTCTCCGTGGAGGTACTCAACACCGAACACCCCAACCACGCCACCGAACTCGCAACCCTGGCAGGAGACCGCCTGGTGGTGGCAGCCGGGGGTGACGGGACGGTCAACGAGGTACTGAACGGGCTCTCGCCCGGCGCCACGCTCGGCATCCTGCCGCTCGGCACGGCGAACGTTCTGGCCAGGGAGCTCGGCATTCCGCTCGACGCTGAAGGCGCCTGCAGACGCATCCTGGAAGGTGAGGTCTCCCAGGTAGACTACGGCGTCGCCACGGACGGGCGCGGCGTGGAGCGCCGCTTCGCCTGCATGGCCGGAATAGGCTTCGACGCGAAGGTGGTAAGCACCGTGACGCCACGCCTCAAGCGCATCCTGCGGGGGCTGGCCTTCGCGGTTACGGCGTTCAGGGTGCTCTTCGGAAACAAGTTTCCCAACGTAGAGATCGCCAGCGGCGACGAGGTACACGTCGCGAGGTTCGCCATCGTCGCCAACGGCCACTACTACGGCGGGGACTACAGGGTGACGGGCCCCGGCCTCCTGACCAGCGGCGAACTCGAGACCGTGCTCGTCGAAAGGGTCAGCATCCTCCTGAGGCCCGACGTGTTCGCCTGGATCATAGCCCGCAGGCCCCTGAACCGCGCGATGCAATCGTTCACCTCCACCGAGGTAAGCGCCAGTGCCCCCGGCGCGGAGGTTCCCGTGCAACTAGACGGCGAGCTCTGGGGAGAGCTGCCAATGTCGTTCCGCATCGAGCCCGCCGCCCTGAAAGTGGTTCGCTGACTAGCATTTCAGCACTTCAGGAAGTCGTTCAGGGGCGCTGCCGCAAGCGATAAACCAGGCGGCCGCCTGGTCAGCGATTCCTCGCACGCGGTCGGGCGAGATCCGGGCGGAGCAATCTGAGATGCTGACCGGCTGAAGTGCTGACTAGCTAATAAGTACGGCGGCGCCCCGCACGTGGCCTTCGCGCAAGGTTTTGAGCGCTTCGTTGGCGTCCTCTAGAGCGAATTGCATGACTTCGGTTTTCACCGGCACCTGTGGGGCGAGCGTGAGGAACTCCAGGCCGTCCTGGCGGGTGAGGTTGGCAACGGAGCGTACCGAGCGTTCCCCCCAAAGGATGTCGTAGGGGAAAGATGGGATGTCGCTCATGTATATGCCCGCGCAGACGACGGTTCCGCCCTTGGCGACGGCCCTGAGAGCGGCGGGGACGAGGGCTCCTACCGGCGCGAAGATTATGGCCGCGTCCAGCTCCTCGGGCGGCGGTTCTTCGGAGCTGCCGGCCCACTCGGCGCCCAGTTCGATCGCAAACTCTTGTGCTTCTTCGTCTCCCGGGCTGGTGAAGGCGAAGATGCGTCTTCCTTCGTGTGCGGCGACCTGGGCGACGATGTGGGCCGAGGCCCCAAAGCCGTAGAGGCCGAGCCGCTCGGCGCCCGAGGCGAGGCGCAGGGAGCGGTGTCCGATCAGGCCGGCGCACAAGAGGGGAGCGGCCTGAAGATCCGGGTACCCGTTGGGAATGGGGAAGCAGAAACGCACGTCGGCGACAGCGTGCTCGGCGTAGCCGCCGTCTATCTGGTAGCCGGTGAATCGGGCGTTCTCGCAAAGGTTCTCGCGCCCCGAAAGGCAGTAGCGGCACTCGCCGTCCGTCCACCCGAGCCACGGCACCCCGACCCTGTCCCCGACCGCGAAGCCGCCCGTGTGCTCGCCTACCCGCTCCACGACGCCGACTATCTGGTGGCCCGGGATCAGGGGCAGTTTGGGATCAGGCAACTCGCCGTCCACGACGTGGAGATCGGTCCTGCACACGGCACAACAGCGCACGCGCAGAAGGATCTGGCCCACACCGGGCTCGGGCACCGGAACCTCTATGGCCCTCAAAGGCTCGCCGGGTCTGTCGAGTATCATCGCTAGCACGGGTTCATCCTTCCAACGTTCCTGGCGAATTCTCTCATCCTCCCGTATCCGACACCAAGAAGGACGGATTCCGGGACGGCGTAGAATGGTCGCCCAGATGGCCTTTCGAGAGTATGACCTGGTATTCGTAGGCGGCGGCCTGGCCGCCCTGCTGCTCCTGCGGGAGCTCGAACCGGTGCTGCCCGACAGGGTGGTGGTCGTAGACTCCTGCCTGCCACGGGAGCACCCGACCGTCCACTGGAGTTACTGGAGCCGCGGTGAGACCCTCTACGATCGGTTCGCAGTGGGTGTCTGGCGAAAGGCCAGGGTGGCAGGCAGGCCGCCCGAGCCCATCGCCCCGTTCGCCTTGCGGCTGGTGCGCTCCTCCGACGTTCTCGCACATCTCGATGGGCTTGTGG
>JBKPSF010000172.1:0-2951 GCA_046734875.1 Actinomycetota bacterium | reverse complement strand
CCGTCCTCGCCCTCGCCGCCCTACTCGTCCTCACCGGCACCCTCGCCCTCATGATCTCCGACGACCTCGAGCTCCTCCCGGCCCTCTTCGAAGTAACCTCGGCCTTCGGAACCGTGGGCCTAACCCTCGACACCACGCCCCAACTAAGCACCTTCGGCAAACTCCTCATCTCCCTGGTCATGTTCCTCGGAAGAGTCGGCCCCATAACCTTCATAGTCGCCCTGGCAGCCCGTCAACGCCCCCCCCGCTACAAGTACCCCGAAGAAGAAATCGCCATTGGCTGACGCCAGCACGCTTCGGCTTCGCCTCCGCTTGTCAGCACGGCGCTTCGCGCCTTGTCAGCATGCTCGGGCTTAGGCCCTCGCTTGTCAGCACGCTTCGCCCTTCGGGCTCCGCTTTCAGGAAGTCGTCTAGGGGCGACGCTTCGAGCATGGGATGTGGCTGCCGCGGGCGGTGGTTCGTCGTGCGCGGCCGGGCGAGGCCGGAACCCCAAGAAGCTGACAAGCCTGCGAAGCAGGCGTGCTGACAAGGCGCGAAGCGCCGTGCTGACAAGCGAGGGCCTAAGCCCGAGCGTGCTGACAAGCGCAGGCCGAAGGCCGGAGCGTGCGGCTCAACCTAAAAGGTTGAGCCTCCGGGCTAGGTGGCCGGCGGTGGTGGCCTGGAGGAGGAGGGTTGTGCAGACGGCTAGGGCTACGAGGGAGACGGCGATTTCGGCGCCTTCGACGCCGCGGGCTAGGAGCAGGCTGGCCACCGCAGCGGGGATGACGCCCGTCTCGCGGCACCAGGAGATGAAGGCGATCTCTTCTCTGGTCCATCCTCCGCGGCGGTCGGGGAGGAGGCAGGCTAGGACGGTTATGGGGCGGGCTACAAAGATGAAGACGACCATCACTAGGAGGCCGCCCAGGAGGTATTTGGCCAGTGCTTCGAACGGGAGGTTCAGGCCGAGGGTGACGAAGATCAGGAGGGTCGCTATCTCGGCGGCCTGGCCGAGGAAGCCTTCGAGGAGCGTGGCGTGCTCGTCGTGGTGGCCTAGCCCGAGAAGCTCCATGTTTCCGATCATGAGGCCCATCACGAAAACTGCCAGGTAGGCGGACCCGCCGAGGAACTCGGTCGAGAAGTAACCCAGCACGACCACCGCCAGGATGGCAACGCCGGGAGACTCGTCCCAGATGCCAGAACGGGCCGTCGAGGCGATGGCGTAGCAGAGCACCAGGCCGGCGACGACACCGATCACGGCCCCGAATACGAGCTCCTGGACGAACTCCAGTGCGGGACCCGAGAAGGTGACGCTTCCCGCCTCGGCGACGCCGACCAGCGTCAGGGTGAGCACCGTGCCCGTTACGTCGTTGAAGGCCGATTCGGCGATGACTGTCTGGGATACCTTGGGACGGAGCTTCAGACGGTCGAAGAGGGGGATGAGTATGGCCGGGTCGGTCGCCGAGAGGACGGCGCCGATGAGCAGGGCGACCGGGAAAGCGACACCGAATATGGGCCAGACCACTAGCGCGACTATTACGGCCGTGATGAGCACGCCGGGCAGGACGAGTAGTCCCAGGCCTATGGCGGTGCGGGAGATCACGCTCAAAGAGATGCCGGTACCGCCGTGGAAAAGTATGAGGGCCACCCCGATGTTGAAGAGGAGCTGGGCGCCGACCCCGTCTAAAGGGTTGGAGACGATCCCGAGGACGGAGGGCCCGATCAGGGCCCCCGCCGCGACGAGCACGACCATCTCGGGGAGCTTTAGGAGCGTCGCGATGAGCTGGGAGAGGAGCCCGGCCCCGAGTATGAGGCCGAAGTCGCGCAAAATGGGCTCTACATCCACCCCTACCTGACCAGGGCCGCGAGCTTCTCCGCGAGCGTCCCCCAGCTCAACTCCTCCACGCAGTTCCTGCGGACTACCTCCTCGCACCGCCGCCTCTCGCCTTCGGGCAACTCCAGATAGGTGGTGAGCGCCTTCGCGAGGTTCTCCTCGAAGCCGTCCATGCCGACGCGCAGGTCGAAGGGCAGGCCGCGGCCGACGATCCCGCCCGCCTCCGTGAGCCCCGAGTGATCCGCGACGAAGGGCACCACGCCGCTCGCCGCGAACTCGGCGGCCACCAGCCCGAAGGCCTCGGGGAAGATGGAAGGCACCGCTGCCACGTCCGCCGCCGGCAGGAGCTTCGTGAGATCCCCGTGGTAGAGGGCCCCCGTGAACAGGACATCGTCCTCCATGCCCGCGGCGTCGCGCATCAGCTCGTCCGAGAGTTCGAAGTGCTCCAGCGGACCGGCGGGCCCGCCTTCGAGCAGCTTGCCCATCTCGGCAAGTCTCTCCACCGTCGTCTCGTCGCCCTCGCTCGAGGAGAGCGTAAGCGCCTCCAGCCCCTCCCTGAAGGTGCCGAACCCCACGACAAGCAAGCGCGCGCCGGTCTGCCTGCGGACCCTGGCGAAGGCCGAGATGAGGCTGTGGACGCCTTTGGAGTGGATGAGCTTCCCGACGTAGACGACGATCGGCCCCTCGCGGTCCAGAAAGTCCCTAATCCGCCCGCCGGCGTCGCTGTCGTGAGCGCGGGCGTCGTAGGATGCGGAGATTTCACGCAGCGCATCGGCCAACTCCGACGCGCTTTTCGAGCTTTCCAGGGCGCGCTGCAGCGAGGAGCGTTGGTTGGGACCGCGTCCGGGGCCACCGTTCAGGCTCTCGATGACCCTGAGGTCGAAGGCGTTGGGGTGGAAGAGTTCGGTGTCGACGCCGCCGGGTAGGGCTTCGATCCTACCCGTGAGGTCGGGGAAGTCCTCGGCTATCGTGTCGGCGCTGTGCGAGGAGAGGGCCAATATCTCTCTGGCGCCCTCCAGCCCCTCGCGGGTCAGGCCCATGTACTTATCGCTCTTGCGGGAGAGGTACTGCAGGCAGCTCCCGTGCACGATGCTCACGTAAGGTATGCCGCCTTGCAAGGCACGGCGTACTATCAACGGTC
>JBKPSF010000171.1:0-13092 GCA_046734875.1 Actinomycetota bacterium | reverse complement strand
CCCTCGCGCATCGACGCCCGCCCCAAGCTGGGCTCGACCGAGGTCTGGGAGCTTACCACGGACGCGCACCACCCGGTGCACATCCACCTTGCCCACTTCAAGGTGCTATCCCGCAACGGCGGTAGACCGCTCCCTACCGACACCGGCTGGAAGGACACCGTAGACCTGCGACCTGGCGAGGTCGCGCGGGTGGCCCCCCGGTTCGGCGGCTATAAGGGTAGCTACGTCTTGCACTGCCACAACTTGGAGCACGAGGACATGATGATGATGGCCAACTTCAAGGTGGTCTGAAGGCAGCCGCCGAAGCTGCTGTAGAGCGCGTTTTACCGAAAGGTCGGACGATGTATCGTCCCCGCCCCGATGGTATATTCCCACGCATGAAGCGGAGCCCGATGCTCCTCCTCCCATGCGTCGTGGCGCTTGCGGCTATCTTCTAGATTGTCGGGTGCACCGAAGGAAGTTCCCAAGCCGGCCAAGAAGGCCACGCCCCCACAGCGATGCCACCAAGCTCGCCCTGGTCCCCGAGCACGATTCCGGGGTGAGCGGTACCGCCTCCTTCGAGAACACCCTGGGGAGGGTCGTCGTAAAGCTCGACCTGCGCGGCCTTCCACGGAGAACATGGTGGGTGCCACGAGGAGCAAGGGAAAGGCCACTATCACGGTGAGGAGATCGAGTACCCGCTCTCGCGGGTGAAGTCTGACAAGGAGGGTCACGGGTCGAGCACCACCACGCTGCGTGAGGCCTCCGTCAAGAAGCTGTTCTCGGGAGAACCCAAACACGTCAACGTCCACGAGGCGGGCAGCGGCAACCCGCCCATCCTGAGTTGCGCCGACCTGAAGCGCGCAGGTTAGCTAGTAGGGCCGCTCCCCCTAGTCTGCCGCTAACGCTTGACGACGACGCTTCCCCTCATGAACGGATGTATCTCGCAGTGATACGCCTTCTTCCCCGCCGTCTTGAAGGTGTGCGAATACGTCTGTCCGTGCCGCAAATGTCCGGAGTCGAACGAGCCTGCCTTGTTAGCGGTGACGGTGTGCGGAGCACTGTCCCTGTTGATCCACCTGACCCTCGTCCCCCGTTTGATGTCGATGTTGGCCGGCTTGAAGCGGAAGTCTTGGATCACGACCGTCCTCGTAGGAGGTTTCTGCGCCGTGGCCGCGGGATGCTGCGCCATGGCCGCGGGATGCTTTTGCGTCCTGGCCGCAGAATTCTTCTTGTGCGCCCCGGCGACGGACACGACGAACAGCGCGCTCACCACAACCAGCGTCGCCACCGTCATCAACAAGACGATGCGCCTCATAAGCGTAACCTCCTCCTAATTCTCACACCCCCCAGCAGAGATTCGTACATAACGGTAGTACGCGCGAGCAGGCAATGCAACCCCTAATGACCGATATTGTTGCTATTTCTGCTATCGCAAGCTGCCCGCTCAATCTCCACTCCGAAGGGCACAGGCGCGTAGACGCCGAAGCAAGGCACATCGACCTTAGCTTTCGCGCTCTCAGCGGTCGCTTCGTCATCGAAGATGCCGTAGACCGCCGTGCCGCTTCCGCTCATCGAAGACCCTAGAGCACCGGATGCTGCGAGCATCTGTTCCAGCGCTCCTATCTCAGGAGCGAAACCTTTCGTCACTTGAGCCAAGTCGTTGCCTACCGCAGCGGCGAGGGCCAAAACGCTCTGGGATCGCAACGCCGAGACGACGGTCTCGACGGAATGGGCGCTCTCCGTTCCAACCGTATCGTAGGCGCGGTAGATCTCGCCGGTGTCCGCGCTCCGGTGCGGCTTGGCGAGGACCAGACGATGGGCCGGCGGCCCGGGTAGAGGCGTCAGGACCTCTCCCGCGCCTTCGCCCAGGGCCGTTCCTCCGGAGATGCAAAACGGCACGTCGGCCCCGATCCCGGTCCCGACCTCGCGCAGCTCATCCACCCGCAACCCGAGACCGAACAATTCGTTCAACCCGACGAGAACAGCGGCCGCATCGGCGGAGCCGCCGCCGAGCCCTGCCCCGGCCGGAATCGCCTTGCGCAACGTCACCCTCGCCGGAAGCGCCTCCCCGGTCAGCCTCCTGAGCGACTTCCAGGCGACGTAGGCCGTGTTGCGTTCGGGTGGGCCGATGTCCGTCTGCCCCGGTTCGGTGACGAGTTCGAAACCATCGGAGATTCGTTCTATACCAACCTCTTCAGAGAGCGAGATGCTCTGCAGGACGGTACGGATCTCGTGGTAACCGTCAGCCCGGAGCCCGAGGACGTCGAGGGCGTAGTTGATCTTGGCGAACGCCTTGAGTCGGATCTCCTGCATCACAGCGCCCACGAGAGCGCCCTGTACAACGCCACGAAGTCCTCCGGCGCCAGCTCTTCGGCCCTGGCGTCTGGTCCGTAGCCGAGAGACTCCAGGACCCGCGGGGCCTCCCTTCGGACCGGCTCGGGCAGGTTGTTGACGAGCCTTTTGCGGCGGCTCCTGAAAGCGCCGAGGACGAGGCGTTTGATCCCCTCGTAACCTTCCGGCTTGCTTTTTCGCTCCATCTCCACGACCGCCGAGTGTACCCTGGGAGGAGGATCGAAGACCGTCGGCGGAACCCGGTGCACGATGTGTACGCTGGCCAGTAATTGCGCGAGCACGGCGTACGATGCGTAGTCCTTCGTACCGTGCCCCGCCGCCATCCTGCGCGCCACCTCGAGCTGAACCATGAACCGCAACGTCCGCAGACTTTCCACATCCTCCAGCAGACGCAGCACCAGCGGCGAGGCGATGTTGTAAGGGAGGTTGGCGACGAGCCTGTTCGGCGCGGGGCGGAGCGCGGCGTAGTCGAAACGGAGCGCATCCCCCTCGTGGACGACCACGTTGTTCTCGCCACGGACGGCCTCGCGCAAACTCGGGAGCACGTCGGGGTCCAGCTCGACGGCGTGAACCAGGCCCGCCCGCTCCGCGAGGAAGGCCGTCAGGAACCCGCGTCCGGGTCCGATCTCCAGCACCACGTCGGCTTTGATCACCCCGGAAGCGACTATCCTTGCGGTGTTGGGGTCCTTCAAGAAGTGCTGTCCGAAGCGCTTTTTCGGCGGCCCCTGTTCGGACAACGAGACTTACACCTCGAGAGGTAGGCTGAAGACGTTGCGGGCGTTGCGGGTGGTGAGGGTGGCGAGTTCTTCGTCTTCCACGCCCAATCTCTCCGCGACGAAGCTGGCCGTGTGGACGACGTTTGCGGGCACGTTCTTCTTGCCGCGCAGGGGTTGGGGGCTCAAATAAGGGGCGTCGGTTTCGACGAGGATGCGTTCCTCGTCGAGCAGGCGCAGCACCCTGGCCGTCTCGCTGCCTTTGTACGTGACGTTTCCCGCGAGGCCCACGTAGTAGCCGCGTTCTCGCGCCTCGCGGACCTCGCGGTCGCCGCCTTCGAAGCAGTGGAGAACTATGGGGACGCGGGCGCTCCCGAGGCAGGCCATCGTATCGGCGAAGGCTTCGCGGGAGTGGATCACCAAAGGCAACCTGGTGTCGTTGGCAAGGGAGATGACGTCCTCGAAAAGCGCCCGCTGCACCTCTCCCGACCACTCCGAACGGTAGTAGTCGAGCCCGACCTCACCGAGCGCCACTATCCCCGGCGACTCCGAAAGCTCTGCGAGCGCCTCCAGATCGGCGGCCGTGTATGTGCCCGCGTTATGCGGATGAATCCCTGCCGTCGAGTAGACGTTGGGGAGCACCGCCGCGAGCTCGGCCCCTCTCTGCGAGTCCTCGACCGCGGTCCCGATGTTCACCACGGCCCCGACCCCGGCCTCGGCCGCGCTTCTCACCGCATCCTCCGGCGAGACCTCCAGCCGCAAAAGGTGCGTGTGCGAGTCCACGAGCATAGCGCCTACTCCCTCTTCCCCGGAGCCGTCAGCGAAGGGCATTATAAAGGGGCGACGGGTTACAGGCATCAGGTTTCAGAGGGTCGGTCGCGGAAGCGCCCCTAGCCTTTTACCAGCCGCTCGTAGACATCGCCGCGACGCTGCCCCGATTCCCTGGCCGCCCTCGCGGCGGCACGGGAAGGGGTCTCGCCTTCTGCGACGTACGCCTGCGCCCTGCTTACCACGTCTTCCATGCTCTCTTCGACCTTCGCGGTTCCGCCGCGGATCACGAGCACGATCTCACCTCTGGTTCCCCCGGAAAAGTGCCGCGCGGCCTCCTTGGCCGTCCCTCTGAAGACCTCCTCGTAGAGCTTCGTGAGCTCCCTGCAGACGGCGACCGGACTCTGGTCCGGAAGGTCGCCCAGCGTTCTTGCGAGCCGGTGCGGGGACTCAAAGAGCACGAAGGTGGATGGCTCGGTCGCTATGCGTTCCAGCAGTCTGGTGCGTTCTCGCCCTTTGCGTGGCGGGAAGCCGGCGAAGACTACCGTGTCGGCCGGAAGCCCCGAGGCCACGAGGGCCGTGGTGAGCGCCGATGGCCCGGGTAGGGTCTCTACCTCGACTCCGGCCTCGATGCAGGCGCGCACGAGCCTGTAGCCTGGGTCGGAGACGAGCGGCGTGCCTGCGTCGGTAACGAGGGCGACATTTTCCGTCTTAGCCCGCTCGGCGAGATCTGGGGCGAGACGCTCCTCGTTGTGCTCGTGGTAAGAGAGGAGGTCTTGCTCGATCTCGTAGTGGGCAAGGAGGCGTCCCGTGCGCCTTGTGTCCTCGCAGGCGACGAGGTCGGCCTCGCGCAGGTTCCTGAGGGCGCGCAGGGTGATGTCCTCCAGGTTTCCTATGGGCGTGGGTACTACGGTAAGGGGCATCGCCTAGTCCCCCAGCAGGTACGCTCCGGAGGCGTCCCTGGCAAGCGCCGCGGCACCGAGGACGCCGGACCTGGGGCCCAGGGCGGCGACCTTGACCTCGGCCAGGTCGCGCGACGGGGGCCTGGCGCGGAGGGCAACCTCCCTGCGGGCCGCTTTGAGTATGAGCTCTCCCGCCTCCATCGCGCCCCCTCCGACGGCCACCACCTCGGGGTTGAAGATGTTTACGTACCCGGCGAGGCCCACGCCGAGCCATCTTCCCGTCTCGTCGAGCACCGAGAGCGCCAGGTCGTCACCTTCGCGGGCGAGCTCCGTGACGTCCTCGCCCAGGACCTGGCGCCTCGCGGCCAGACGTCCCAGCGCCGAGTCGGGGTTTTCAATCGCGGCCTCGCGGGCGCGCCGTGCTATGGCCGTGCCCGAGGCGAGGGCCTCCAGGCAGCCGTGATTGCCGCAGGCGCAGCGGGGTCCCGTGGCCTGGATGGTAACGTGGCCGAGCTCGCCGCCGGAGCCCTGGGCACCCCGCATCAGGACGCCGCGGGTTATGACGCCGCCACCTATTCCCGTGCCCAGCGTGACGAGGACCAGGTGGTCGGCCTCGCTGCCGGCCCCGAAGCGGAACTCGCCCCACGCCGCGGCGTTGCCGTCGTTCTCTATCGTGAGGGGGAGCCCTATCTTAGGTTCGATCTCGTCCTTCAAAGAGATGCCGTCGATGGCGTGCAAGTTCGGGGAGAAGACCACCTTGTTCTCCTGGGCGAGGATCAGTCCGGGCACGGCGAGGCAGACCCCTCCGGCTTCGTGAGCGTCCTTGACCTCCGTTATGGTTTTGGCGATGATCTCGACCAGGGTGCCCGGCGAGTGCGGCGTGGGGTAGCGGACCTCCTCCAGGATCTTGCCTTCCGGGGTGACGACGCCGGCGGCGATCTTGGTCCCCCCCACATCCACCCCGATGGCGTTCAACCGCCCGCCCTCCAGTCCACTATCTCGAGCTCGGCCCGCCCCGAGTAACGGCTGCGGGATACCGTGTACGCCGCGTCGAAAGATCCGGTGGGTAGCTCGTCGGGCTCGCAGGCCATCTTCGCCTTGACGCCGTCGAGGTTAACCAGGTTCATGCCCTCCCAGATCTTGCGCGAGCCATCGATCCGCAGTCCTTCCGTAACGAAGATGGGGCGGTAGTTCCCGGCGCCGAAGGGCGCGAGCATCTCGTGCCAGTCGAGCAGGCCATTGGAGACGCTCGCCAGCGGTATCTCGGCATCCACCTCTATAGCGGGGATGAAGATCTCCGGGTTCTCCTCGGCCTGGGCCCTTATGGCTTCATTTACGCCGGCGACGAAGGCGTCGAAGTTTCCAGGGTTTACAGAGAGGCCGGCGGCCTTGCGGTGGCCGCCCCACTCGCCCATCAGGTGCCTGACCGAGTAGAGGACGCCGTAGAGGTCGACGTCGGTCTCACCGGCGCGGGCCGAGCCGCCGTAGGAGTCGTCGGCCCTTCGGGTCAGGATGGCTGCAGGACGCCCCGTGGCTCCGGCGACGCGGCCGGCGATCAGGCCCGCCAGCCCCCCCGTCTCCTCAGAGACGACGACCTTGAAGTCCTGATCCGGCTCGACCTCGGCCATCGCCAGCTCTACGGCGTATTTGGTCCTGCGCTGCCGCTCCGCGTTTAATTGGTTTAGCTCGTAAGCTATCTTCGACGCCACCCTGCGGTCTTCCGTCAGGAGCAGGTCGAGGGCCGGCCTGGGGTTCTTGATCCTGCCTATGGAGTTGATGCGAGGACCCAGTTTCCACCCGAGGTCGCCTTCGTCAAGCTCCCCCCTGACCCCGGCCACCCTGGCGAGCGCCTCGATGCCGGGACGCGCCCCGCCCGCGGCGAGGCCCTGGTTTATGTGCTTGAGCCCCACGCGCGCGAGCGTCCTGTTGTCCCCGACGAGCGGCGCGATGTCCACCACGGTCCCGACCGAGACGAGGTCTAGCAAGCGCCCCAACCGCTTCCTGCCCTCGGCGTCACCGAGCTCGCGGGCCACGGCCCACGCGAACTTCCAGGCGACCCCGACGCCCGCCAGCGGGTCGTCCGGGTCCCAGAGCTTCGGGTCGAGCACGGCCACCGCACTCTCCGGCGGGTTCTCCGGCGGGATGTGGTGGTCGGTCACTATAACCTCCATCCCCAGCTCGTTTGCCAGCGCCACCTCGGCCCCGTTGGAGATGCCGCAGTCGGCCGTGATCAGGAGGTCGACCCCCTCGGCGAAGAGGTCGCGCACGTAAGGCTCGAGAAGCCCATACCCCGTCTGCCGCGTCGGCAGCCCGACGGTAACGTTCTTCGTGTAGTTGGAGAGCGCGAGGAACAGGACGGCCGCCGAGGTGATGCCGTCGGTGTCGTAGTCGCCGAAGACCCCGATCCTCTCCCTGTCCTCGACGGCTTTCGCCACCCTCCGCGCCGCGACACCCCAGACGTCCTCATCGGGCGTCCCTATCGCGGCGAGCGAAGGATCCAGGAAATCAGCCGCCCCGCCGGGCGCGACGCCGCGGTTGGCGAGCACACGGGCGCAGAGCGGGTCTATACCCGCCTCCCGCGCAAGCCCTGATACCACCTCCGAGTCCGGCTCGAGTAGCCGCCACCGCGCCAAAAGTCCTCCCGAGAACGGAAACCACCAAACAATAGTATCGTCATTATACAAACCGAACGTTAGCCATTCGCCAACCCCGTCACGCACGGAATCGCTGAAATGCTCTAAACCAACGGGCTCAAGGACGCCAGGGTCCTCTCGACCAGCTTGGCCGGAAGCGGGCGGCGTTCCCACTCCTCCAGCGTCAGCTCTTCGGCGTTGGTCTTGTCGAGCTCGAACATCCGCTCCATCTGGGCGGCGAGGCGCTTGCTGTAGACTTCCAGGTTCAGTTCGTAGTTGCCGAGCATGCTGTAGCGGTCGATGTTCGCGCTGCCAATCGTGGACCACAGGCCGTCTATGGTGGCGGTTTTGGAGTGGATCATGATGTGCTTGTAGAGGTAGATCCTCACGCCAGCCTCAAGCAGATCGTAGAAGTGGCGCCTGGCGAGCCAGTCGGCTGTTACGTGGTTGGACTGCTCGGGCACGAGCAACTGCACGTCGACGCCGCGCCCCGTCGCGTCTATGAGGTGCGCCTTGAGGGCCCTGTCGGGGACGAAATAGGCGTGGGTAAGGTAGATGTGGTGGTTGGCACGGTCTATGGCCTCCAGGTACATCTCCCTTATGGGGAAAATCCTCATGTAAGGATCGTTCCGCCTGACCCTGACGGCCGGGTTCCAGTCGCGCTCCTTGTTCGGCACTATCTTCGGAAGGTCCCCCGTCCGGTGGGCATTCCAGAAGTCCACGAACGCGTTGTCGACCTCCCTTGCGGCGTCTCCACGCACCCTGACGTGCGTATCGCGCCAGCCAGCCTCGTACAGCGACCCGATGTTGTAGCCGCCAAGAAAAGCGACCCTGCCGTCCACGCTCATCACGTGGCGGTGGAACCTGAAGACGTTCCTGGGGTTCAGGATCTTCGCCGGTCCCGACAGGGGACGGAAGTGGAGGCGGTGTATCCGATCCGGAAATCTCTTGAACGAGGGCGGCACGAACACGTTGGCCAGCCCGTCGAAGACCACGTAGACAGCGACGCCCTCCCTGGCCTTGCGCGAGAGGGCATCGACGAACCGGCGCCCGACCTCGTCGCCCTTCCAGATAAAGGTGCCGACGAAGATCTCGTGCTGCGCGCTCTCGATCTCCTCGAGCATCGCCCCGTAGAGGTCTACCCCGTAGGCAAAGATCTTGAGCCTGTCCTCGCCCGTCTCCAGTTCGATCTCGGGCTGCTCCTCCCACGGGAACCCCTCCCGCGGCCCCCGACGCCGCTTGCGAAACTCGGCCATCGCGACGAGCACGCCCACGATCAGCGCCTGCAAAGCCGTCAAGGCAAGGAAGATCCTGAAACCGAGCCTGCGCAACGCGGAGAGCCAGAAGCGCACCTTTGATACGACCCTCCGCACGGAAGAGAACATGAGATCGATTATATTAGAAGGTATCAGGCAGCAGCCCGAAACCTACTTGCGGCGTAGCCGAGAGACGAAGCTCTTGCCCTCCTTCAGGGCTCGGGTTCGGATCTCTGCCATCTCCTTCTCGCCTATTCTCTGGCCGCCGCGCTCGAAGTAGAGGATGCTGGACCGGCCCATGGCAACGGTTCCGGCGTAGGCTATTACCGCCGAGGCCGCCCATCCTCCCACCGGCACGAGCTTGACGGCCTGGCGGCTCAGGGCCCTGAGGCCGAAGCCGCCGGCGAGCACGGCGAGGAGTTCCTTGGCGCGGTCCATCGAGAGCTCCTCGCCGTAGGCGGCGGCGATGTTAAGGACCATCCGAGCCTGGTTTGCCGTCATCACAGGCATATCGGCGCCTGGGATGGGCAGCGCGCCGATCACGGCGTTCTGGCGGGCGTTGTTGCGCGTGATCTCCTCGCATACGGCCCGCCTGAACGGCGGGTAGCCCTTGGCGAGCGCGACGAGATAGTCCTCGTCCATAGCACGCACGATGCGCACCGTCAGGTCGTCGACCAGATCTTTCCCGTACCTGGAGGGCAGTCCTATCTCGCCAGGGTCCTCCACTGCCTTCCCGGCGATGGTGGTTCCCGTCTCCGAGATGGTGAGGATGATCTCCGCCCCCCGCATGTTCCTCTGCGCCCCGAGCAACGCTGCCACCTCGGAGGCCCTCGGCGAGTCCCCCACGACGGCGAGGGTCGCCTGCTCCCTCGCAGCGTTGCGGGTCTCGCGGAACACCTTGTACATGTTTCTCAGTCCCATCGCGGTTCGTCCTCCTTGCGATCTCACTCGCGCCGCCGAATTGATTATTGTCCCTTTTAAGATATATTACGTAGAGGCTACAGGAGGGTTTCAACCTGAAGTTCCCGGAGTAGACTTTGCAGCCTCAACGTGACCTGCGGGACATAGAGGAAATACAGGAGCTCTTCGAGGCCGGTCAGGAGACCGGCACGCTGGAGTCGAGCGAGGTTCTCGACCTCCTGCAAGAGGTAGATCTCTCGACCGACGAGATCCAACAGGTCTACGGTCTGCTCCGCGAACACGGCGTCGAGGTCGTCGACGCCGGCTTCCTCGCCGAAACCATGGGCGAGGACGAGGACACCCAGCTGGTGAAAGAGGTTTTGGAAGGCGATCTGAAGACCCGTTACACGGGCGACGCCGTCCAGATGTACCTGGACGAGATAGGCAAGACTCCCCTCCTCACCAAGGCCCAGGAGACCTACCTGGCCAAACGCATAGAGCGCGGCGACAGGCGCGCCAAAGCCCACCTCACCAAGGCGAACCTCAGGCTCGTCGTCTCCATAGCCAAAAAGTACGCCGGCAGGGGCGTCTCGCTTTTGGACCTGATCCAGGAGGGCAACATCGGCCTGATGCGGGCAGTCGAGAAGTTCGACTACCGCAAGGGCTTCAAGTTCTCCACCTACGCCACCTGGTGGATCAGGCAGGCCGTCACCCGGGCTATAGCGGACAAGGGGCGCACGATCCGGGTCCCCGTCCACATGGTAGAGAAGATCAACAAGTACTACAGGGTCCAGCGCGGCCTCGGCGCCCAACTGAACCGCGACCCCACCGACGAAGAGGTAGCCTCCATCATGGAGGTAGACGCCGAGGAAATCGTCCGCATCCGACGCGTCAGCAGGCGTTCCATCTCCCTCGAAACCCCCGTAGGCGAAGACCACTCCTCGGAACTCGGCGACTTTATAGCCGACGAAGAATCCGAAAGCCCCCACGACCTCGCCAAATCCTCCCTCCTCAAAGCCCGCATGCGCGAGGCCCTCGGCAGCCTCCCCGAACGCGAGCGGATGGTCCTCGAGTACCGCTTCGGCCTCACAGGGGGCCAGCCGAAAACCCTCGAAGAAGTCGGAGAACGCTTCGACGTAACCCGCGAACGCATCCGCCAGATACAGCTCACCGCCCTCGCCAAGATAAAGAGCAGCCCGCACGCCGCCGGCCTGCGAGACCTGCTGGAGTAGCAAGTCAGCACGGCGCTTCGCGCCTTGTCAGCACACTCGGGCTTTTAGCCCTCGCTTGTCAGCACGCTTCGCCCTTCGGGCTCGCTTTCAGCAAAGTCGTCTCGGAGCGCCGCTTCGAGCGTAGAGCCCAGCTTCCTTTATCGGCGGTTCGTAGTACGCAACCGAGTGTGGCCAAAACGGCAAGAAGCTGACAAGCCCGCGAAGCGGGCGTGCTGACAAGCGAAAGCCGAAGGCTGGAGCGTGCCGACAAGCGAGGCGAAGCCGAGCGTGCTGACAAGCCGGCGTAGCGCAGCGAAGCCGGCGTGCGGCGAAGCCCTACTCGCGGCCCGGTCCTGAGTGACGGCTGGAATCCTGTTGCGACGGTTCGTCTTCGTTCTGGCCGCGGCGTCCGGCTTCGCCTATGATCCGGATCAGGATGGGGATGGCGACGATCGCGACGATTACCAGAACGAGCAGAGAGACTATGGCTATGGACAAGGTTCTTCCTCCCCGCGAGGGTATAGAGGCCGCCGCGTTTGTTCTACCCTGACGGCCCCGATACTACTCTAATGAAGGGTTTCGTGTACCCGGCTAGCGCCTCTGGGAGGCGCCTAGGGCCCCGCTCTCGACGAACCAGCCGGCTACTGACGTTCGAGTATTTCGTAGGCCGCGCGCAGTTGGGCATCCCTGCCGAGGATCTGGTCTTTGGACAGATCCCTGGCGCCGTCGGGCGTGATCTGCTCTCCACCATCCTTTAGAGGTACCTTCATGTCCGGCTCTATCCCCGTCTCGCGGATAAAGTCGCCGTCTGGGGTCAGCCACTCGGCGACGCCGAGCAGGATGGAGGAGCCATCCCTCAAGACGAACTCGGAGAGCACGGTACCGGTGCCGTAGGTGGTCTCCCCGATCACGGTCGCCCGCCCGTTGTCGCGCAAAGCCCCCGCCAAAATCTCCGCGCTCGACGCCGACCCCCCGTTGGCCAGGACCGCGAGCGGCGCGTTCGTGGACTGCGGGTCGCCCTGGACCGTGATCTCCTTTCGCTTACCGGAGGCGTCCTTGCGGATGTAGACGACGCTCCCCGGCTCGAGGAAGTACCCGGCCATCTCCTCGGCCTGATCGAGCCTGCCGCCAGGGTTGTTCCTGAGGTCCAGAATAAACCGCTCCGCCCCGGCCGCCCTGGCCTCCTCGAAGGCGTCCTTGAGCTCCTGCGCGCTGTTGTCTGAGAAAGACGAGAGCAACACGACGGCCACGTCGGAGTCGGGGATCACTGCCCACGATACGACGGGCGAGTCGATCTCCGCGCGCCTCAGATCGTACGTCCGCTTCTCGCCATCGTGCAGAACGGTCAACTCGACCTCGGTTCCCACCGGTCCCTTGACCTTCTCCACGACCTCAGAAACGTCGTCGCCCTTGACGCTCTTCCCGTCCACGGCGACGAGCACGTCGTCGGTGCTGATGCCGGCCTTCTCGGCCGGGGAGCCCTGTATCGGGGCGGCGACCACGACGTTGCCCTTCTCCTCCTCCAGTTGCACCCCTATTCCCACGTAAGTCCCCGAGAGGCTCTGGTCGTTCTGCTGGCGCTCCTCCGGGGTCAAAAACCGTGTATGCCCACCATCGCCAAGCGTCCCGAGCATTCCCCTGATCGCCCCGTAAGTCTCCTTCTTGGAGTCGATGTCCTCCTGGTCCACATAATTGTTCCTGACCACATCGAGCGCCTCCGCATAGAGCGCCACGCTCTCGCGATCCTGCCGATCCAACGTCGCAGGACTCTGCGCGCGCCCAACCCAGAAACCCCCGAGCCCAACCGCAAGCAACACCACGACGGCGACGAGCACCCGCGCCACCGAATTCCGCAACTCACGTCTACTCTGGGTACTCTTCCACACGCGACGATTGTATCTCAGCACGCTTCGGCCTTCGGCCTACGCTCGTCAGCACGCTCGGCTTCGCCTCGCTTGTCGGCACGTTCCGGCCCTTCGGGCCTCCACTTTCAGCACGCTACGCCCTTCGGGCTCCGCTTTCAGGTAGTCGTCTCGGGACGATGCCGCGAGCGTAAACCGCTACTGCCTCGGGCGACGATTCGTCGAGTGCTGCGGAGCGAGGCCTAGCACGGCAAGAAGCTGACAAGCCGTCGAAGACGGCGTGCTGACGAGCGAGGGCGCCAGCCCGAGCGTGCTGACAAGCCGCGAAGCGGCGTGCTATTCGGGTTCTTCGATGTGTTGGCCCTCTAGCACTGGGAAGAAGCAGGCGGCCCCGTGGCCTACTTTCTCCTGCGTTTCGAGGGCGGGTTCGTTGTTGGTGCAGTGGTCCTGGGCTCGGGGGCAGCGGGTGTGGAAAGAGCCGCCTTGCGGGGGGTTGGCGGGGGAGGGTACGTC
>JBKPSF010000170.1:0-3231 GCA_046734875.1 Actinomycetota bacterium | reverse complement strand
GGGAGGAGCGCCGTCCCCGAGCGTGCCCGATGGGGCGCGTTTCGTTGACGGGTCCTACACCAACGGCGCGGGGACGCGTTCGTACAAGCTCTACGTTCCGAGCGGCTACACCGGGCAGGCTGTGCCCTTGATCGTCATGCTCCACGGCTGCACCCAGAACCCTGACGACTTCGCCACGGGCACCCGCATGAACGAGCTCGCCGAGGAGCGTACCCTCCTCGTCGCCTACCCCGCGCAATCCGGCAACGCCAACATGCAGAAGTGCTGGAACTGGTTCCAGGCCTCGGACCAGCAGCGCGGTCGGGGCGAGCCTTCCATCATCGCGGGTATTACGAAACAAGTAATGGACGAGTACGAGGTCGCCGAGGGCGGGGTGTACGTGACGGGGATGTCGGCGGGGGGGGCGATGGCCGCGATCCTGGGCGCTACCTATCCCGACCTCTACGCGGCGGTCGGTGTCCACTCCGGCCTCGCTCCAGGGTCAGCCCACGACATGTCCTCAGCATTTACGGCTATGCGCCAGGGCGGGCCCGTCGTCGCAAGTCAGAACGGCACTGGCGGGAGCAACCGGATGATCGTACCCACCATTATCTTCCACGGCGATGGCGACACGACCGTCCACCCGCGCAACGGCGAGCGACTGCTGGCCCACCTGGACACCGGCAGTCGGAACGGCCCAACGCCGCGGGTGACCACGCGCCGGGGCGGTGTGCCCGGCGGTCATGAGTACACGAAGTTCACTTACCAGGACGGGGACGGCAAGGATCTCGTAGAACGCTGGAGTGTGCACGGGCTCGGTCACGCCTGGTCCGGCGGGAGCTATCCCGGCTCGTTTACGGACCCCAAGGGTCCCGACGCCTCGGCCGAGATGGTGCGTTTCTTCTTGCAGCACGAGAAGCCGTAGCCGGGACGGCTTTGCCCGCGCCGGGCGAGAGGTCTATAGAGAAGTATCCCGCCTGCCCGGAAGCTCGCCGTTAGGCTTCGCGGTCGGCGCCTTCAGGCTACGTTGCTCTTTTTCGCCCTTCGAGTTGTCCTCGCCGGCGAGGGAGGCGCCGCCGGCCAGGGCGCCGATGGTGCCGGCGAGGTCCTGTATTTCTGAAGGGACGACGAAGAGCTTGCTCGCCGGTCCTTGAGCCATCTCGGGGAGGGCCTTCAGGTAGAGGTAGCGTAGGGATTCGGGGGAGAGGTTCGAGTTTTCCAGGCGCTCGAAAAGTTTGCCGGTCATCTCGATCTGGGCGGCCTGGACGTTGCGGTAGGCTTCTGCCTCGCCCGCGGCGCGCAGTACCGCGGCCTTCTGCTCGCCTTCGGCGCGGAGGATGGAGGACTCTTTCTCGCCCTCGGACTTAAGGATCGCGGAACGCTTGTCGCCCTCCGCGGTCAGGATGGCGGCGCGGCGGGTCCGCTCGGCCTGCATCTGCTTCTCCATTGCCTGCTGGATATCCCTTGGAGGAGTGATCTCCTTGAGTTCGACCCGCGTAACCCTGATGCCCCACTTCTCCGTAACCTCGTCCAGGATCGTGCGGAGCTTGCCGTTGATCTCGTCTCGGGAGGTCAGGGTCTTGTCCAGGATGAGGTTGCCGATCACGTTGCGTAAGGTAGTCTGCGTGATCTGCTCCATCGCCAGATTGAAGTTCGCCACTTCGTACTCGGAGGCCCGTGCATCCACTACCTGGTAGTAGACGACCGTCGAGATCTGCATCCCGACGTTGTCGTTGGTGATGACCGCCTGGGGCTGGAACGCGATGACCTGCTCCCTGAGGTCGGTCTTGGGCAGCATCTTGTCCACCACAGGTACGACAAACGTAAGCCCGCTCTCGGCGGTGCGATGGTAGCGTCCGAGGCGCTGTATGATCGCCACCCGACTCTGGGGGATGATCCTGATGCTCCTCGCCGCCACCAGAAAGACCACGAGCGCCAGTACCGCCACCAATATAAGACCTGTTGTCATGATTACTCCTCCTTCGATTGCACGGTGTCTACCAGGGCGGTAACCCCGTCGGTATCGAGAACCCTGACCCTGGTTCCCCGCTCTATTTTTTCGTCGGGATGGAGGGAGCGGGCCGTCCAGAACTCGCCGGTTCCCACGCGGACCATCCCCTTGCCACCGGCCTCGATCTCCTCCGTCACGACCGCGCTCTCGCCCGTGATCCCGCGGTGCCCGACATAACCCTCCGAGCCCCCAAGAGCGAGCCTGTTCAAGAGGGCGGGGCGCAGGATCGCCATGCTAAGGGCCGAGGCCAGAACGAACCCAACGGCCTGGACCGTGATCCCGGCTCCAAGCAGGGCCGCAACGAGCCCGACGACGGCGCCAAGCGAGAAGAAGAGCAGAAAGAAAGAGACGGTCAAAAGCTCGCCGATGAAGGCAAGAGCCGCCAGAACAGCCCAGAAAATGATCTCCAAGTCCAAGTCTCGTATCTCCTGGAACAAGTTTACACCACCGTCGGCGAGCAAAACGACGCCGCGTTCACACCCAACCTACAATACGGGCATGCCAATACCGAAGCCGCCGGAAAGCGAGGAGCCAGGGTGACCATCGAATCGGATAAGGACCTCGCCGGGCTTCGCAGAGCGGGAAGGGTCGTGGCACTCGCGCTGCGCGAGATGAAAAACGCATTGGAGCCGGGCATGACGACGGCGGAACTAGACGCCGTGGGGGCCGCGGTCTACGAGCGGTACGGGGCGAGGTCGGCGCCGCGCCTGGTATACGGTTTCCCCGGCGTCAACCTCATCAGCGTGAACGACGAGGCCGTGCACGGCGTCCCCGGCGGTAGGGTCATGAGGGCGGGAGACCTCGTCAAGATCGACGTTACCGCCGAGGTCGGAGGGTACATAGCCGACGCCGCGGTAACGGTCGCCCTGCCTTCGGGGCCGCGGGTGCACGAAGAGCTGAAAGTGTGCGCTGAGCTGGCGTTTGCGCGGGCGGCCTCGGTGGCACGAGCGGGCCGTCCGGTGAATAAGATCGGCCGTGTCGTGGAGACAGCCGCCCGTCGGCGAGGTTTCACGGTCCTCTCCGGCTTGAGCGGCCACGGGACCGGCAGGAGCATCCACGAGCCGCCCACGGTTCCCAACTACTTCGACAGGAGGCTAGGCTCTCTATTGACTGAAGGGCTCGTAATCACCATCGAGCCGATCATCGCCTCCGGCGCAGACCGCACCGTCGAGGGTCCCGACGGCTGGACCATCATGACGGCCGATGGCAGCCCCGCGGCGCACCACGAGCACACCATCGTG
>JBKPSF010000169.1:0-15969 GCA_046734875.1 Actinomycetota bacterium | reverse complement strand
GGCAGCGCACGCCTTCGGGGCAACTTCTTGGCAAACCCTAATCAAAGTGGAGCTTCCTCTATCGCTGAAGACGATCATGGCAGGGGTCAACCAGGTCATCATGCTCTCGCTCTCGATGGTGGTTATCTCCGGGCTGGTCGGGGCCGGGGGTCTGGGCGAGCCGGTCGTCACGGGCTTGAGCCAGCTCAACGTCGGGATTAGCTTCGTCGGTGGGATTGGTATCGTAGTCATCGCCATCATGCTGGACCGCATCACTCGCGCTCTGGCGAGGCGGGAAAGGAAGAGCGCCTGGAGGATTCTTTCGCGCGGTAAGGGTTCCGGCTCGGACGCATCTGAGGGAAAGGTGTGATGAGGGCTTCTCGACCGGGCGACGCTCCGCGGATACGTTGGTGGCAAGGGTGGAGAGGCGCTAACATGCAAGAGATATGATCCGGCAGTGGCGCACCGACGTAGATACTTGCGTACAACAGGAATGGTTGGCTGAAGGAGGAAGGTCGATGGGCGTAAGCAAGAGGTCACTGGCGTTGATGTCCGCACTCGTCGTGGCGGTCCTCGTGTTGACGGGGTGCGGAGGCGGCGGGGCTTCGTCCTCCTCGGGCGGGACCCTGACCCTTGGCGAACTCACCGGGTGGCCAGAGGACGTGGCCGTCGACAACCTGACGAAGGTGGTCCTGGAAGAGGATCTCGGCTACAAAGAGGTGCAGATACAAACCCTCGACGTCGGCCTGCTGTTCCAGGGCGTCGCCAGCGGCGACCTTGACGCCTACATGGACGTGTGGCTACCGAATCACAAAAAGCTGCTCGCCAAGGTCGAGAACGACGTCGAGCACCTGGAACCCCCCTGGTACACGGGCCGTACAACCTTCGGCCTGGCGGTTCCCGACTACATGTCGAACGTCAAGAGCATCGCGGATCTGAATCAGTCCGGCGCTACGGAGATCATAGGTATCGAGCCTGGCGCCGTGATCTCGGAACAGGTCCCTAAGCACGTAATCCCCGAGTACAACCTCAAGCTCGAGTATAAGCCCTCGAGCACGGCCGCGATGCTCGCAGAGGTCCAGCGGCTCTACCAGGACAAGAAACCCTTCGTGTTCCCGCCCTGGTGCCCGAGCACGCACTGCACCAGGTTCGAATACCATTACCTCAAAGATCCGAAGAACGCCATGGGTGATCTCGACTACGGCCCCCAGTCCGATACCTCTGCTTCTATCTCCGGCATAGTCAACGAGAACCTCCAGGATGACGATCCCGTGGCCTACGCGTGGCTCGATAATCTCAGCCTCAACGAGGATGAGCTCACCTCGCTGGAGAAGGAGATCGAGAACGCGAAGAGTCCGGCTGCAGGCGCCAAGGCATGGCTCAAGAAGAACCGCGACGTCGTCCAGCCCGCGATCGACGCCGCAAAGAAGGCCCAGTAGCAGCAGGGCCGCGGCAATAGGCCGCTGGACCTCTTTACGTTCGCGGCCGGAGCGCACGTCTGCGCTCCGGCCGCGAATCGCGAGCCGGCCAAAGTCAGGGGCAATCGCCTGCCCTGCATACGTAGCGCACGAATTCTTCCCCGGCGATACAAAACGTTAAATCTATGTGCTACGCTGCGGCCGTGGCAGAGAGTGGTGGCCTCGATCGGCGGACGTTGGGTTTCGGTTCCCGGTGGGGGCTACTCCGTTTTCTCTATCGCCGTGCCCATTCTGGAACTGTTTGTGTTGCTGTGGAGGTGGAGCTTTGACGGCCACGGTCGTCCTCGGGCTGGCCTGGGGGGATGAAGGTAAGGGGCGGGTGTGCGACGCGCTGGCATCCGACGTCGGGTACGTCTCGCGCTACTCCGGCGGCAACAACGCGGGGCACACCGTCAGGGTCGGCGAAGAGGAGTTCAAACTGCACCTCGTGCCCTCCGGCATCGTACGCGAGGGTGTGGTGTGCACTATCGGCAACGGGGTCGTCGTCAACCCCGAGGTGCTGGTCGAGGAGGTGGAGGCTCTAGAAGCCCGGGGCCTCGACGTTCGCGACCGCCTCAAGGTTGACGGGCGGGCGCACCTGATCATGCCCTACCACATCGCCCTGGACTCGCACCGGGAGATAGCACTGGGCGACGCCAGGATAGGGACGACGAACCGCGGCATCGGCCCGGCCTACGAGGACAAGGTAGCCCGCTCCGGCATCCGCGTCCAGGACATCTTCGACGAGGGCATCCTGAAGACCAAGCTCAAGGCGGCCTTGAGGGAGAAGAACGCCATCTTCGAGAACGTCTACGGCGAGGACCACTACGAGGTCGCCGACCTGGCCTCGTGGCTCCTCTCTTTCAGGGACTTTATCGAGCCGATGGTCGCGGATACCGGGACGCTCTTGCGCGGGGCGCTGGAGAACAGGGAGCGCGTCCTGCTCGAAGGGGGACAGGCGACGCTCCTCGACAACGACCACGGCACGTATCCCTTCGTCACCTCGTCCAATCCCACGGTTGGGGGCGCCGTCGTTGGCTCCGGCATCCCGGCGCGGCAACTGGAGTACGTGGTCGGCGTCACCAAGGCTTACACGACGCGCGTGGGCGACGGGCCGATGCCCACGGAGCTTTTCGACGAGACGGGGGAGACCATAAGGAGCGTCGGGCGCGAGTACGGCACGACCACGGGCCGGGCCAGGAGGGTTGGGTGGTTGGATCTTCCTGCCATCAAGTGGGCAGCCTCGCTCAACGGCATCACCCACGTCGCCATCACGCTGCTCGACGTGCTTTCGGCGGTCGATGAGATAAACATCTGCGTCGGATACGAGATCGACGGCAAGGCTGTGGAGGGTTATCCGATGCACCAGACGGACCTGCACCACGCCAGGCCCATCTACAAGACGTTGGCAGGGTGGGGCGAGGACATCACGTGGTGCAGGATGAGGGGGGACCTCCCCGAGGCCGCACAGGACTTTGTGGGCTTCGTGGAGGCCGAGGTCGGGGCTCCCGTGTGCATGATCAGCGTCGGCCCCGAGCGCGAGCAGGCGATCGTGGAGAGGATCGGGATCTAGGTGGGGCGGAGCCTTTGAAGGTTTTGGTAATCGGCAGCGGGGGCCGCGAGCACGCGCTGGTCGAGGCCCTGGCCGCGAGCCCGCTGGAGCCTGCGATGTACGCGGCCCCGGGCAACCCCGGCATCTCGCGCATAGCCGAGACCGTGGACATCCCGGTGGACGACCTAGTCTCCCTGAGGAACTTCGCCGCCGAGAACGCGATAGACCTGACGGTCGTCGGCCCCGAGTCGCCGCTTATCGGGGGCATCACCGAGGCGTTCTGGGAGGCTGGCCTGAAGGTCTTCGGCCCCTCGCGGGCCGCCGCCCGCATCGAGGGCTCCAAGGTGTTCGCCAAAGAGCTGATGCGCCACGCCGGGGTTCCAACAGCCCGCTTCGAGGCGTTCGACCTCGAGGAGGCTGCTCTCGCCTACCTGCGGGCGCACAGAGACTTCCCGATCGTCGTGAAGGCCGACGGGGCGGCGTCTGGCAAGGGCGTAACGGTGGCCCGCTCGCAGGACGAGGCCGAGGAAGCTATAAGAGCCTCGTTCGCCGGCAAGTTCGGGGCGGCGGGGGAGAGGATCGTCATCGAGGAGTGCCTGGAGGGGAGGGAGGCCTCAGTCTTCGTCGTCACCGATGGGCACGACATCCTGCCCTTCCTGCCGGCCCAGGACTACAAGCGCGCCTTCGACGGGGACGAGGGACCGAACACCGGCGGGATGGGCGCCTACTCGCCCATCATGTGGATGGAGCCGGAGACGTACGCGGCGATACTCGAGGACATCATAAGGCCGACCATCAATCAGCTAGCCCTTATAGGGGCACCCTACATGGGCCTCCTCTACGCCGGCGTGATGGTAACCGAGACGGGTCCCAAGGCGCTGGAGTTCAACTGCCGCTTCGGCGACCCCGAAACGCAGGTGATCCTGCCCCGCCTCGGCTCCGACCTCCTTGAGCTGATGCTGGCCGCCGGCAACGAAGACCTGGCCGGGCGCGAGGTAGTCTGGTCCGCCGATAAGGCCGTCTGCGTCGTGCTCGCCTCGGAAGGCTACCCCGATTCTTCATCCTCCGGGGATGGGATCTCCGGTCTGGAGAACATACCTGCGGGCGTCTACGTCTACCACGCCGCCACGGAAGAACGCGACACCCGCTTCTACACGGCGGGCGGAAGGGTCCTCGACGTGGTTGGCACCGGGCCGACCATCATCGAAGCGCGGGCGCGGGCGTACGCCGCTGTCGAGCAGATCCACTTCGAAGGCATGCAGTACCGTACCGACATAGCCCTGGAAGCGATAGAGCTGGAGGATCTTTGAGCCCGAGCGTAGGAATCCTGGTGGGCAGCGAATCCGACCTCCCCGTCCTGGAAAAATGCACGGCCCGCCTCGACGGCTACGGCATCGAGTACGAGCTGGAGGTCCGCTCCGCCCACCGCAACCCCGAAGGCGTCTCCGAGTACGCAGGCACCGCCCGCGAACGTGGATTGAAGGTAATAATCTGCGCCGCCGGAATGGCCGCCCACCTGGCGGGTGCCGTCGCCGCAAGGACGAACCTGCCGGTCATAGGTATTCCCGTGGCCTCCGGTTCGCTGAGCGGCTTGGACGCCCTTCTCTCCACGGTCCAGATGCCCTCTGGCGTGCCCGTCGCGACGGTTGCCGTCAACGGCGCCGCCAACGCCGGCGTGCTGGCCGCCCAGATCCTCGCCCTCTCCGATCCCGAGCTTGCGGAGAAGCTGGAGGGGTAGTTGATCGAACGCTACACCCTGCCGGAGATAGGAGCCATCTGGACCGAGGAGGCCAAATACCGCGCCTGGCTAGAGGTGGAGCTTGCGGTTTGTAGAGCCAGGGCCGAGCTGGGTGAGATCCCACCGGAAGAAGCCGAAGAGCTGGCCGCAAAAGCAGACTTCACCGTCGAACGTATCCACGAAATAGAGCAGGAGACCAACCACGACGTAATAGCCTTCGTGACCAACGTCGCTGAGTACGCCGGGGACGTGGCCCGCCACTTCCATTTCGGTCTGACGAGTTCTGATGTGCTTGACACGGCAGGCGCGTTGCAGCTCAGGGACGCCCTGGATCTCATCCTGGAAGAAGCAAAGAGCTTGACGCTCCTTCTGGCGGAGATGTCGCTCGCGCACGGGGATACCGTCATGGTCGGCAGGACGCACGGGGTTCATGCGGAGCCGACGACGCTCGGTCACAAGCTGGCGGTGTGGGCCTTCGAGATGGAGCGGAACCTGGATCGGCTCTCCCACGCCAGGGAGGTCGCCGCCGTGGGCAAGATCTCCGGCGCCGTCGGAACCTACGCCAACGTCGACCCGAAGGTGGAGGCCATTACTTGCGAAGAACTGGGCCTCTCTTCCTCGCCGGCCTCGACGCAGGTAGTGCAGAGGGACCGTCACGCGGAAGTGCTCGCCGCGCTCGCCATCCTCGGCTCGACCATGGAGAAGGTGGCGTTGGAGATAAGGGGCGCCCAGCGCACGGAGGTGCGCGAGCTGGCCGAGCCCTTCGGCCGGGGCCAGAAGGGCTCATCTGCGATGCCGCACAAGCGGAACCCCATACTGGCCGAGCGACTGTGCGGCATGGCCCGCATCCTGCGCGCGAACGCCGCCGTGGGCTTCGAGAACAACGCCCTCTGGCAGGAGCGGGATATCTCCCACTCCTCCGCAGAACGCGTCGTCCTCCCCGACTCCACGATCCTGGCCTTCTACATGCTCCGCACCACGTCCCGCATCCTGCGCGGCCTCCAGGTCGACAAAGAGCGCATGCTCGAGAACCTGAACAGCGGCGGCGCCATCGTCTTCTCCGGCCGTGTCCTGCTCGCCCTCGTGGAGAGCGGCATGAGCCGCGACGAGGCGTACGGGATCGTACAGAGCGCAGCGATGCAGGCCTGGGAAAACAACGAGAGCTTCAGGGAGTTGCTGGAGAGAGACGAGACTGTACGCGAACGCCTCGGAGACGGACTGGACGAACTCTTCGATCCATCGTACGCCCTGCGCAACCTGGGTGTCGTATCCGGGCGGGTCGAGGAACTAAAAAGGAGGTTGGAAGATGGCTGAGGACCTGCTCTACGAGGGCAAGGCCAAAAAGGTCTTTACGACGGACGACGAGGGGGTGCTGCTGCACCGTTACAAGGACGAGGCCACGGCGTTCAACGCCCAGAAGCGCGGATCGTGGAAGGACAAGGGCAAGACCAACGCCACCATGAGCGCTGCGATCTTCGCCTACCTGGAGACCCACGGCGTCCCCACCCACTTTGTCGAACAGGTGGACGACACCTCCATAACCACGACGAGACTAGACATGCTGCCGGTCGAGATCGTGGTCCGCAACGTCGCCGCTGGCTCCCTGAGCCGCCTGCTGGGCTTCGAGGAAGGCCGCAAGCTTAAGGCCCCCATAGTAGAGCTGTGCTACAAGGACGACGACCTCGGCGACCCGCTGCTCAACTGGTACCACTTCCGCGAGCTTGGCGTCTCGGACGAAGACCTCGAGTTCTGCGAGGAACTGGGCCTCAAGGTCAACGAGGTCCTCGCCCCCTACTTCGACGAACGCGGCATTACCCTCGTCGACTTCAAGATAGAGGCCGGCCGCGACGCCGATGGCAACCTCATGCTGGCGGATGAGATCTCCCCCGACACCTGCCGCTTCTGGGACAAAGAGACCGGCGAGAAACTCGACAAAGACCGCTTCCGCAACGACCTGGGAGGCGTCGAAGAGGCCTACGCGGAGATGCTCAGGAGGGTCACGGAGATCACGCAGAGAGGTGCGGTGGATTGAACGTTCGTGTCCTCGTCCGCCCCAAAGCCGGCATCCTCGACCCGCAGGGCGAGGCGGTGAGGAGCGCGCTTCCGGCTCTTGGATTCGAGGGAGTCCGGACCGTTCATGTGGGACGGTTGATCGAGATGGAGGTCGAGAGCGCCGACGAGATCGACGCGATGTGCCAACGCCTCCTCTCCAACCCGACCATAGAAGAGTACGAATGGGAGGTCGTAGGGTGAGAATAGGGGTCACGATCTTCCCCGGTTCCAACTGCGACCGCGATGCGCTGTACGGTGTGGAGCGAATAGGGGCGGAGGCGGTCGAGCTTTGGCACGCGGATGCGGATCTCAAGGGCGTCGATGCGGTGATCGTGCCCGGCGGTTTCTCCTACGGCGACTACCTGAGACCCGGCGCGATCGCCCGCTTCGCGAAGGTCATGGCGCCGCTGGAAGACTTCGCGAGAGAGGGAGGTCCCATCCTCGGGGTGTGCAACGGCTATCAGGTATTGACGGAGGCACACCTGTTGCCAGGGGCTTTGCTCCGCAACACGCACATGCGCTTCGTTTGCGACCGCGTCCGCGTGCGGGTCGAGAACGTGGATACGCCTTGGACGGCGGGCTGTGATCCCGGCGAGGAGTTGACGCTGCCCGTCGCCCACAATGAGGGAAACTATTTCGCCGACCCCGAGACGCTAGCTCGCCTAGAAGACGAAGAACGCGTCGTGTTGCGCTACCTCCAGAACCCGAACGGTTCGGCAAACGACATCGCCGGCGTCTGCAACGAGGGCCGCAACGTCGTCGGCCTCATGCCGCATCCCGAGAGGGTCTCCGACCCCACCCTCGGCTCCGACGAGGGACTAAGGATACTGAGCTCGGTTCTCGTGGGGGCCGGCGTCTGAACATCCAGGAGACATACACTTCTTTAGGCCTCTCGGACTTCGAGTACGACCGCATCCTGGAGCTGATGGGCCGCGCCCCGAACTTTCTGGAGCTCTCGCTCTTCTCGGTGATGTGGAGCGAGCACTGTGGCTACAAGAACTCGCGCCCGCTCCTCAAACGCTTCCCGAATGAGGGGGAGCGGGTCGTGCAAGGTCCGGGCGAGAACGCCGGCGTGGTCGAGGTAGGGGACGGGTGGGCCGTCGCCTTCAAGATGGAGAGCCACAACCATCCCTCCGCCGTGGAGCCCTACGAGGGGGCCGCAACGGGGGTAGGCGGCATAATCCGCGATATTTTGGCGATGGGTGCCAGGCCTGTGGCCCTGCTCGACTCGCTCAGGTTCGGGCCGCTCGACGAGGAGCGGAGCCGCTACCTGTTCAGGGAGGTCGTGCGGGGGATCGGGGGGTACGGGAACGCCGTCGGGGTGCCGACCGTGGGCGGGGAGGTAGAGTTCGCGGAAGCCTACTCGGATAATCCTCTGGTCAACGCGATGTGCGTCGGTTTGATCCGCACGGACGACCTCGTACGCTCGGGCGCCACCGGAGTGGGGAACCTCGTCGTCTTGCTCGGCTCCAAGACCGGACGCGATGGCATCCACGGGGCGACCTTCGCATCCGACGAACTCACCGAGGAGTCGGAATCCAAGCGGTCCAACGTGCAGGTCGGCGACCCCTTCTGCGAGAAGATGCTCATCGAGTGTTGCCTGAACTTGCTGGACGAAGGCCTGCTCGTCTCGTTGCAGGATCTCGGGGCCGCCGGCATAACGTCCTCCGCTTCGGAGATGGCAGCCAAAGGCGGGGTCGGCATAGAGATCGAGACGGACAAGGTGCCGCTGCGCGAGAGCGGCATGGCGCCGTGGGAGATAATGATCTCCGAGTCCCAGGAGAGAATGCTCGCCATCGTAGAGCCAGAGAAAGCCGACGAGGTCGTAAAGCTCGCCGAACGCTACGAGCTCGTCGGGGCGATAGTTGGCCGTGTAGCGGACCACGGCGACCTGCGCGTCATCCACGAGGGGGAGATGGTCGGCACCGTACCGGCGCAGCACCTCGCCGATGCCCCCGTATACGAGCGCGACATCGTCCGTCCACAGTACCTCGACCGGGTACGGGAACTGGACCTGGACGAGATTTCCGAGCCTGACGATTACAACGCCGTGCTCCTGCAGATGCTCGGGCATCCTAACCTGCGTTCGCGGCGTCCGATCTTCACCCAGTACGACCACCAGGTGGGAACGGATACCGTGGTGCTTCCAGGAGCCGATGCGGCGGTCATGAGGATCAAAGACACGAACCTGGGCTTCGCCGTTACCACCGATGGCCGTGGCCGCCACTGCTTTCTCGACCCGCGAGGCGGGGGAGCGGCAACGGTCGCGGAGGCGTACAGGAACCTCTCGTGCGTCGGGGCCGAGCCCGTCGCCGTCACCGACTGCCTCAACTTCGGAAGCCCCGAGAAGCCGGACGGCTACTACCAGCTCGCCGAGTGCATCGAGGGCATGTCCGGGGCTTGTGAAGCGTTTGGAACGCCAGTCGTCAGCGGCAACGTCAGCCTCTTCAACGAGACCGACCGCGGTGCCATCTACCCGACTCCTACGGTCGGCATGGTCGGCGTTATGAAGGATGTGAACCTACATGCCACGCCTGCCTTCAAGCGTGAAGGAGACATGGTCATGATCGTCGGTGGTGGTGGGCTATCGTTTGCCGGTTCGGAGTATCTGGAGGTGGTGCACGGCAAGGTGGCTGGCAGGCTCCCGAGGCCCGACGTCATCGAGGAAAAGGCTTACGCGGATCTGATCCGCAGCCTGGTAGAGCGTGGCCTCGTGGACACGGCGCACGACATCTCGGGCGGAGGGGAGATCGTTGCGCTAGCGAAGATGGCAATATCTGGTGGAACGGGGTTCGAGTATGACGATGACGAGCTAGAACATTTCCTCGAATACACAAGAAGACCGGATCTGGCGTTCTTCGGGGAGAAGGGCGCGAGTTATGTGATCGCTTTTCCGGAAGAACGGTGGGAAGAGGTGCAGGAGGCGTTGGGGGCGACCGACAGATCAGGAGTGTCGTGGGTAGCCTACGATCACGTCGGCAGCACCGGCGGCAGAAGGTTCAAGGTCGGGGATCACATAGACCTCGGTCTCGAAGAACTCGGGGAAGCATACGAGCGCGACCTCTTCGAGGCGCCTGAGGGCGGGCACATTGGGTAGGGTGGGGAAGCGAGACCCGGAAGGTGGGTGCTCTTAGCGTGGAATACCTGGATACGGAGGGCAAGCCGAAGGAAGCGTGCGGTGTCTTCGGGCTCTACTCCCGCGAGCTCGCCGGCGAGCTGGCCCAGCGCACGTACTTCGGCCTCTACGCGCTGCAGCACCGCGGCCAGGAGTCGGCCGGCATAGCAGTCTCGGACGGGGAACGCACGACCGCAATGCGCGACATGGGCCTCGTCTCCCAGGTCTTCGACGGCCCGCGCCTCGCCGCCCTCGAGGACGGCCACCTGGCGCTTGGCCACGTCCGCTATTCGACGACCGGTTCTGCCTCCTGGGAGAACGCCCAGCCCGAGTTCGGCGGGCGCGGCGACGTGAACGTGGCCGTCGCCCACAACGGCAACCTCGTAAACGCCGGCAAGTTGCGCGACGGGCTCACCGAGGACGGCTTCAGGTTCTACTCCACCTCCGACACGACGTACATCGCTGCGGCGGCCGTGAGGGAGCTTGAGCGGGGGCTCTCGGTCGGTGAAGCCGTCAGGAGGGCGATGCGCCACTTCGAAGGCGCCTACTCGGTGGCCATGATCTTTCGCGACAAGCTCGTCGCCTTCCGCGACCCCCACGGCTTCCGACCCCTCTCCATAGGCGAGGTAGATGGCGGCTACGCCGTCTCCAGCGAGACCTGCGGCCTGGACATCATCGGCGCGAAGTACCTGCGCGACGTGGAGCCGGGCGAGGTCGTGGTTATAGACGACTACGGCCTGACGAGCTACACGGCCGAGACGCCTCGCAGGGCCCTCTGCGTCTTCGAGTACGTGTACTTCGCCAGGCCCGACTCGCGCTTCGACGGGCGCGAGGTCGCCGACTCCCGCCACAAGATGGGCGAGCTCCTCGCCAAAGAAGCGCCTGCAGACGCCGACGTGGTCATCCCCGTCCCCGACTCCGGGATGATGGCGGCAATAGGCTACTCGCAGGGGAGCGGCATCCCCTACGCCGAAGGCCTCATCAAGAACCGCTACGTTGGCAGGACTTTTATCCAACCTACGGATGGGATGCGCCAGCTTGGGATCAGGCTCAAGCTCAACCCGCTGCCGAGCGTGATCGAGGGCAACAGGGTCGTCGTGGTAGATGACTCCATCGTCAGGGGCAACACGAGTCGCAAGCTGGTCGAGTTACTCTTCGAGGCGGGTGCTTCCGAAGTTCACTTCAGGGTTTCTTCGCCCCCGATCAAGGGTCCCTGTTACTACGGTATCGACATGGACAGCCCCGACCAGCTCGTCGGCGCCAACCTGACGGTGGAGGAGATCAGGGAGCAGATCGGGGCCACCACCCTGGCCTACCTCTCGACCGACGCGATGGTCGCCGCGACGCTACAGCGCAAGGACCGCCTCTGCCGCGCCTGCTTCGACGGGGACTACCCGATCACGGGCACTTCCAACAAGTTCGCCCTGGAAAACCAGACCCAATACGCGACCACCAGGGACGGATGAGCCCCGAGACCCAGACGGTAAAAGCCTGGCACGCCGCCCTGAACTCTGGCGACGTGGAGCGGCTCGTCGCGCTCTCGCACCCGGACATAGTAGTGGGCGGGCCAAGAGGCGAAGCCAACGGCGCGCAGATCTTGCGCGAATGGGTAGACCGCGCGAACATCCACCTCGAACCCTTACGTGTGTTCCACGAAGCCGGCCCGGTGGTCGTGGAACAGGAAGCAGAGTGGAAGTTCATGGACCCTGGCGTCCGCCAGACCGTGGCCTCGGTTTTCGTCGTGGGAGATGGCGTCGTGACTAGCGTGGTGCGCCACCCTGACCTCCCATCTGCCCTGCGCGCGGCAAACATAGATGAGCCTCTCGAAAGAAGATCCCGCTGACCTATGAACGGTGAATACCAGGCACCCGAGGGAACCACGCAAGACACGTTGATGGCCGAACCGTTGCACATCCGCCGCTACGAGTCGAAAGACAAACTTGCCGTCAGGCGCCTCCACGACGATGCGCTGAACGAGGTCGGCGCGCACCTCGGGAGCGGCCCCTGGGACGAGGACCTCGACGAGATCGAAGACGTTTACCTGAATTCGGGCGGCGAGTTCCTCGTCGGCGTGCTGAACGGAGAAATAGTCGCCATGGGCGCCTTGATGAAGCTCACCCCTGAGAAGGCCGAGCTGAAACGCATGCGGGTAAGGCCGGGGCTGCAGGGCCGCGGCTACGGGCAGGCCATGCTCGACGCCCTGCACCGCCGAGCCGCAGAACTAGGCTACTCCAGGCTACGACTCGACACGACCGTGCAGCAACGCGCCGCACAGCGCCTCTACCTCGAGAACGGCTACGGCGAGACGGGGCGTGGCGTCATCGGACCCTTCGATTGCATCTTCTACGAGCGGAAGCTCCTTGGCTGAGAAGGGCACCTACGAGGCCGCCGGCGTCTCCATCGAGCGCGGGGAGCGGGCCGTCGGCCTCATGCGCTCGGCCGTGGAGGGCACCCACGGCCCCGAGGTCATCGGAGGGCCAGGCGGCTTCGCGGGCCTCTACGCCCTCGCCAGCTACGACGCCCCCGTCCTCGCTTCGACCATCGATGGCGTCGGCACGAAGGTCCTGGTAGCGAAGGAGGTAGGACGCTACGATTCTCTCGGCGCGGATATCGTCAACCACTGCGCCAACGACGTGCTCGCCACCGGAGCCAGCCCGCTGTTTTTCCTTGACTACATCGGGAGCGGCCAGCTAGATCCCGAGGCCATCGCCGGGATAGTTCGCAGTGCCGCGGATGCCTGCGGGCAGCTCGGCGTGGCTCTCATCGGCGGCGAGACGGCGGAGATGCCCGGGCTCTACGGTGAGGGGGATTTCGAAATCGTCGGCGTCTGTCTAGGAGCGTGCGAGCGGAGCGAGGTGGTCGACGGCGAGCGGGTGCGACCCGGCGACGCAGTGCTCGGCCTCGCATCGAGCGGGCTGCACACCAACGGCTACACGCTGGCCCGCAAAGTGCTCGAGGACGCTGGTATTTCCTACTCGGAGCAACCAGAAGGCCTGGATCGTCCCGTCGGCGAGATCTACCTGGAACCGCATCGGGCATACGTGCGGGAGGTAGAGGCGCTGCGAAGGGCGGTCGAGGTCCGTGGGATGGCGCACGTCACGGGTGGAGGGCTCGTGGGAAACCTGCCGCGCGCCCTCGGTGGGCTCGGGGCGCGGCTCGACGCGGGCTCATGGGAGGAGCCCGTTGTCTTCGGGCTCATAAGTTCGCTCGGCGGAGTCCCCGAAGACGAGATGCGTAAAGTCTTCAACCTCGGTGTCGGCTTCTGCGCGGTGGTGCCGCTGGAAGGGGCAGAGACCGGGCTCGAAGCGCTGCGCGGAGCGGGCTGTGGAGCCTGGAACATCGGGGTTGTCACGGAGAGCGGAGGGGTCGAGTTTGCCTGAGCAACTTCCCGAGGGCTCGCGCTTCGCCGTGCTCGCGTCGGGTTCTGGGACGAACCTGCAGGCCCTGCTCGACGCCTACCCCGGGAACCTCGTGGTTGTCGCCGGGGACAAGAAGGGGGCGTATGCCTTCAAGCGGGCGCGGCTGGCGGGGGTACCCGTCGAGCATGTGGATCCCACGGGGTTCGTCGGCAAGGAGGACTACGACGCGGAGCTGGCGGCCAGGATCGCCGCCCACGACGTAGGGCTCGTGGTGGGAGCGGGCTACATGCGCATCCTGTCCCCGGTCTTCCTGGACCATTTTCCCGCCGTCTTGAACGTCCACCCCTCGCTGCTGCCCGAGTTTCGCGGGCTTCGCGCGGTGGAGCGCGCGCTGGAAGCAGGAGTAGAGGAGACCGGCGTAACGGTTCATTTCATGGTCGAGGAGGTGGACGCCGGGCCCATCGTGGCGCAGGAGACGGTTCCGGTCCTGGCCGGAGACACAAGAGAGGCTTTGCTGGAGCGGTTGCATCCAGTCGAGCACAGGTTGCTCGTCGGGGCTGTCGCTGACTATTTCACCGGGAGGGCAAAACTATGAAGCGGAGGGCGCTGGTCTCGGTCTCGGACAAGCGGGGGGTCGAGGACTTCGCGCGGCGGCTCTCTAGGATGGGGTTCGAGATCATCTCCACTGGCGGCACCGCAAGCGCTCTCTCGGAGGCTGGACTAGAGGTGGTTCCCGTCTCAGAGGTAACCGGCGCACCGGAGATACTCGGCGGCAGGGTCAAGACGCTGCACCCGAAAATACACGGCGGCATCCTCGCCAATTTGGAAGACCCCGGCCACGTAGAGCAGCTCGTGGAGCAGGACATCGGCCCCATAGATCTGGTCTGCATCAACCTCTACCCCTTCGAAGAGACCGTAGCCGGCGACGCCTCCGAGAGGGAGGCCATCGAGCAGATAGACATCGGTGGACCGGCCATGCTGCGGGCTGCAGCCAAGAACTTCCGCTCCGTCACGGTCGTCCCCTCGTCCTCGTTCTACGAAGAAGTCCTGAACGCCCTCGAAGGTGAGGGACAGATCCCCGAAGCGATGAGGCGGCGGCTGGCCCTCGCCGCATTCCGGCGAACGGCCCGCTACGACGCGGCGATCTCGGCCTGGCTCGGCGAGCAGGTCGAGGAAGGGACGGAACCCCCAGAGGCCGAAAAGTTCCCCGAACATAGAACGGTCGAATACGAGCGCATCTCGGGTTTGCGTTACGGGGAGAATCCGCACCAGTCGGCGGCGTACTACGCGGAAGCGGGAGCCGAGCACCTGCTCAGCGGCGTCGAGAAGTTGCAGGGGCGGGAGATCTCCTTCAACAACCTCTACGACCTGGACGCAGCCCGCACCCTCCTCAGCGACCTGACCGACCTCGGAGCCGCCGCCGTCATCGTCAAACACGCCAACCCCTGCGGCGCCGCGGTGGAGGACACGCTCGCAGACGCCTACCGCAAGGCCCTAGCCTCCGACCCTCAGTCCGCGTTCGGTGGCATCGTCGCGCTGGGCGGCGAAGTAGACGGGGCGCTAGCCTCCGCGATATCCCAAGTGTTCACGGAGATTCTGGTCGCCCCTGGTTTCACCCAGGAAGCGAGGGAGATCCTCTCCTCCAAACCGAACATCAGGGTACTCGTCGGCGGCACGCTTGCCCGTCCGAAGCTCTCGGCCAAGCATGTGACGGGCGGCATACTGCTGCAAGATACCGACGCCGTCGAGGACGACGCAGACTACAAAGTGGTCACCGAAACGCGTCCGTCCGAGGAACAGATGAAAGACCTGCTCTTCGTCTGGCGGGTGGCCCGCGTGGTCAAGAGCAACGCCATAGTCCTCGCCAGGGACGGGGCCACGGTGGGTGTCGGGGCCGGCCAGATGAGCCGGGTCGATTCCTCTGAGATAGCGGTAAAAAAGGCCGGCGAGAAGGCGCCGGGTTCCGTCGCCGCCAGCGACGCCTTCTTCCCCTTCGCCGACGGAGTAGAAACGCTAGCCGAAGCCGGCATAAGCGCGGTGATCCAACCCGGAGGCTCCGTCCGCGACGACGAAGTAATACAAGCCGCCAACCGCCACGGCCTCGCCATGGTCTTCACCGGAAAGCGTCACTTCCTTCATTAGAGCACTTCAGCATTTCAGCAGAGGGCTGACAGGCTGACCAGCTACCTTGGGTCGAAGAGAGAGCCTGTTTCGGGTAAACTCTGGACGGAGCCTGGGCCAGTAGCTCAGTGGCAGAGCAGGGGACTTTTAATCCTCGTGTCGTAGGTTCGATCCCTACCTGGCTCACTACTTTTCGGCACTGAATACCCGGCCTCATCAGCCGCCCTATCTGTTAAACTCTCGAAGGCCTGCCGGGCTCGCGAGCCCCCATCGTCTAGAGGCCCAGGACACCGCCCTTTCAAGGCGGCGGCACGGGTTCGAATCCCGTTGGGGGCACGACATAGCTGGTCAGCCTGTCAGCACCTCAGCCAAAACCAGAAGCTGACGTGCTGACCGGCCGAGATGCTGCACGGGCGATTAGCTCAGGGGTAGAGCGCCTCCCTTACAAGGAGGAGGTCGCTGGTTCGAACCCAGCATCGCCCACTCATAAAATACCTGCAAATGACGGTATTTTGAGAGAGACCAGAGCGGGCCAGGGAGCGCTCCCTGGCCCAATTGCTGCAACCGTGCTGCAACCTGAGCGAGGTTGCCCTTAC
>JBKPSF010000168.1:0-3364 GCA_046734875.1 Actinomycetota bacterium | reverse complement strand
CGAGTGGTTAGGCAAGGGTCTGCAAAACCCTGTACCCCGGTTCGATTCCGGGTGCCGCCTCTCGTACGGGCGATTAGCTCAGGGGGAGAGCGCTTCCTTGACGCGGAAGAGGTCAGTGGTTCGAATCCACTATCGCCCACTAGGAAATTCCGCTTAGATAAGCGGAAAACGTAGCACGAGGATAAGCCCCCGGCCAAAATCGGGGGCTACTTTACACCAGTGTTACACCAACGCGGCGCTACGTCTCGGAGGTGTCTTGGTCCCGATCTTCGGGCGGCACTTCTTCGAGGCGTCTTCCATAGCGCGGGCCGTCGCATCGCCCATGCCGGGTATGAGGTGCGAGTACGTGTCCAGGGTGATGGCGATGTTGGCGTGTCCTAGAAGCTCCTGGACGAACTTTGGATGTACGCTGTTGCCGAGCAGCAGCGTGGCGCAGGTGTGGCGGAGGTCGTGGAAGCGGGTGTCGGCGGGTAGCTCAGCGCGCTTGAGTAGCGGGGCGAAGTGCCGCCTTCGAAGGTTGGTCGGGTTGATGAGGGTACCGGCCTCAGAGGCGAAGACCAGTCCGTGATCCTGCCACAGCCCCGCGCGCTGCATCATTTCCTCTAGCTGGCGTTTGCGGTGTGCCCTGAGGGCATTCAGGCTTCCGGCGGTGAGGGTACATCCTCACGGGGATTGCCGCCGGTGGGTACACCGTAGAGGTCGAGGACCCCGATTTCGCTTACGCCCTCTACTCCGGCGATCCCGCAAACGGGTCGTCAACTCGCGTTGCGTCCTTCCGTGAGGGCAGGATCGGCTACCGCCTGTGGGCGATGAGGACCGGCCGCATCAGCCCTAGCGTCGAGGACCGCTTAGTCCACGATGTTGACGAGTTGATGGCGTGAACTTGGCCACTAGGAGAGCGGGTTCGTACGAGGATCGCACCTGCCTGCGATGCTTCGAGGGACGCGTGTACGACACGCAGCGTGATGCGTGGATTGCCTGCGAGCGGTGCTCGGACACCGCTATGGTGGTGGTCTATGTCTACCCGAAGCCGAAGCGTCGTCCGCGGTAGCGTGGCGGGTGATCCTCATTGAGCCGGAGCCCCACCGCTGGGGCTCCGGTCCTCTTGCGTGGCGAAGTGGGGTGGGGGTGGGTCGCTGAGATGAGTTGCCCCCGTGCTGAACGTGCACACGACCTCGGAAAATCCGCTGCCGGTTCGGACGTACAAGCATACATTGCTTATCTACGTTATAGGGCTTCTGCGAACTTCGTGTTGACGGCGTTCTCGGAGGTTAGGCCGATGCCTCAGGCACGGGCAAAGGGGTCCGGCCTCTCGTCGCCGCCGTCTGATACGCCGATCCCGCTTCGGGAGGCCTCCAGAAGTTCCCGTCGCTCGCGCTCCTCGCGTAGCTTCCTCAGCTCCTCCTCCGGATGCTCCAGCCAGTCCCTTATCTTCAGCTCGATCTCGTCTCGCACCGCACGAAACCGCTCCAGCATGGAGTCGTAGGGGATGTCCTCTTCGCGGCGAGGATCCTCGAAGACCCACGAGAAGGTGGTACCTACGCCGGGGAAGGTCTTGGGGCAGCGCTCCTCGGCGCGGGCGCACACGATGATGAGGTAGTTGAAACCCATCTTGCCCATGTAGGTCCTCAAGCCCTTCGGGTGCTGGTCGGTGATGTCTATGCCGACCTCTTCCATCGCCTCGACGGCGCAGGGGTGGGGATCTCGTCGGTGGGGTCTATGTCCGCGCTGTAGGCCTCGAAGCGGTCCCCGGCCAGGTGCCTGAGGAACCCTTCGGCCATCTGGCTCCTTGCCGAGTTCTGCGTGCACAGGAACAGCACCTTCTGCTTCCGCATGGCTATCCTCCTCCGTTCAACAGCTCCGCCTGCATCCGGTCCTTGACCCGGTCTCGCACCGAACGGAAGACCGCCAGGCGCTCCTCCTCGGAGCCCTCGGCCTTAGAGGGGTCCTCGAAGGACCAGTGCAGCCGCTCTCTCGCCCCGGGGAAGAAAGGACACGCCTCGTTGGCGTCGTCGCAGACCGTGATCACGTAGTCGAAGGGCTCGGAGAGGTACCGATCCAGCGTCTTGGACTCCTGGCCCGAGATGTCCACGCCGATCTCCTCCATCGCCCTGATCGCCAGCGGCCTCACTCGGGTGGCCTCCGTGCCCGCCGAGAACGCCTCAAAGCGCTCCCCGGCAAGGTCATGCAGCAACGCCTCGGCCATCTGGCTCCTCGCGGAGTTGTGGGTGCAAAGGAACAGGACCCTGCTCTTCTCGGTCATGCGGGCAGTCTACAAGTTGCGAGCGTGCGTTGGGTTAAAGCCAGGTAAAAAGTGAGCGGGCTGCTTCCGGCGACACGTCGGGGCTCGCTCAAGGAAGTGGCACCCCACAGCAGCGCTCTCCCCCGAAGCTGGGCCCGACCTCCCGGACGCGCCGCGGCGCCGTGACGGTGGCGGGATGCCCCGTGGGCTCCATCGCGCTACGGGCCACCTGGCGGCGGGCGCGGGCGACGACAAGCTCGGCGTCGGGGCCGACCCCGCGCAGGGTCGCCGAGGCGAAGGAGGTCTGAAAGGGCAGCCCCACGAAGTAGAGCCCGGGGACGGAGCGGGCTATCCCGGCGCGCTGGTCCGGGCGGCCGTCGGCCCGCAGGACCCTTAGGGGTCGCAGGTAGTCCAGGTCCGGGCGGTAGCCGGTGGCGAGGAGGACGGCGTCCACCCGCTCCTCGCCACCGTCCTCCCAAACCACGCCGCTTTCGGTGAAGCGGGAGAACACCGGCCGCCGGTCGGGTCTTCCGGAGCGCACGGCGGCGGCGTAAGTCCCGTCGTCCACGACGCCCCCGGGCTCGGAGACGTCGAAGAGGCGCCCGAGCGGGAGGCGGTCGAGGCCGGAGACGGACAGCCAGAAGTGTACGTCGCGGCCGAGGATGGTCTGCGGCTCGAAGCGGATAGGGGAGCGGGTGGCGAGGGTCGTCCTCGTGACCGTGGCCAGCTCGTGGGCGATCTGCACCGCCGAGTTCCCTCCGCCCACGACCACAACGCGCTTGCCTCGGAACGGAATGGGGTTGCGGTACTCGGCGGCGTGGAGGATCCTGCCACGGAACGCCCCCTGGTTCGGGAACCGGGGGCGGTGGGGCTTGCTGAAGGAGCCCGTTGCGGCGATCAGCGTCCTGGCCCGGTACTCCCCGCCGGCGGCCGTGAGCACCCGGAACCCCCCGCCCGCGTCCCGCTCGGCGCGCAGGACGCGCTCTCCGGTCGAGACCGGCAGCCCGAAGACTTCGGCGTAGCGGCGCAGGTAGGCCGTGACCTCGTCGCGGGTCGGGTAGCGGTCGGGCGGGCCCGGGAACGGCATGCCCGGAAGCCCCGAGTAGCGGGAGGGGCTGAAGA
>JBKPSF010000167.1:0-5613 GCA_046734875.1 Actinomycetota bacterium | reverse complement strand
TCACGTGAAGGTGGCGGACTTCGGCATAGCGCGGGCCGCCGATGCGACCACGATCTCCCAAACCGGAGACATCCTCGGCAGCGCGAAGTACATGTCCCCCGAGCAGGCTGAGGGCGATGAGGTGGGACCGGCGAGCGACCTCTACTCTTTGGGAGTAGTCCTCTACGAGATGCTAACCGGTAGGGTGCCCTTCGAGGTCGAAACCCCGGCTGATGTGCCTATCCGGCACGCGCTCGCCCCGCCGCGACGCCCGAAGGACGTCAACCCGGAAATTCCGGAGGAACTAGACGCCATCACCATGAAGCTCCTGGCGACGAGTCCCGAGGACCGTTGTGTGAGCGCGGACCATCTCATCCAAGAGCTCCAGCAGGTACGTGCCAGTATACCCTCGGCTCCTCGCTCGTCCACGAACGGGACGACCGCCGAGACCGTCTTGGGCGTCCCGAAGGCCTCCACGCCCTCACCTACCAAACCCGTAGTATCCCGGCGGAGGCGGGTCCTCCCAGCCTTAACCTTCCTCGCCGTGCTCCTCACCCTGCTGGCCGCTGTCGGTTGGAGCCTGTGGAACGATAGCGGTAGGGGCAGCATTCTCCGCGCCCTGATAGAACGCTTGCCCACGGAAACCTTCCAAGACGCCAAGCGGCCGCCGTCGGCCACGGAAACGGTTCGGGTCCCCGCCGTCAAGGGAATGACCGAGCGGGCGGCACGCCAGCGCCTCACCGAGGCTGGTTTTGAGGTTGGAGTGCACCGTCGGGAGAGCTCCGAAGGGGACACGGGCAAGGTGATAGAACAATCGGTTCCGGGTGGCAAGGAGGCGAAGCGGGGCTCGAAGGTATATCTCACGGTCGGCGAGGGTCAGCAGGTTACGAAAGTCCCTGACTTGACGGGTCTACCGTACTCCAAGGCGGAAAAAAGGCTGGAGGAGGCGGGTTACCTCCTCGGCGGCGTTGAGCAGGCGACGAGCCAGACCGTACCCGCCGGCGTTGTCATGAAGCAAGACCCCCCGCCGGGGACCCCGCTGGCCCCGGCTTCCTACGTGTACCTGACGGACAGCGTCGGACCACCAGCGGAGGGCACCGATGAGACCCAGAGCGTCAGCAGCACCGCAAGCGCCCAGAGCGTTCCCTCAGGTGGAGTCTCAGGCGAGGCAGCAGCAGCGGCCGGCGCGGTGCGGGGTCACTATGAGGCTATAGGAGCCGGTAACTTCGAGGAAGCCTACTCCTACTTCGGGCCCACCATGAGAAGCGAAACGGACGAGGCAAACTGGATCGCGGGTGAGGAGTCATCCCAGATACAGAGCATGACCATCAACTCCTTAGAAGTGAACGAGGTGAGCGGGAGCACGGCCACGGCCACCGTGGACTTTAGCTCCGTAAACAAGGCAGAGACCGCCCGTTTCCACATCGTCTGGATGCTGGTCAAGGAGGGCGGAGAGTGGAAGCTCGACCACCAGCTCTCTGGGCAGAGAATCGGCTGACGCCGCATGGCTAGAGCGCTAGGTTCAGTTCCACCTCGCCACCTAAGCTACCTACTGCGCGGAACGCCAGGTTCGGTGTTATCCCAACTTGCGTGGGCCCACTCGAAGGCGGTAGAACCCATCCGCGCTGGTGCCTAGTTCGGGCAACCCCAAGAGCTTAGGCGGTGGGGCGTCTGAACACTGACCATCCGTCAGTGGTGCCCGCTATGCGCTCGTGGTGTCATGTCTAGTACCGTTTCCGCCCTTTAGCGCATGCGTCACTGCTTGCTCGACACTCATCGCTTTTCCCGCAGCCCGCGCCTCCTCGAAAGCTGGCTCACCCAGTTGGTTGCGCGCGGCAGCCAGATCATCACTGTATCGGAGCGAACCGCTAGGATCGAGTACGGCGTCGAAGGATTCCAGCAGTCTCTGCGCTGCCCCAAAGAGACGAGCCGCCCGTGCAGTGTCTCCGGCCGCCTGGATTACTCCTGCAAGTGCCGTCAGACAGAAGGCAACATAGGATTTATTGTCAAGCTTCTGACTAAGTACTAGGCTCTGCCGACACAATCTGAGAGCCCGTGCGCTATCTCCCTGCAGGCGTGCCACCCGCCCAAGTTCGAGGACCGCCTCTGCAACCCCGCGTGAGTCACCCGACTCCCTGAACACCACAAGGCTCTCCCTCAGCAGTCTATCCGAGCGGGCTGCGTTTCCCCGCACGTGTGCATCACGCCCCAGGTAGAGCAGTGACAGGGCGATGCCCTCCGCATCCTCAAGTTTTCGGGAGAGATCCAGAGCCGTCTCGAACTTGGCCGTCGCGCGATCGACTTCATTCTCGAAAAGAGCCGCATCCCCGAGTACGATGAGCGCCCGCGCGATCCCCCACTCGTTTCCTTGCTGGCGATACGACGCAAGGCTCTCTTCGACGAGGGCTGCTCCCCGCTTGGGGTCTCCTTGCGAAACGGCGATACGTCCCAGGAAGAGAAGAGTGAAGGCGACTCCCGCATCATCCCCAAGATGCCTAAACAGGGCGAGACTTTCTTCCAGCAGCGCGTTGCCCCGCCTAAGCTCTCCCTGGAACCAGGCGAGCCGCCCGGCACCGACCAGCACCTTGGCACGCGCAGCCTTGGCCTCGCTGGGCTGCTCTAGTGCGCGCTGCAGCCACATGCGGGCCTCGCTGTGGTGTTCGCGGACGTACCAGAAATGTGAAAGAGCGCCGGTTAGCTGCAACCCTATTCCCGTACCACCTTGGAAGAAGAGGCTCCACGACAGGGCACCTCGGAGGTTGTCGTGTTCGCTCTCCAGCCGGTCTAGCCAAACTCCTTGCAGCGGTCCCTGCGACGCGCGCTCTTCCTCCTCTGCCAGCCTCAAGAAGTAGACGGCGTGCCGTCGGCGCACCTTCTCCAGCTCCCCGCAGTCCTCAAGCCGCTCCATGGCGTACTCGCGCACAGTCTCCAGCATCGTGAAGCGAGGCTCATGGTCGATATCTGCTTGCCGCCTTACTAAACTCTTGTCCACGAGCGCGGACACATGCTGCAACACCTCCGCCTCATCGCCTACGTCGCACACGGCTTTAGCCGCGGCCAGGGTCCAGCCCCCCACGAACACGGCGAGGCGCGCGAACAACAACCGTTCGGCTGCGCTCAGCAAATCATGGCTCCAATCGAGGGTCGCTCTGAGCGTGCGCTGCCTGTCCGCCACATCCCGCGCTCCGCCCGTCAACAGACCTAGCCGGCCACCCAGCCGTGGCAACATTGCTTCCGGGGGTAACAGCTTGGCACGCGCCGCGGCGAGCTCTATGGCCAGGGGTAGGCCATCCAACCTTTGGCAGAGTTCGATCACGGCGGGTGCGTTCTCAGTCGTGATCACGAACCGTGAGTTAGCGGCTTGCGCCCGCTGCATGAAAAGGCGTATCCCCTCGTAGCGGCCTAGTTGCTCTGGGGCAGATCGGTCTCCGGCCGGGGGTAGCCTCAGCGGCAGTACCTCGTAGTCGTGCTCGCCCTGCAAGCGTAGCACCACCCGGCTGGTTACGAGCACCTTCAAGCGTGGACAGGCTGCCAGGAGTTGCACAAGCGGCGGGCCCGCTTCCAGCAACCGCTCGAAGTTGTCTAGTACGAGGAGCAATTCCTTGTCCCGCAGGTACTGCTCTACCGCTTCAGCAACGCTCTGTCCCGCACCTTGCTTGACCCGTAGCGCTTGGGCGATAGCCGATGAGACAAGGGCTGGATCGCTGATGGGGGCGAGCGCGACGAAGCATACGTTTTCCTCGAATCGATCTCGGACCTGCCTTGCCACCTCGAGTCCCAGCCGCGTCTTGCCGACGCCACCGGGACCCGTGAGCGTAAGGAGGCGTACGTCACGATGCAGCAGCTGGCGCTTCACCTCCTTCACTTCTCGCTCCCTACCGATGAAAGAGGTGAGCGGCGAGGGGGAGCCGGTGGGCTGAGTGACACGAGCGCTCGTGGGGACGGCAGGCTTGCGCGCCGCCATCTCGAAACGGATGAGGTCCGATTGGGACAGCCCCAAGGCGTCAGCGAGCCTCTGCGTAGTATATCGGTGGGGTCGGCGTCGCTCCCCGCGCTCGAGAAGACTTACGGCATCCACACTCAGCCCGGTCCGCTCGGCTAGATCCTCTTGCGTCAGACCCGCCGCATTCCGGTGTTGCCGAAGTAGATCGCCGAAGGCCAGATGCTCGCCGGAGTTCACCACTCGTTATGCCTCGCGTGCATGCTCAGGTACTCTTGCGAACTGGAGGTCCTGCCGGTACGCGCGACATGATAGCACGCACGCCAGCCTCCTGAATATTGTCGATGTCGTGGGATTGTCCGGGCAATTGTCCGATTTGTCGGTGGGAAGGAGCGAGCAGCGCGCGCAATATGGAGAACAGTAGGTACAGGACAACCGCCCAGCAGTGTAAGGGCTACGGAAAGGAGGACAAGGACATGTCGGCGGAGGAGAGCAAGGCCGCAATGCGCCGGTATTTCGGTGTCTTCGAGCAAGGCAACATCGACCTTTTCGATGAGTTGCTAGCACCCGACTACGTCAACCACAGCCCCGCAACCCCCGACCTGCCCACTGGCCCGGAGGGGGTCAAAGGGGTCGTGGCCATGTTCCGAAGCGGCATACCCGACCTCAGGGTCGTCGTCGAGGACATGATCGCCGAAGGCGACAAAGTTGCAACCCGCTACACGCTAGAAGGCACCCACGAGGGCGAGCTCTTTGGCGTGCCGCCCACGGGCCAGCTTCTGAGCATCAAGAGCATTTCGGTGGAGCGAGTGTCGGACGGCAAGATCCGGGAGCACTGGCGTATCACCGACAGCTTGGACATGATGCAGCAGTTAGGGGTGATCCCGGTGCCGGAGCACGCGTAATGAACGGTTGACTAACGGGCGGGAACCTGACTGCCTTGCAGCAGGATTGGACTGAAGATCTGCCTGAGGAGATCCCCTCAGGCAGATCTTGGAGAGCTGAATAGGATCCGTGGGGCTCGTGCGCGCTTCCCTCTCGCGCGGCTAGAGCGCCACATCCAACTCTACCTTGCCGTTTGCCCCGATCACCGCTAGGAAATCTAAGCTTAGCGTTGTCCTAACTTGCGTGGGCCCACGCTCACGAAACCCTGCTTTGGGCGAGCAAGGGCAGAAGCGCCCGCCACACCTTCAACTACGATCTCATCAACAGCCGCGACCCAACATCCCAAATCTCCTCCGTCTGGCGTCTCCCGGCGGTGCCTATGAGGGAGAAGTCCCACGGCCGCCACCCCACCCAGAAGCCCTTGCGCCTCGTGCGCCGCGCCGTCCTTGCTTCGAGCGCGGAAGGCGATCTCGTCTTCGATCCTTTCTGCGGGTCGGGGACGACGGGCGTGGCCGCAAAGGAGCTGGGGCGATTCTTCGTTGGGGCGGAGAAGGAGGGGGAGTACGCCGAATTGGCGGCGCGCAGGATCGGGGCGGTGGAGAGGGGGGAAGTGCTACGAAGGCTACCCAGCGCCAAAGATGTATAGATCGCAGTTCTCTGGCGCCATCCGCGTCGAGGCATACGATGAAAGGCAGCGCCATTGTCCTAATCGGCGTCGGCCGAGGCAGTGTCGGTCGCGACAACGGTCACCGCTGGACTCTGCCCCTCCTCTACGCCTAGCAGTGGTGTGTTCTACACGAAGGTCGCCT
>JBKPSF010000166.1:0-15378 GCA_046734875.1 Actinomycetota bacterium | reverse complement strand
CCACGACACGATGCATCCGCACCACGCCTCGTTGTGGCTGAAGCCGCCGGACGGGTTGGAGCGGAGCAAGGGAGGGTCGAATGGTGTTTGAGGTGGTGGTGATTGGGGGCGGCCCGGCTGGCGTGACGGCGGCCCTGCGCGCCCGCGAGCTCGGCGCCACGGTGGCACTGGTCGAGCGCGGTAACATGGGCGGGACCTGCACCAACGACGGCTGCGTCCCGACCCGCGTCGTGGCCAAGGCCGCGCGTCTGGTGCGCGACGCCGAGCAGTTCGTCGACTACGGGCTCGTCGGCAGCCCGCCCGAAGTAGATTTCGCCAGGCTCCTGAACCGGACGCAGCGCATCGTCTACGAGGTTCAGGAGAAGAAGCAACTACGAAGGCAACTGGAGAGGGCTGGAGCGAGCGTCATGGACGGGGCCGGCGACGCAAGGTTCGTGGACGGGCACACGCTCGAGCTCGGCAACGGCTCCCGCGTCTCCGGCGAGAAGTTCGTGGTCTGCGCCGGCGGCCACGCCCGAAGGATGGGCTTCCCCGGCGCCGAACACGCCATAACCCACAGCGACGTCTGGATGATGCAGAATCTCCCCTCGTCGGTCGTTGTCGTTGGTGCCGCCGCGACCGGTTGCCAGCTTGCCTCGGTCTTCGCGGCGTTCGGCTCCAGGGTGCGACTCCTGGAGGTGGCGCCGCGCGTCCTCGGCGGGGAGGACGGGGTTGTATCCGACGGCGTGGCAGAGGTCTTCTCCCGCCGGGGCATCGAAATCCTCACGGGCATCGGGAGTGTGGACCGGATAGACAAAGCGAACGGGCTCCTCCGGCTCTCCTACACGCAAGGCGACGAGACACGCGTGCTGGACACGGAGGCCGTGGTGCTCGCGGTCGGCTGGCCCGGCAACGTGGACGCGCTGAGCCTCGCCGCAGCGGGGGTAGAGACGCATCGGGGCTACGTGGCCGTGGACGACTGCCTTAGGACCAGCGCCCCGCACGTCTTCGCAGCGGGCGACCTCACCGGCCGGATGATGCTGGTCCAGAGCGCCAACTACGAGGGCACCCTCGCCGCCGAGAACGCCGTGCTCGGCGAGGACCGCGACTACAGGCACGCGATCGTCCCTCACGGCGGCTTCACCGACCCCGAATACGGCAGCGTCGGCCTCACCGAGCGCCGGGCCCGCGAGCAGTTCGGCGACGAGGACTGCGCTGTGGCGGTCGTGCCTTACAGGAACCTCGACCGTGGCATCATCGACGGACGCCCCGACGGCTCCTGCAAGCTCGTCGTCTCCCGCTCCTCCCGCCGCGTCCTCGGGGCGCACATAGTCGGCGAGCAGGCCGTGGAGGTCGTCCAGCTCGTCGCCACAGCCATGGGCGCCGGCATGCGCATAGAACAACTCGCCAACCTGGAGCTAGCCTACCCCACCTTCACCGCGATAATCGGCCTCGCCGCCAGGCAACTCGTCCGCGAACTTGACCTGATCCCCATCTCCCCCCGGTGGCGCATCCCAGGCCGCCCCGGCGCCACAGAGTGGGAACACAACGACATGGCCTGAAGGCCATGTCGGCACGCTGCCTGCGGCAGCTTGTCAGCACAGCGCTTCGCGCCTTGTCAGCACGCTCCAGCCTCCGGCTGTCGCTTGTCAGCACGCTTCGCCCGGCTTCGCCTGGCTCGCTTTCAGCAAAGTCGTCTCGGCGCGGCACCGCGAGTGTCGGACTTAGCTGCCGCTAGCCCCGTTTCGGCGAGCGCGATCGGGCTCGGTCCCGCGCCCCCGTATCCCATGGGCCGAGATCAACGCCGCGAAGAAAGCAGTCAGCAAAAGGCATTCAGCGGTCAGCCAGAAAGCATAAGCTGACGGCCGATGGCTGAATGCTCCTTCACCACTCGACTAGCTTCCAGACTTCGGGCTGCAGTTCGTCCCGCTCGCCGATCTCGGCGAAGAGCTCTACGGCCCGTTTGAGGTGCTCCATAGATTCTTGCTCGCGGCCTGTGGCGTGGAGGAGGTCGGCCAGGTTGTTGTGCAGTGCGGCCTCCCTGTGCCTGTCGCCCGAGGCCACGCACAGCCTCAGGGCCGACTCGGCGAGCTTCAGGGCCTCTTCGGGCTCTCCGCCGCTCTCGCGGGCGAGGGCCAGGTTGTTCAGGGCGGCGACCCGTGCGTCCGCGTCCCCCAGCGCCTCGGCGAGGTCGAGGCTCTCCCCGAGGTGGCGCAGCGCCGCTTTCTGGTCTCCGGATTTGCCGGCCAGGATGCCCAGCATGTTGTGGGCCTGGGCCAGGGCCCGCGTGTCGCCCGTGCCCTCGGCCAGCGCCAGCGCCCGGCGGGCGAAGGCGGTGGCCTCTTCCTGTTCGTCCTGGCCGTGGGAGAGCAAGCTCCAGTCGGCGTAAAGCCGCGCGAGCTCGGCTTCCCTTCCCTTCTCTTCGAGGCCTTCCAGGGCCGACTCGTAATGGAGGCCGGCGAGGTCCCGCTCCCCCAGGCGGGCGTGGACGTTGCCTATTTTGTGTTCGATCTCGGCCAGCTCCCCCGGTTCCGCCGAGGAGGCCGCGGCCTCGTAGCTGGCCAGCGCCGCGCGGTACTGGCCGGTGCGGGTCCCGAGGTCCCCCATCGACTCGTGCAGCGCGGCGGCGTCGGGATATCCGAGCGCGAGCGCCTCCTCGTAGTGGCTCAGGGCCTCGCTGTTGGCGTGCAGGCTCCGCGCGTAGTCACCGGCCAGCAGGTAGTACCGCGCGGCCTCGGCGTCCTGCCCCGCGAGCCTGTAGTGGCGGGCGACCTGGCCGGCGACGGCGTCGGCCTCGCGTCCGCGGGCCCCTCCCGCGAGCGCCGCGGCGGTGCGGCGGTGCAGGAGGCGCTTGCGGGCCAGGCTGGTCTCCTCGTAGACGAGGGTGCGGAGCTTGTCGTGGTCGAAGTCGTATGACGGGGTTGCTCCCGCGGCTCCTACCTCCCGGATGAGGCCGCGCGAGATCAACTCTTCGAGGGCGTCGAGGGTCTCTTCCTCGCCCCTGCCACTCGCCGTCCTGACCGTGTCGAAGTCGAAGGACCTCCCGACGACGGCGGCGGCGGCGAGCACCTGACCCGCCGTCTCGCCGACCGTCCCGAGGCGGGTCTTGAGGAGGTCCTGCACCCCTCCCGGCAGCGTCCAGGTGTCGTCCTCGAGGTCGAGCTCGCCCTTCTCCACGGCCGCCAAATACTCCGCGAGAAAGAGCGGCAACCCCTCCGTCTCTTCGCTGAGACGGGGACCCAGCGTCACCGCCTCCGGCGCAGCGTGCGCTACGAGCTCCTCGACGGATTCGGGGCTCAACCTCTCCAGGGTCAGGGCCGTCGCCGCCCCGGATCTTCTGGCCCCGGCGAGCAGTTCTCGTAGGCGGTGTCTTTCCGGAACGTCCTCGGCGCGCCAGGTGAGGATCACGCAGAGCGGTTTGTCTTCGAGACGCCTGATGAGGTAGTTCAGCAGGCCCAGGGAGGCGTCGTCTGCCCAGTGCAAATCATCCAGGAGGAGCACGCCGGGGGGAGGACCGTCGAGAATTGCCAGCAAGACGCGCACGACCTCCCCGAAGAAGCGGCTCCTCGCGCCCGGCGTGTCGAGCGGTGGCGGCGTGTCGGGGGAGAGGTCGGGCAAGAGGCGGGCGACTTCTTGCAGGGAGGCGGCCGGCAGGTCTCCCAGGCATACCCCGCCCTCCCGGCCGAGGGCGGCGGAGAGTCCTTCGACGAAGGGGCCGTACGCCAGGTTTTTCTCGCCCGCGTAGCAGCGCGCGACGATGGTGGTCGCGCCTCTCTCGCGCACGTGGGCCAGGAACTCTTCGGCGAGCCTGGTCTTCCCGATGCCAGCCTCGCCCTCGATGACGACGGCACGGCCTCCCTCCCCGATGGACGCGTATGCCCCGAGCAAAGCTTCCCATTCGGGGCCGCGCCCCACCAGAAGGTTGTCCGGTGATCGCGGTACTGCGGCCGGAGTCTGGGCCGGGGGCGATTCCGTGGCCCGCAATGCCGCCGGCTCGTGTTCGGAGAGGATAGGTGGTGGGGGGAGATCGTTCTCCTGGATCGCGCGGTAGAGCAGGGTCGTCTCCTCCAGCGGGGCGACGCTCAGCTCCTGGTCCAAAATCCTGACGCACTCCCTGTACTGGCGCAGGGCGGCAGCCCGCTCGTCGGAGAACGCGTAGAGCGTCATGAGCATCCTGTGGGCCGGCTCGTGCAACACGTCGAGTGAGAGCCAGCGCCTGGCGTGGGCGACGGCCGCCTCCCACTCGCCGAGAGCACCCCGACCTCGTGCGAGCCTCTCCAGCGCGCCCGCCAGCTCCCGGCGCAGGCTCTCGGACTGGAAGAATTGCCAGTCGTCGAAGGCGACGCTGTCGCGCAACCCGAAACCAGCCATGAAGTCGCCGCGGTACAGCTCCGCGGCCTCGGTAAGCGGCGGGAGGCACTCCGGGCAAACCTCCGACTCCGGGTGCCCGTGCAACTTGCACCCCGCAAGGAGGTCCTCGAACCTGACTACGTCGACCAGGATCTCGTCGTGCGCGAGGTCAACGCTCTCCCTGTTGGCAACCAGCCAGCGCTCCTGCCGCGCCTTCCCCAGCGACGAGAGGGTCCTGCGCAGGGCGGCCCTGGCGCGGCCCTGATTGTACTCGGGCCAGAGTAGCCCGGCTAAAGCGTCCCTGGTGTGGCCCCGGCGCGTGACGGCCAGGTAGGCGGCCAGCGCCGTCGCCTTCCGCGTGTCTACCTCGACGGGCACGCCGTCGTGCTCGATGCGCGGCGCACCGAGCAAGGAAATAGTGGTCCGGAACAAAGTGGTATCTCCCGTCACTCTGACGACAGCGATATTATGCCGCCGCCAGCACGAGGTCGCAACGATTTTTGTGTTGTTGATGGGTTCGTAACGATAGGAGGCGGGTCGAGGGCGGTTTGCAAAGAGAGGGGGCCGGGCACGATGTCCCGGCCCCCTCTTTCGAAGCGTTTTCGCCCTAGCCGTTGGCGAGCTTGCGCGCGGCGTCGGCTATGTGGCTTGCGCTGATGCCTGCCGCGTCCAGAAGCTCCTCCGATTTACCCGACCCTGGCATGCCTTCCACGGCGAGGTGTTCGAAGTGGAGGGTGTCGGACTCTTCGGAGAGCGCGGAGAGGACGGCTTCGCCGAGGCCGCCTTCCGGCCAGTGGTCTTCGACGGCGACGACCTTACCGCCCGTGGCCTGCGCTGCGGCGCGTAAAGTATCGCCGTCTATCGGCTTGATGGAGTAGGCGTCGATGATGCGTATTGCTATGCCTTCGTCTTGCAGTCCGTCAGCCGCATTCATGGCCTCGGGAACCGTGATGCCCGAGGCGACGACCGTTACCGCGTCGTCGTCGGAGGAACGGATGGTTTTGCTGCCGCCAATAGGGAAGTCGTCCGAAGGGTTGTAGATCACGGGCGTCTTCGGGCGGAGCGTCCTCAAGAACACGATGCCGTTCGTCTCGGCCATCTCGGCGACGAGTTTGGCTGTCTGGTTGGCGTCGCAGGGTTGGAGGACGGTGGAGCCGTGCACGGCCCGCATCATCGCCAGGTCTTCCAGGGCCATCTGGGAGGGGCCATCCTCGCCGATGGAGACGCCGGCGTGGGAGCCGGAGAGGCGGATGTTCGCCCGCGAGATCGCCGCCATCCTGATGAAATCGTAGGCGCGGGAGAAGAAGGCGGCGAAGCTGGAGGCGAACGGGACCCTGTGGCGCACGCTCATCCCCACGGCCGCCGAGACCAGCTGTTGCTCTGCGATGAACATCTCGAAGTAGCGGTCCGGGTACTCCTTGGCGAACTCCTCGGACTTGGTGGAGTTGCTGACCTCGCCGTCAAGGGCTACTACGTCTTCCCTGGCGCCGCCGAGCGCCTTGAGGGCCGCGCCGTAGGCGCCGCGGGTCGCCTCCTCGTCCCCGACCTCCCAGGTCGGCAGGTTCAGTTCTCCGGTCAGGCCGGCTGTAAAGTTCTCGCCGTGGCCGGGGTCGGGCTTGCGCACTTCTACCAGCAGGTCGTCCGAGCTGCCGAGCTCTTCCAGGGCGGCCTGCACCTCGTCCTCAGGGACGGGTTTGCCGTGCATGCCTTCCACGTCTTCCAGGAACGAGACCCCGCGGCCCTTCTTGGTCCGGGCGATGATCAGGGTCGGCTTGTCGGTCTGGTCTAGCGCCTCAGAATAAGCCTGGTCGATCTCTTCCGGGTTGTGGCCGTCGATCTGGATCGCGTGCCAGCCGAAGGCCTCGGCGCGGGCGGCGTAGTGGTCGCCGTGCCAGCCGTCCATGGTCTCGCGGGTCTGGCCCAGGCGGTTCATGTCGAGGATGGCCGTCAGGTTGTCGAGGTTGTAGAAGGCGGCGTGTTGGAAGGCCTCCCACATCGAGCCCTCCGCCATCTCGGAGTCGCCGCAGAGCACCCAAACGTGGTAGGGGAGCTTGTCCAGGTACTTGCCCGCCAGCGCGACGCCGACGCCTATTGGCAATCCCTGGCCGAGGGAACCGGTTGCCACGTCTACCCAGGGTAGCTGGGGTGTCGGGTGGCCCTGCAGACGGCTGTCGAACTCGCGGAACGTCAGGAGTTCGTCGTCGGAGATCGCCCCCGCCGCCTTGTAGACGGAGTAGAGCAGGGGGGAGGCGTGGCCCTTGGAGAAGATCAGATGGTCGTTGTTGGGGTTGGTCGGCTCGTCGAAGTCGTAGCGGAGGTACTTGCTCATCAGCACGGCCAGGAGGTCGGCCGCGGACATGGACGAGGTGGGGTGTCCCGACCCTGCGCCGGAGCTCGAGCGGATGCTGTCCACCCTGAGCTGCTGGGCGAGCGAGTGCCACTGCTCTACTCCCGCCGTCTCCTGGTTGATCTGTTGCGTCACCACTTACCTCCTCGGAAGGATCCCATCGTAGGGCAGATACTACTCCTACTACCCCGTGCGGGCCACCCGGAAACAGGCCGGCGGGGCAGCTCCCGGCGCGCGAACGGCCCCCCACAGGCTTTGCTAGAATCCCTGGGGCGAGAGGAAAACTCCCGGGTCGTCCGCTTTACGCGCCGGGTTGGCCGGGTGGAAGGGAAGGGTATGGATCTGGCGGTTCGCAAGATGACGCTGGGACGCTTCGGGGTAGAGGACGTTGGGGCCGTGCACGAAAATTTGCCGCCCGCGCGCCTGGTCGAGGCATCCGTGAGGAGGAGGGAGGGGATGGTCAGCGGTTCGGGGGCCCTCGTGGTAAAGACGGGCAAGAGGACCGGACGCTCGCCCAGGGACCGCTTCATCATCGAGAACGACGTCACAAGGAACACCGTCGACTGGGGCACGGGCAACAAGGCCTTCCCGAGCGACGCGTTCGGTACCCTCCTCGACAAAGCCGCCGCCTACATCGAGAACCTTGAGGAGATCTACGTCGTAGACGCCTACGCCGGCGCCGACCCCCGCTACAGCCTCAACGTGCATGTGGTAACGGAGCACGCCTGGCAGGCCCTGTTTGCGCGCCAGCTCTTCCGCCGGCCTTCCAAAGAAGAGCTCGACGCCTTCGAACCCGACTGGACCGTGATCTCGGTTCCCGGCTTGCTTACCGACCCCGAGGAGGACGGCACGGAGTCCGAGACCTTCGTAGGTATCGACTTCGAGCGCAAGGTGGTACTCGTCTGCGGTACGGCGTACGCGGGAGAGATCAAGAAGAGCATCTTTACGGTCCTTAACTTCGTCTTGCCGACCGAACGCGGCGTCTTCCCTATGCACTGCTCGGCCAACGTGGGCGAGGGGGGAGACGTGGCGCTCTTCTTCGGGCTCTCGGGCACGGGCAAGACGACCTTGTCTGCCGACCCCGAGCGCAGGCTCATCGGCGACGACGAGCACGGCTGGTCCGACACCGGGATCTTCAACTTCGAGGGCGGCTGCTACGCCAAGACCATAGACTTAAGCCCCGAGAAAGAACCCCAGATCTGGGACGCTATCCGCTTCGGCGCGGTGCTGGAGAACGTGGTGATGGACCGCCGCACGCGCGAGGTCGACTACACGGACGGCATGATCACCGAGAACACGCGCGTCGCCTACCCGCTGGAGTATATAGCTGGCGCCGTTTCAGAGGGCACGGGCGCACACCCTTCGGCCGTCCTGTTCCTGACCGCGGACGCGTTCGGGGTCCTGCCCCCCATAAGCGCCCTCACGCCCTCGCAGGCCGCCTACTACTTCCTCTCCGGCTACACCGCCAAGCTCGCCGGGACCGAGGCCGATATGGAGTCCGAGGTCGAAGCGACGTTCTCGACGTGCTTCGGCGCCCCTTTCCTCCCACTGCCGGCGACCACCTACGCCGAGATGCTCTCCAAGAGATTAAAGGAACATGGCACCCGCTGCTATTTGATCAACACCGGATGGACCGGCGGTCCCTACGGCGTCGGGAGCCGCACAGACATCGCCGCCACCCGCGATATGGTGAGCGCCGTTATAGGGGGCAAGCTCGACGACGCCGAGACGAGCAAAGACCCGTTCTTCGGCCTCAACATACCCGTGGAAGTACCCGGGGTCACGAGCGAACTCCTCGATCCCCGCGGTACCTGGGAGGACTCCGAAGCCTACGACGAGCAGGCGAAAGGGCTGGCGGATCTTTTCCGGGAGAACTTCACGAGGTTCGAATCGCAGGTCTCTGAAGAGGTGAGGAACGCCGGACCGCATTCGTCTTAGGTTTCCGCGGTGGATGGCCTCCGCGCATTGAGATTCCGGCGCCCGGGCGTAACGGGAAAATGGTCCGCGCCGTCAATATAGTCAACCGGCTGGGACGAGCAGTTCCACCTTGGGTAGAGGCGACGGCTTCGAGAAAGGATGTGTTGTGGACAGAGAGATCAGCCCCGACCCCTTCGGGGGCCTCAAGGAGAGCAGCGAGGAGTACCACGTCTACGACTCGCACTACGAGAGGATCGGCAGGGTCGATGACGTCTTTATCGACGAGCGGGACGCCGTCTCGTACATCGGGGTAAAGATGGGATTCTTCGGGACCAACTCTACACTGGTTCCGGTCGAGCTTGTCAGGGTCAACGACATAAGGCACCTGGTCGAGGTCGCCACGGACGCGGAGACGATCAAACACGCCCCCCACTTCGGCCACGACGATACGGTCTCTCCCGAGCTGGAAGACAGGGTGCGCACGTACTTCGGCCTCGAGCCCCTGCTGCCGCCTACGGAGACGTACCCCGCCGAAGAAAGCGGCAGCTTCGCCCCTGACTATCGCGTGGACATAGAACCGGGCGAGAGGATGGAGGCCCAGGAGTACCTCGCGGAGACGGGGTCAGCCGGAGCTCCTGCTGCCGGTGAGAGCCCATCCGCCACCCCCGAAGGCCGCTGGGACCGCGAGACCAGGGAAGACGGCGTTATCTTCCACCGCAGGAGGGGGTAGGGGCGTTTCGAACCCGCCCCTTCACCGTTGCGTGCGAACTGCTCTACAGCGTGAGGAGCATCGCGCCCGAGTCGCGGCGGACCGAGAGCAGGTGCCGATCTGGGACCTCCCGCCAGGCGGGGTCTTTGTTTGGTCGCTCGGAGGCCACGACGACGGCATCAGGGAACGAATTGGCGTCCTCTAGCACGTACAGTGAGTTGCCGGGGCCGTGTGTAGAGTAGCGGGTGAAGGCCATCGTAGTTCCGCCGGTCACGGCCAGATTCAGCGTGGCCTCGACGCCGAGATCGCTGCAGACTTTCGTGACGTGCTGGATCGTCTCCCCCGTGGCGCCCGTGAGATCCGCGGGATTTTCTCTCAGGAGGTCGAGTAGTCCGGCGAAGATCGTCTCCGAGTCCGTCGCGCCGAGCAGCCCCGAGTAGGCCTCGTCGCTCAAGGCATCGCGCAGGGGACGCATCGCCTTCTGCCTGAAGTCTCGTATCGCGCCGTTGTGCATGAACATGAACGGCCCCGAGGAGAACGGCGGGACTCCGCTCTCCTCCACGGGCAGCCCCGGCGTCGCGCTCCTGACGGCGGCGAAGACGGTGCGAGCCCTTATCTTCGAGGCGATCCCTGCGAAGCTCCGGTCGGACCACAACGACCCGTTTGAGCGGTAGACGGCCGGCTCATCATCGTCCGGTACGTACCATCCGACACCAAACCCGTCGGCGTTCACCACCCCGCTCATCATCTCCCGCGGCGCATAGCTCTGAACAAGCAGCGAGTGCTCGCCCTCGAACACCACGGAAGAGAGCGGAATAGAAGGTCCGCCTAGGTATCCGACCATACGACACATTGTTAGCCTTTCAGCATTTCAGCTAGGGTACCGATGTAGACTCTACGGCCAATCAGAAGTGATTGCTCCTGCGTCGTTTCGATCCATAAGCGTGAGCGCGACCATCCGAGGGTAAGCTGACATGCTGAAGTGCTGCGACGCTGCTAAGCGTCGCACGCACAGCGGAAGCCCACGAATAGTTGGCGTCGGATCGGGTAGTCCCAATTGCGGAAGGTGTTTCTGATGGCGTGGGGGCGGGTGGCCCAGGAGCCTCCGCGCATGACCTTATATTCGGGGCCGAAGAAGATTTCGGAGTACTCCTTGTAGGGGAAGCTCTCGAAGCCGGGGTATGGCGCGAAGTCGCTCGCGGTCCACTCCCAGACGTCCCCGATCATGCCGAGGACGCCGTAGGCGCTCGCCCCGGCGGGATATGCCCCGGTGTCCGCAGCCCTGAAGGCGAGGTGATCCAGGTTTGTCCTCTCCGGGGTCGGGGGCTCGTCGCCCCACGGAAAGGGCCTCCTGGTCCCTGTTTCGGGGTCCCAGGAGGCCGCTTTCTCCCATTCTGCCTCGGTCGGGAGGCGTTTGTTGGACCACCTGGCGTACGCGTCGGCCTCGTAGAAGGAGACGTGCACCACGGGCGCGTCCGGAGATAGGGGCTCGTCGAAGCCGAAGCGTTGGGTCCACCAGGAGTGGGGTTCGCGCTGGTACCAGTGTTTGGGCGCCGCGATGCGCCCATCCCTGATCCAGGCCCACCCCTCGGGCCGCCACAGGTCTTGCTTCTCGTAGCCGCCGTCATCCACGAACTCGAGGTAGGCGCGGTTGGTGACGGGCGTCTTGTCCAGAGAGAAACCGGCCACCTCGACCTCGTGGGCGCCGCGCTCGTTGTCGAGCGCCCAGGCCCCGTCGTCGGTGCCCATGGCGAAGGTGCCCCCGGGGATGTGGACCATCTCGTCCGTGGGGTTCCCGTCGGGCAGCTCCAACCCGGCTTCGGGCCTGTAGCCCTCGCCCTGCATGAGCTGGAGGGTCTGGAGCATCGTCTCGTTGTGCTGGCATTCGTGCTGCAGGATCATGCGGTAGACGAAGCCGCCCCTTAGCAGCGGGTTATCACCTTCGAGGTCGGCCGTCTGGAGTTCTTCGAGCACCACATTGCGCACGGCGTCCAGGTAGCGTTCGGCGTCCTTGCGGTCGAGCAGGTTCAGCGACGGGCGTTCCTCGCGGGGGTAGAGCGAGGCATCGTACATGTCGTAGAGGGTCCGGTTGGAGAGGCCCTTGCCGAAGGTCTTCTCCAGCAGCCACAGCTCTTCGTAGTTGCCGATGTGACCGTAGTCCCAGATCAGGGGGCTCATTATGGGATCGTGCTGTTTGTACAGGGCCTCTTCGGAGACCCCCCTCAGTAGCCAGCGCGTCCTGTGCCTCGCTTCCTCCAACTGTTCTGCGACTCTATCTCTGGCGACGGCTCTTTGTGTATCCATGGGTGAATGGTAGGGTCCACTTCCGGCATGTCAAGATCGAGATATACCCGACCGTCGAACGGGTAGAATGGTCCCCGATACGGTCGAGAGGAGGAACGAGTGGCGGAGAAAGGACCCGAGGCGGCCAGAAGGCTGACGGAGGCGTTCGGCGAGCCCTACAGGGAGGTTGTTCGTAACGCCGTGGACGCCCAGCAGAGGAACGTCCAGCTCGCCCAGGGCTGGGTCGAGGGCGTGACGGGTTTGCTGGAGAGCCAGGCCGAGGCCAACAGGGCGCTGACGAGGGCGATGGAGAGCCACACCAAAGCCGTCGAGGAGGCCATAAGGAGCCAGGAGCGCACGAGCCGCGCCCTCGCCGAGAGCTTGGAGTCCTACAAAGAGGTGATCGAACGCAACACCGCCCTGCAGGAGAACAGCACCAGGCTCGTCCAGGGTTTCTTCGGCGACGTGACCTCCGAGCTGAGGGAGGGGATGCAGGGTAGCCAGGAAGTCGCCCGCAGCCTCATGGAGGGCTCCGAAAGGCAGATGGAGGCCTTCCAGGCGATGCTCGGCGAGGCGATGAACTCCTACGTCAACCTCATGAACGCCCCCTTCGACCTCTACCGCAAGAACCTGGAAGCGTTCGGCAAGCAGGGCCAGTAAGGAGGACACGATGCAGGCTGAAGAGAAAAGCCTCGAGGTAAGGAACCTGATCGGGGGAAGCTGGGAAGGGAAGGACGGGCGCGAGACCGAACCGGTCTACGATCCTGCAACGGGCGAGGTCGTCGCCGAAACCCCACTCTCGACAAAGGAAGATGTCGACCGCGCCGTGAAGCAGGCGGAGGAGGCCTTCGCCGGCTGGGCCGCCACGCCGGTAGTGGAAAGGGCGAGGGTCCTGTTTCGCTTCAAGGCGCTCCTCGAGGAGCACTTCGAGGAGCTCAGGGACCTGGTAACCCTGGAGAACGGCAAGGACGCGAGGGACGCCGCGGGGGAGGTCAGGCGTGGCATAGAGGTCGTGGAGTTCGCCTGCGGGATGCCCACGCTGATGATGGGCGAGACCGTGCGCGACGTGGCCAGTGGCATAGACAACTCTTCGTGGCGCTACCCCCTCGGGGTCGTCGCGGCGATAACCCCGTTCAACTTTCCCTGCATGGTGCCCCTGTGGACGATCCCCGTCGCCATCGGGGCCGGCAACGCCTTTATCCTCAAGCCCTCGGAGAGAACGCCCCTTTGCTCGGTGAGGCTGGGAGAGCTACTCTCGGAGGCGGGATTGCCCGACGGCGTCTTCAACATCGTCAACGGAGCCAGGGAGACCGTGGACGGGATCCTCGAGCACCCCGGCATAAAGGCCGTCTCGTTCGTAGGGTCCCAGCCCGTCGCCGAACACGTCTACACGTTGGGATCGGCCCACGGCAAGCGCGTCCAGGCGCTCGCCGGCGCGAAGAACTCGATGATCGTGATGCCCGACGCCGTACTGGAGAAGGCGGTACCGAACATCATAAGCTCCGCCTACGGCAACGCGGGCGAGCGGTGCCTCGCCGGCAGCGTGCTCGTGGCCGTGGGCGGGGTCGCGGACGAGCTCGTCGAGAAGCTCAAGGATGCAGCCGCAGCGATGAAGGTCGGGCCCGGCAGCGAAGAAGGCTCCGAGCTCACGCCCGTGATCCGGGATTCCCACCGCGACAAGGTCCGCTCCTACGTGGACGTCGGGGAGGAAGAGGGCGCCGAGGTCGTCCTGGACGGCAGGGAGGCGCCGCTTGCTGGCGGTTTCTTTATGGGTCCGACGCTCCTCGACCGCGTTACCGGGGAGATGCGGGTAGGCAGGGAGGAGATCTTCGGCCCCGTCCTCTCCGTCGTGCGCACAGGTTCACTGGACGAGGCCATCGAGTTCACCAACGGCTCCCAGTTCGGGAACGCCTGCTCGATCTACACCGAGAACGGCGCTGCCGTGAGGCACTGGAGGGAGCGCGTACAGGCCGGGATGCTGGGCGTCAACGTGGGCGTCGCCGCGCCGATGGCGTTCTTCCCGTTCAACGGCGTAAAGAACTCCTTCTACGGCGACCTGCACGCCACAGGTAAGGACGGCGTCCGCTTCTTCACCGAGAACAAAGTCGAGATCACACGCTACCTCTCCGACCCCGCCGGCGCACCCGATGCCGTCAAACGCCCCGTAGAATCCGGCGCCTGAAGAGAGCGGTCCGCAGGGGTCGTAAACCTGTAGGGGCGCTTCGCGAAGCGCCCTGCTTGATGACGCGGGGCGCATCTCGGCGCCCCGTTTTCTCGTCACCGCCCACGCTAGGTGTTACCTGCCCGTAACATTTTTGCAAAGAACCTGAAAAATTCTTTGTCGAAGTGGTGTATTTCGGAATCGAGGCAGGTACAATGTTCGCCGACGCAAGTACGAACTTGGGAGGGGGGCCTCGTGCGTCGGCTTTTCCTGATTATCTCTGCAGGCTGTATTGGTTTAAGCTTGGTTGCGACCACGGCGCTCACCGCGGCGGCCGAGACGTCTGCGCAGCAACGGTTATCCAAGCAGCCGCAGAACACCAACACCTACGACGTCGAGGCGCAGGCCTCGTTTATCTCGCAGGGTTCGGCCGTAGGCGCGAGTTCGGCGGAGTTGGCGGCTTTAAGGGCTGACGTGGCGGAAGAAGAGGGCCTCCCGGATTATTCTCAGGTCGTTGACAACGGAACCGGGGGGCGTTTTAGTGCCCCGGGTTGGCAAAAGCACCGCGACGTGTCGGGGGTTACCGAGGGCCAGGTAAGCCACGGTGGGAGCTTTGTCGAATCGGGCTCCGGCGGGCAGCCGGCGCGCTTCAAGGTCAAGATCCCGACCAGCAACGACTACACCGTGTACGCCTGGTGGCCCGCTTTCTCCGGCAGCAGTAAGGATGCCCATTTCGGCATAGACACGGCCGCGGGCAGGCGGTGGACCTCGGTCGACCAGACCCTCGATGGGGGCATCTGGATCAAGCTCGGCACCTACGCGATGAAGAAGGGCGAGCGCACCATCCAGCTCTCGGCGGGCGACAGCGTGGCCGACGCGGTGGCCGTCGTTCGCGGCGACGTGACCATGCCTCCTGACGACGGGGCGGGCAGCGGGGGGGCGACCTATTCGGCGAGTTCCGTGAGCGACGACCCCACGCGCCACGACGTGGTCAGGGTGGCGAAGCGCTGGATAACGACGCCCTACAAGTATGCCACCTGCACGAAAGCCCAGATGAGCTGCACGTGCGAGACCAAGAAGACCTACAGGCGATTCGGGCACTACCTCAGCATGGACGAGAGGGAGCAGTGGCGGTACGATGAGGGCGCGAGGGAGGTCCGCCGCGAGTACAACCTCATGCAGGGCGACGAGGTCTTCTTCAAGGAGCACGGGCGCTCCAACCCCATAACCCACGTCGCTATCTACTCAGGCAACGGCTACGTGGTCCACGCCTCCGTCTACTTCGGTAAGGTGGTGGAGAGCGAGATGAAGTGGATCAGCGGCTACTACGGCGCGAAGCGCTACAGGTTGCACTAGCTTTTAGCACTTCAGCAGGTCAGCATTTCAGCCAGGAGGCCCCCTGTTTCGGGGCCTCCCTTCTGTCGTGCCGGCCTGGCTTCTCTTCGGGTTTGAGGAGGTCTTCTATCAGCCGAGAGCTGATGGCTGACCGCTTCATGGACGGTAGAGATAGTAGGGTTTCGGTTCCAGGTTCAGGCCGGCGGCGTCCATGATCTGCTCTGCCTGCGGCTTCTCTAGGGCTAGGCGTGCAAGCAGCGTGTCGGTGAAGCTCGGCTGCTGCACGTAGCGGACCAC
>JBKPSF010000165.1:0-2797 GCA_046734875.1 Actinomycetota bacterium | reverse complement strand
CAAGTTCAACGCGATGCCGAAGTTCGTCGTCTCGACGACGCTCAAGGAGCCGGAGTGGAACAACACGACGGTCCTCGACAGCGGCGACGCGACGGAGCAGGTGCGCAAGCTGAAGGAGGAGTTCGACGGCGAGCTGCAAGTTCCGGGGAGCCACCGGCTGGTGCAGGAGTTGATCGAAAGCGACCTCGTCGACCAGGTCAACCTGATGGTCTTCCCGGTTATCCTCGGGACGGGCAAGAAGGCCTTCGAGGAGAAGCCCGAGCGACGCAACCTGCGGCTGAAGGAGTCGAAGGTCGTCGGCGACGGCGTGCTCGTACTCATCTACGAGCGGGCCGCCGATCGCGGGTAGCGACAGGACAATATCCCTCGAAGACACGAACGAAGGAGATGTAGTATGGACAGGGCCGACCCCGACGAAGATCGTTTTTTCTAGGCAATTCGGTGAGTAACCCGACATGCTCGTGCTTGTCCGTATCGATTAGGTTCGCCAGAAAGCAGGGCTAAGTAGGACCAGAACCGTAAAGAGCTCAAGGCGTCCGAGGAGCATGAAGATGGCGAGGGTGGTCTTGGCCGTTGCGGGTAGATCGGCGTAGAACTGCGTAGTTCCGGCCACGCCGGGGAACGCGCCCGTTATGTTCACGCACGAAAATACCGAGCCAAAAGCCTGCCCCACGGGAACCTGGTGCAGGGCGATCAGGAGGGTTCCAACAGCCACAGTTGCCACGTACACGAAGAAGAAGCCGAGGACCCCCATCCGGATCCGTTCGGGCAGCACCCGGTCGCCCAGCACGAGGGGCTTGACGGCCCTTGGGTGGACCAGTCGAAACATCTCCTGCGTGGCGTTGCGTGAAAGCAGGTAGACTCGGATAGCCTTCATGCCCCCTGCCGTCGAGCCCGCGCAACCGCCTACGGCCATGATCAGGACGAGCAGCGCTACGGAGAACGGTGGCCAGGCGCTCCAGTTCGTCGTGCTGAAGGCAGTCCCCGTGGTTAGACTCGCGCTCTGGAAGAGGGCTTCGCGGAACGCTATAGTCAAAGAGTCTCGGTGGTCTGAGACGTACAGATCTGCGGTTATCAAGATAGTGCTCGCTAGGATTACACCCAGGTAGGTGATGAGCTCGGCGTTGCCCACGGCGCGGCCCAATCCGCGCCGGGCTACTATGTAGTAGATGGCGAAGTTCGTGCCGGCCAGGGTCATCCCCACCGTGATCGCCAGATCGACGGTCCAGGAATCGAAGGCTGCCACGGAGTTCGAGTCGGTAGAGAACCCGCCGGTCGAGACGGTGGTGAGGGCGTAGTTGACCGCGTCGAATGTTTCCATCCCGGCCAGGTGCAGGACGACCACGCCCCCCAGCGTAAGGCCGCCATAGACGAGGGCCAACACCTTGACGGTGTCCCGAATGCGCGGGGTAATCCGCTCCTGCACAGGCGTCGCGGCCTCGGCCGTGTAGAGCTGGGTGGCGCCGAACCCAGCCTGCGGCGCGATGGCCACGAACAGCACGATGATGCCTATCCCCCCAATCCACTGGCTCAGGCTACGCCAGAGCAGCAAGGCAGATGAGAGCTCTTCCGGCGTGACCGTTGCGGCACCGGTCGTAGTGAAGCCGGCCATTGAGTTGAAGAAGGCATCTACCGGACCCATGAGTCCCGAGAGTATGAATGGCAGGGCACCGACGAGCACCACTCCCAGCCAGCATACTACCACCATGAGGAACAGGCTCTGCCTCGGGACGTAACCGCGTGGTGGTCTGCGCGTGAGGTAGTAGAGGGTTGGGCCCACGGTCAGGACAATCACGCCGGGTGCCCAGAAGATCCAGGCCTCCTCGGGAGCGCTCAGCAGCGAGTAGGCAGCCGGGACGAGCATCGCTGCGCCCCCGGCGGAGACGATCATCGCCAGTGCGTTCAGAATCATCCTCAGGTGCAGAACACTCACTCTAGTCCACCCCTGGTGCTCAGAAGGTCCGGCTCTTGCCGCTACTCATGCCGTGCTTCAGCTACCCCGAACCTCACCCTAACAGCCTCCCGTTCATGATATCGAGCCCTACGACGGCGGCGAGCCATAGAGCGCCGAACTTCGGACAATCTACCTTCTACGCACTCCCGTGAATAGAGCGCTTTCGCCGTCCGAGTGCGACAGGTTGTCCTCGCCGGCGGACTGATCGGGGATTCATAGTAAGGTGTGAGAACTGTCATGGGCATAGCCGGCGACATCGCGCTCATCCTGGTGGCCGCCCTTCTTGGGGGGATCGCGGCCCGAAGGCTCGGGCTGCCCCTCATTATCGGCTACATCGCCGCAGGCGTCCTCGTCGGGCCGAAGACCCTCGGCCCCTCGGTCGGCAACGTGCACCAGATAGAGCTCTTGGCCGAGATCGGGGTAGCGCTCCTCCTATTCACGATCGGGTTGCACTTCTCCCTGAGGGAGCTCGCGCCCGTGCGGCGTGTGGCCTTGCTAGGCACTCCCATCCAGATGGCGCTTACGATCGCCTTCGGCTACGGCCTGGGACGCCTCCTCCTGGACCTGGGGTGGGTGGAGTCGGTGTGGCTCGGAGCCCTGATCTCCCTCTCTAGCACTGCCGTAGTCCTCAAGACCCTGGGCGAGCAGGGGGTCTTGGGCACACTTTCGGCGCGGGTGATGGTCGGCATGCTAATCGTCCAGGACCTCGCCATCATCGTGCTGCTGACCGTGCTACCGGTCTTGAAGGACGTTGGTGAAGGCCTCCCCGAACTCGGGTTCGCCTTCATCAAGGGCGCCGGCTTCATCGCTGTGATGCTCTTCCTGGGCTCGAGGGTCTTGCCC
>JBKPSF010000164.1:0-10999 GCA_046734875.1 Actinomycetota bacterium | reverse complement strand
AAGCAGGCGTGCTGACAAGCGGAGGCGAAGCCGGAGCGTGCTGACAAGGCGCTACAAGCGCCGTGCTGACAAGCGAAGGCCGCAGGCCGAAGCGTGCTTCCTAGCCGTTCTTCCGGGCGAAGACTAGCCGTACGGCTGATGCCCGTCTTCTTGCGTGGGGATAGAGTAGGCGCATCAGGCGACGGATCAGGAGAAAGATCATGGAACAGAAAGACACTCTGGGCGCGCTGTCCGACGGGATGGCCGATGCGGTAGAGAGGGTGGCGGCGTCGGTTGTGCGCGTGAACGGGCGGAGGCGCCGTTCGGGGAGCGGCGTGGTTTTTGCGCAGGATATGGTGCTGACGGCCAGCCACGTGCTGGAGCGCGAGGAGGACCTGTCGGTAGAGACGCCGGACGGGAGGACCTTGTCGGCGCGGTTCGCGGGTAGGGACCATTCCACCGACCTGGCGGTGCTGCGCGTGGAGGATCTGGGCGTAGAGCCTGCTACCCCCGCGGAGGGCGACGCGCGGGTGGGCCAGATCTCGCTGGCAATCGGCAGCCACTCCCGCGGCGAGGGACCGAGGGCCACCCTGGGCGTGGTGAGCGCCGTGGGAGGGCCGGTACGCACCCGGCGGGGACCGAGGCTGGAGCGCTTTATCCAGACCGACGCGACGCCTTACCCCGGCTTCTCGGGGGGACCGCTGATCGACGCGCGGGGACGGGTGCTTGGCATCCTGGTCTCCGGCTGGGGACGCGGCGCTGCGTTCGCCATACCGGCGGACGTGGCCTGGCGCACCGCGAACACGCTATCGGAGCGGGGTTCGCTCAGGCGCGGGTACCTCGGCATCCTGAGCCAGCCGGTGCGCCTTCCCGACGGAGAGCGCCTCGGGCTGACTCAGAAGGGCGGCCTCCTGGTCGTCGGCGTCGAAGAGGGAAGTCCGGCCGGACGTGGCGGGCTGATAGTCGGCGACATACTCGCGACGCTGGATGGCCAGCCTGTCGAGGACACCGACGACCTGCTCGTGCTGCTCGCGGGTGACAGGGTCGGGCGCGCGGTGCCGGTCAAGCTCGTTCGCGGCGGCGAGCTCGCGGAGGTCGAGATCACCGTCGGCGAGCGCGGTTAGGAGCACCAGGATGGCAGAACTAGCGGGAGATTCCTCCGCCGTCCTCGCTGGCGCGCGGATGATCGAGAGGGCCCAGAGGAGCGTCGTGCAGGTGCGCAGCGGCGGACGGGGCATCGGGGCGGGCGTGATCTGGGACCCTGACGGCCTCGTCATGACCAACCACCACGTGGTCGCTGGAGGGCGCCGTCGCGTCACGGTGGCCCTCCACGATGGCAGAACCTTCGACGCCAGGGTAGAGAAGAGCAGCGGGAGCAGGGATCTAGCGCTGCTCCGGCTGGACGGCGAGGGCCTGGATCTCCCCGCGGCTCCTCTCGGGGACTCCGATGCGCTCCGCGTGGGGGAGCTGGTCTACGCCATAGGCCACCCATGGGGCAGCATCGGGGCGGTCAGCGCCGGCATCATCGGCGGTGTGGGAGAGGTCCGCGGGCGCAGCCGGAGGCAAGGCTGGGGTTCCTCAGCGCGCTACGTTCGCTCGGACGTCACCCTGGCGCCGGGAAACTCGGGCGGGCCTCTGCTCAACGCCCGCGGGGAGGTAATCGCCATCAACGCAATGGTCTTCGGCAGCATGGCACTCTCCATACCAAGCAACGCGGCCGGCGCCTGGGCCGCCTCAGAACGCCGTCCGAGGCTCGGGGTCGGGGTCCTGCCCGTCGAACTACCGGCATCCTTGCAAGGGAACGCCGGAAGGGGAGGGCTCGTGGTCGCTACCGTCGAGGCCACTGGCGCCGCCGACAGGGCCGGCCTGCTGGTAGGGGATGTCCTGCTTGCCATCGCGGACGAACCGCTTGAAGGGGCGGAGAAGCTTCTTGAGGCGCTTGCGCGGGCCGGTGATGCCGTCTCCCTGCGGGTGATGCGCGGCGGTAGAATCGTGGTCATGAACGTTTCCCTGGCGGAATCGGGACAGGCCGCGTGACGCCTACGCGGGTGTTCATCGTAGCCCCGACGCCGACCTTGCGCGCGGGGCTGCGTTCGATGCTCGCGGCCGTAGAAGGCAACAACCTGCTCGTCGTAGGGGAGGCCAGCGCCTCGGGGCCCGAACCCGGCTTGTCAGATGCGGATGTCGTTCTCGTGGCCGACGAAGACTGGCTCGAGGAAACCGCGCTCTCCGCCTCCGAGGACGGCACGCAATCGCTGCTCCTGCTCTCCGAAGACGAAGGTGCGGCATCCAGGCTGCACGCACTATCCCCGAGGGGTTGGGGCGTCGTGCCGCCAGACGCACCCTACGAGGAACTCGGGGCGGCCGTCGCCGCGGTGGCACAGGGCCTTACCGTGCTCCCCAGGGAACTCGCCGAACGCCTGCTCGAGGAACCCGCGCCGGCCGTCAAGGAGCTTTCCGAGCCGCTCACCGCGCGCGAGAGCGAGGTCCTCGGCCTGCTCGGCGGCGGGCTCTCCAACAAGATGATCGCACGTGAGCTCCACATCAGCGAGCACACTGTCAAGTTTCACGTCTCTTCCCTCTACTCCAAGCTAGGTGTAAGCAATCGCGCCGAAGCCGTAAGCCAGGGCGCACGTCACGGCCTTATCTCGCTTTGATATCCCCCGTCTCGTGGATCACGGCTCGGCATGCTGTGGGGGTGCTATCGTGCCGAGTTGCTGCATCAGGCCCATCATGTCCAACTGGCCCCGGAACTCCGAGATCTTTCCGTCGACGATGCGGTAGAAAACGCTACCGGGCGCGACGACGCGCTTGCCGGTGGGAGGGATACCCATAAGCTCGCCCAGGTGCGTGCCCCGGCCGGTCCACCTCTCCGCAACCCTGTCCCCTTCCGCGACCAGCTCCTCGAAGGTGGAATGCCAGTCTGGGAACGATTCGCGCCACCAGCCGTTGAAACTCTTGAGCCCATCGATGTCGAGTGTCTCTCCCGTGGGCATGTAGATCTCGGCGTCGCCCGCCATTAGCTCATCCGCAGCGGCCGTGTCCCCCTGGTTCCAGAACTCCTCCACGAAACGGCGCACCAGCGCCTTGTTCTCTTCGGCCGGCATTTCTAGACCTCCTTCGAGTTCGCCTGAACTTCATGGACTGGACGGTAGTGCATGATGTGGGCGAAGGTAATCCCACAAACGTGGGATTTTTTGGCACTGTAGTAGCTTGTATAATGCCCACGCCATGGAGAGAAGCGGGTCTGCGGAGCGAACCAGGCAGGAGATCATCCGTCTCTCTCACGCCGGGCTGGATTCGCAGACGTTCAGGGTCCAAGCGGTAAAGCAGCTCGGAAAGGTGATCCCGATAGACGCCTCGTTCTTCGCCACAGCCGACCCGGCGACGCTTCTGTTCACGGGCGCCGTGGTCGATGAGGTTCTGGCAGGAGCCGCCGGCCAGTTCCTCGAGAACGAGTTCTTGAGGGATGATTCGGTAAAGTTCACGAGCCTGGCGAGGGGAGGCTCTCCGGTTGACAGCCTGGGCGCTGCGACCGGGGGCGAGCTGGTCCGTAGCCCGCGCTACCAGGAGATCCTCGAGCCGCTCGACCTGGGGGACGAGCTGAGGGCCGCCCTGACGGTCGGCTCGAAGTGCTGGGGCTTCATGTGTCTGCACCGCGAGAGATCCAGCCCCGACTTCACGCCCGCCGAGGCGGCTTTCCTGGCGAAGCTCACCCCGCACCTGGCCGAGGGCCTACGAACGGCCCTGCTCATCGGCGACACGCGGAGCACCATTCCGCCCCCCGATGGGCCGGGGTTGCTGCTCCTCGGCGAAGATCTCTCGCTGGCCGCGATCACACCCGCGGCCGAGGCCTGGTTGGCAGAGGTGGCGCAGGACGATTGGCCCGGCCCACTCGAGCTGCCCGACGCGGTATACGCGGTTGCCGCTCGCTTGCTCGCGGTCGAGCGTGGTGGCCACCCGCCCGACCAGATGCCCAGGTCGCGGATCAGGACCGTCTCAGGACGATGGCTGGTGCTTCACGCCTCGAGATTGCGAGGCGAGGCGACCGAAGGGCGAATAGCCGTCATTTTCGAGGAGGCCCATCCCTCGGAGATCGCGCCCTTGATCGTCGAGGCATACGGTTTGACCAGGCGCGAAGGAGAGATTACGCAACTGGTCCTGCGCGGGCTCTCTACCGCCGAGGTCTCAGGGGCGCTGCATATCACGCAGAATACGGTGCGGGATCACTTCAAGTCGATCTTCGATAAGGTCGGCGTGCGCAGCCGTCGAGAGCTGGTCGGCCAGGTCTTCGCCCAGCAGTACCAACCGCGCATGGCCACCGGGCAGGCACTCGACCCCGATGGGTGGTTTGCTTGAGCCATACGTAGGGACACCCGAAAAGCGCCGCCCTCTTCTACAGGTTCCCTGAACGACCTTTCGCTGACGCGCATTTGATGCCACGGGTATAGAATGGTGTGAACAACGCGGGTTGGCGGAAGGCAGGGCGACCTCGGGGTTCTCCATGAAGGCGGCGATTGTACCCATCCTGGTCCTGGTGTTCTTGCTGGTCGGTTGCGGGGAGGAAGGGGAGAGGCCGCATTCCTCGGGCGGGGACAAACCACCCGAGGTCGTTTCTTACCGGCAACCGGCGCGGGTGATCGTGACTAGCGACGACGCCTCGCTGCCCGACAGCTGCCATCCAAGGCACGTGGCCTGGTTGGTGATGTCGTTCGTCGACGCTTACAACAGTGGGGACCAGCCGGCCCTGTCTCGCAGCTTTTTTCTTTCGGAGGGTCCCAGTCCACCCGATTTCTCAGAGAGGGCCTACGATCCGTGGTCCTGGTACACCGTCAGCAACGTGGAACCCGGCGGCAAGATAGCGAGCGGCTTTGTCACCTACGAGCAGAGCGAGCTGCTCCGCTACTTCGCAAAGAGGCATAGGCAAGGGGAGCGTCTGCGGCTGCTCAAGGTGAGCATGACGCAGACGGGCCTGCTCGGTATTGCCGACAACGTCGGCTTCGTCTACGTCCTGAATCGGACCGCCAGCGACCTCAACCCCAGCTTCGGCGGGCCCTCGCATATTGCCTCCGGCCAGGGGGCCATCAACTGCAAAAACCGGCGCATCTTTACCTGGCGCATGGAGATGAAGGCCGGAGACGACCGCACGAACCGCGAGGCGGCAAACTGGCTGTGCAAGGATCCTCCCGGCTGGAGGCCAGGCAAGGCGGTCGTAGCATGCGCGTGAGTCAGCAAGTACTTCAGCTTGTCAGCAAGAGCTAATAGCTGACTGGCTGACAGCCAGGATCAAATGCAAGTCACCGAACTCGTGCCACAGATAGCCTTTGTCCAGGGCTTCGGAGTACGCGGTCTCGAGGTGCTTCCGGCCGCCTGTGTCGAGGGGGCATGAGGATGTGCGGGTGACGAGGGCCTCCAGCATCGACAGGTGGGTCGAGCGGGGTTCGTGCAGGCCCGTCAGCATCGCGTTCACGGACCGTATGCCGCGCTCCGGGGTTATGTAGAGGTCGGTGTAGCCCTCACCAGGATGGGTGGTGCCATTCCTGTCGGTGACGGTCTCGAGCGCGCGTACGACGGTCGTCCCGACGGCTATGATCCTTCGTCCGGACTGGCGTGCGGCGTTGACGGCGGCTGCGGTCTCAGGGGAGACCCTATAGAACTCCTCGTACGGCGGCTCGTCGTCTTCGAGGCTCGCCACGCCCGTGTGCAAGAGGAGGGGCAGGATCTGCACGCCCTTCGCGACGAGGCGCGTGATGAGCTCGGGCGTGAAGGCCCTTCCCGCCGAAGGCATCTCGGCGCTGCCGACCTCCGTGGCGTAGACCGTCTGATAATAGCCCGACGGCCAACTCTCCCTGACGTACCCGTACCGAATGGGAGATCCGTGCCTGCCCAGGTACTCGTCGAAGCTCATTGGCAGGTTCAGGGTCGAGATCCAGAGCCGGTTGGTTTCTCCGGTCCGATTCCGTCTCTCCGAGAGATAAGGCGTCTGCAGGACGATGCTGGCGCCTTCGGGGAGCGACAGGGCCTCTCCAGCCTTACCGTCTAGCACAGGTTCATCGCCTGAGGCCGACCTCAGCTCGACGACCCACAGGTCTGCCGGCAGGTGCGTAGAGAGGTGCACCGTGAGGGGCGTTCCGTCCGTGTACCTGGCTGGGAGCGCGGCGTTCATCGTGCCGCTGGTGTTGATGACGAGGGTGTCGCCAGCCCGCAGAAACTCAGGCAGGTCGGTGAAGCTGGAGTGGACGACGCTGTCGTCTTCGAGACGGGAGACCATCAGGCGAACTTCGTCGCGGCGCAGTCCCCGCGCCTCAGGGGGCTCGCCGGCCTCAAGCTCCGAGGGCAGGTCGAATTGCAGCGGGACGTGCGCTTCAGGGTAGTCGGGAAGGGCGTCCGGGGTATCCAACATTGCTTCCATGGTGTCGTTCATAGTCCTATTCTTTCTAGCCTATCGTTCAGGCGCCTGGTTTCGCTGGGGTGGTGATCTCGTAGACGTTGCCGTCGGGTCCCCTGAAATGGGACCAGGACCCGCCGTCGTCAGCCTCGTGGAAGGGGCCGATAAACTCGATCCCTGCCGATTCCAGATCCGCCCTTGCTTCCCTTACGTCATCGACCTGAAAATCGGTGACGGGGCCGGTATCGAAGTGTGCGTGGTCCTCGCGTCCCGGGCCGAATACCTCGACCTTGTCCCCGTTGGGTAGCAAGTGGACCGTGAAGTCCGGTTCTTCGTGAGCCACGTGAAGGCCCAGGGTATCTCCAAAGAATCTAACCGTCTCGTCGAAGTTGCGGGTTCGCGTACCGAGCCAGACCAGGCCGTTAGCTTTCATCTGTCGCCCTCCCAGGGGTCGTGACGAGCGCGCGGGCCTCGTAGCGGCCGCTCGGCAGGTCGCCCGAGAGGAGTTCCATGAGACCTGGCACGCTCTCTTCCGGGAGTGGCCGGTCGCTGATGTCTTCGTCGGGGAAGGCTTCCTGGTGCATCCGGGTGCGCATATCGCCGGGGTCCACGCGGTAGACGCGCAGGTCCGGGTTTTCGGCGGCGAGGATGTTGGAGAGCTGCTCCAGCGCGGCCTTGCTCGACCCGTAGCCGCCCCAGCCTTCGTACGGCTCGACGGCGGCGTCGCTCGTCACGTTGAGGATACGGGCATGCTGCTTCAGCTCGTTCCCGAGCGCCTGGACGAGCGCGAGGGGCGCGAGGGTGTTCTTCCTGTAAACCTCCTCGAGCACATCTAGCGGATAGTCGAGCAGAGAGGGCTGGGGGCTCGGGCCGAGGATGCTCGCGTTGTTGACGAGCGCGTCCAGGCCGCCGACCCCGCGGGCCGCATCCGCCAGTGCGGCCCTGTGTTCCGGATCCGAGACGTCTCCGGGGATAGCGATCACACGGGTTTGCTCTGCCAGCTCGGCACGGGCGCTCTCCAGGGCATCCTCGCCCCTGGCGTCGATGATTAGAGTCCAGTTTTCATCGGCAAGGCCGCGCGCCAACGCCAGGCCCAGGCCGCGCGAAGCGCCGGTGATGAGCACCGTACGATGTGAAGATTGTTCGGCCATCTCGTTCTCCTCCCGATCTTGGTTGAATACAATGTATCGCTGTCGTCCCCTCAGGAGAACGTCAGGAGGGACGGTTTTCTGCCTGTACTTTAGTACAGGCAGAACAGCGCATGGGACCGAAGGAGGTCACCAAAACCGCCAGGGTCTCACCAACGCGATCATCCCTGCGATCGGGGAGATGCCCCGAGGGTGGCTTCCTCGCCGAACAGGACCTGCCGGTTGGCGAGGCGCTCGGAGATGCCGGGGTCGTGGCCGAGGAGCAGTATGCTGGATATCTGAGTGTGGGGGAAGTGGTGCAGGCCGCCCGTGTGGTCGTGGTGCAGGTGCGTCATCAAGAGCTGGCGGACGTCCCTGGCGGGGTCTATGCTCATGTCCGCGAGCCGCACCTTGCGCCGCAGAGGATTCCACTGGAGCGGTGCCTCCTCGTGAAGACGATGCAGGTTGACCGTCCCTGTCTGGATAGCGGTGACCTTTACCTGTGCCCGTCCTTCCACACCATGCACCATGATCGGCCTCCTCATCAACGCCAACGATCGGCCAGGGCTCCGGGAGATGGCGGTCTCGTCGCGGAGCCTTTTGTATGCTTGTTCACATTCTCTCACAAAGCGCGGTATGGCCGTCGCCACCTGCAGGGCCGGGGGCGCTTCTGAGACGTTGGCATACAGAATTTCGCAAAGATCCGAGGAGGTCCCGCGTCGGGGGAAACCCGACTACGAGCAAATTTCTGCCGAGCTACTTTGCTGGAGACGATCGGGTCAGGGAGCCTCCACCAGCCCACGGCGGACCGCGATCCTGGCCGCCTCGGTGCGGTTCTGGGCTTCGAGTTTGGCAAGGATGGAGCCGACGTGGAACTTGACCGTCCGCTCCGAGATGAAAAGCTGATCCGCGATCTCTGCGTTCTTGAGGCCCTGGGCGACGAGCGCGAGCACCTCTAGTTCCCTGGGCGTGAGGCGCCGGTTCTGTGGGATGTTTTCCTCGCCCTCTATGCGTTCCAGCAGCCTGTCGGCGACGCCAGGCTCCAGCAGCGAGCCCCCGGCCCTCACGGTTCGGATGGCGCCGAAGATCTCCTGCCGCGAGGCGCCCTTGAGCAAGTAGCCGCGGGCGCCCGCGCGCAAAGATCCAAGGATTCTCTCGTCCGTGTCGTATGCCGTGAAGACGACAGTCCTGGCGCGAGCTCGCGCGTCGCGGAGCCTCTCGAGTGCCTCGACGCCGTCCGTGCCCGGCATCTCCAGATCGAGCAGTATCACGTCGGGGTCCAGGCTCTCCGCCAACCTCACCACCTCGTCGCCGTCTGAGGCCTCGCCGACCACCTCGAAGTCGGGCTGGGTACCGAGCACGGCGACGAGGCCCTCGCGCAACATAGGGTGGTCGTCGGCGACGAGAAGCCTGATCCTATTCACCCCGATCTCCTCCCAGAGGCACCTCGACCTCGACCCGCGTTCCGCCGTCCGTATCACTCTCTACCTCGAAGGAGCCGCCGATGGTATCGGCCCTCTCCCTCATGCCGATCATTCCGTGGTGCTCTTCCGACACGCGAGAAGGGTCGAAGCCGCTGCCATCGTCCCTGACCACGAGCCGCACCTCATCGGGTGTGATTACGAGCCGGACCGTGACCCTGCTTGCGCCGGCGTGGCGGGCGACGTTGGTCAGTGCCTCCTGGCAGACGCGGTAGAGGGCGACCTCGACCCGCGGCGGTAGTGGGTGGCTGCCGTTGATGGCCTTGAACCTCGTGCTCACGCCGGTCTCGGCCTCCCAGCGGTCTACTAGCGTCTTCAACGCCTCAGGCAGCGAGCGGCCTTCCAGCGGGGCCGCCCTCAGGTCGAGGACGGAGCGGCGGGCCTCGTCGAGGTTGGATCGGGTGAGGAAGAGCGCGCGGCGCAGCGCTTCGCGGGCGCGTTCTGCGCCGGCTTCGTGGTCGAGGAGGGCCTCCGCCGACTCCAGCTGGAGGCCCGTCGCGGTCAGGCCCTGGGCGAGGGTGTCATGGATCTCCCGCGCCAGCCGGTTGCGTTCTTCGAAGGCGCCCAGCCTGGCGCTGCGGTCGTAGAGGCGCGCCCGCTCGACGGCGATGGCTAGCAGGTCGCCTATGGTGGAGAGGAGTTGCAGGTCCTCGGGCGAGAGCCCCCGCCACTGCGGGCTCGCGACGTTCATGACGCCTAGTTTCTTCTCTCCGGCATACAGTGGAATACTTGCGTGGTAGCGCAGGCCGCCCGTGCCGTCCACGAGGCCGTCGAGGCGGCTGCAGATCAGGACGTTGACGTTGGCAGCACCTTCCAGGTCGCCCCGCTTGTAAGTGTCCAGACAATAGCAGTAGCCCGAGCCATCCATGCGGCGCGGCTCGTCGGCGAGGGCAGGAGGCAGGTTGCGGGCGGCGGCGAGGTAGGGTTCCGGCGAAGAATCGTCTATCAGCCAGATCCAGGCCGTCCGTAAACCCAGAAGTTCGGCTACCTGCGAGAGCGTGAACCCCAGTGCCTGACCGAGTTCCACGGAGCGGTTGAGCTGGCGTGCTATCTCGTTCAGCACCGACAGCTCGTGGTTCCGCCGCTCGAGATCCTCTCTGCCCGAGATGCTCTGTTCGGACACCCCTGCTTCTCTCCGATCACTCCAACTTCAAGTGAGTTTAGCAGCGAGAGACCACGAAACCCGCAACGCGGTTGCAGTGTATTCTGACCGAACCTATACTTTAGAGTGATACATAGTATCGGGGAGGAAGAGATGACGGACACGGATCTTGCGCTCCAGCTCGAAGATCTCTTTCGCGAGGTCGGCGAGGCCCACCACCGGGCCTTTATCGAGACGGATGGCGCCGACCCGGAGTGGCCGCTGTGGTACGCGGATTACCTGCGTGAGAGGCTCAGCGATCTACTTGACGCGAGCTTCACCAGGAGCGAGCTCGTCTACATGCTCTTGCTAGTCGCGAACGAGCAGCCCCTGAGGGCACCTGGTGCCAACTGGGCCGGGTACTACGCCAGATTCTTTATCGCGCGCTACAAGTAACGCCGGTCTGGCACTGTGGAAGGTTGTCTGATAGCCACGTAGCTCGCCGTGCACTCCCAGCGGGGGATGGGGATTCAGACTCTGGTAGTAGTTGGTTCTATCTTGCGCGGGGCCTGCCCGGATCGCATGTACGATCTTGCGTACGATCTTGCATTTGTATCCGACTCCGCAAATTCTCGTGTTCTGTGCATGGCCTCGCGGAGACGGACAGTGATCTCCGCGAGTCCACGCGGGCGTCGATCTATGCAGAATTTTGCATGCGGATTTCGGAGGAGACTCCCCCGTGTCGGTGAATAGGAGAGCTGCAGTGGAATGTCAAGGGGAAGTTTTGAACAACCAGAACAGGCTGACGCTGGCCACCGGGCTTTCCCCGGCAACCGGGGGAAAACTATGACCCGCACGAACCTACGAAGAGGTTCGGCGAGCGCCTGGCGGCTGGTAGATGCGCCCGCTCCGCAGCATCGAGTGGACGAGCCTCACCAGCTTC
>JBKPSF010000163.1:0-17839 GCA_046734875.1 Actinomycetota bacterium | reverse complement strand
CCGCCTGATCTCGCGCGCGGATAACATCCTGCTCTTCATAAACATCTTGTTCCTGATGTGCGTGGCCTTTATTCCCTTCCCCACGGCCCTGCTCTCGGAGTACGTCAGCGACGAAGCCCACCGCACCACCGCCGTAGCCGTGTACAGTGGCACGCTGGCCGTAACCGGCGTATTCATCGGCCTGATCTGGTTTTACGCCGCCACAAACTACCGCCTCATAGACCGGAGCGTAGATCCTTCCCTGCTGCGTGCCATGACTCGCCGCTACATCTTCGGCATGCTCTCGTTCATTTTCACCTTCGCGCTCGCATTCGTCAGCCCGGCGGCGAGCCTGGCGCTCATCGTCGCCCTCGTTCTCATCTTCGTCCTGCCGGAACCGAACGAATTAAGACGCGCCCACAGAACCAGACGCTCCGCCGGAGGATAAATACTTTTCGTCCTCCCAACGTGCTCCCATCCACCCGGGACATGTGAAGCTGACGTGCTGAAATGCTGAAGTACTGACTCGCTGAGATGCTATCTCCTGCGGGCGAGGTAGACGCCGCAGAGGATTACCGCGGCACCGAAGATCTGGCTCAGGCCGAAATCCTCGTCGAGGATGATGATACCCGTGGTTACGCCAGTGAGGGTGATCAGGTACTGGTAGATGAGGACGCGATTGGCCCCGACGTGCGAGACCCCCCACCCCCAGGCCGGGAACCCGAAGGCCGACGAGCACAGGGCCGAGTAGGCGGCGGCTCCCCAGGTCAAACCGTCCATGGGCCCGACGTCGAAGCCGCCAGGCTCCAACGCGGCGAGCGGGAAGGCGGCGAGGCCGCCCAAAGTCATGGCGTAGGCGGCGAGGGCCAGGGGCGAGTAACGCTGCAGCAGCGAGAGGGAGAGGACGGTGTAGGAACCCCAGAACACGGCGGCGCCGAGTATGAGGGCGTCGCCCACGAGGCTCGTGCCCGCGAACTCCAGCCCGCCGTAGACGATGAAGCCGACCCCGAGGAGGGAGAGGCCGATGCCGAGGACGCCCGTGAACCTCGGCCGCTCCAGGCCGAGCGCGAAGCCGAGGAGCATGCCCCACACCGGGGCCGTGGAGTAGACGAGGGCCGTGTTGGCCGCCGTCGTCAGGCTGACGCCCAGGGTGAAGACGGTCTGGGTGAGCGTGATGCCGACTACGCCGAGGCCGAGCACGGCGAGGAAATCCTCGCGGCGCAGCCGGTTTTCGCCCCTCAGGAACGGCACGAAGAGCAGGAGCAGCAATCCGGCCAGGGTGAAGCGCGTCGCGGCGAACAGGATCGGCGGCACGCTATCTACGACTATCTTGACGGCCGAAAAATTGGTCCCGAAAAAGAAGACCGTCAACAGCAGCGCGGCCTCGACCGCCGGCGAGGCGCGCCGCTTCGATTCCTCACCTGTGGCCACAGGCTAGCGGACGAAATCCGAACCCGCGCCGAGGGTCTTTATGTAGGCGGAGATCACCCTGGCGCAGTTCTCGACGTCTTCCACGTCGACGACCTCGTTGGGGGAGTGCATGTAGCGGTTCGGGCACGAGACGAGCCCGGTGGCGATGCCGGCCCGCGCGAACTGTATGGCGTCCGCGTCGGTTCCCGTCGTGCGCGAGTCGGCCTCCAACGTATAGGGGATGTTCTCGCCTTCGGCCGCGGCGATGAGCCCCTCCGACACGATGGGCGAGATGTTGGTCGCCCGCTTTATGACCGGGCCGCTGCCCAAAGCGTGGTCCCCATGCTCGTTCTTGGAGACGCCTGGGGTGTCCGTCGCATGGGTGACGTCGACGGCGATGGCGGCGTCAGGGTCGAGCCCGAAGGCTGCCCCGCGCGCCCCGTAGAGTCCTATCTCCTCCTGCACGCAGGCCACGGCGACGACCTCGGCGCCGATGTTCTCTTCTTCGAAGAGCAGCCTCAGGGCTTCGAGGACCACGAACGCGCCCATACGATTGTCCACGGAGCGGGAAGCTATGCGTCCGTTCGGGAGCTCCACCAGGTTCTGGTCGATGACGCCTACGTCCCCGACGCGGACCATTCCCCTCGCCTCATCGGCGTCTTTGGCGCCGATGTCTATCCAGAGGCTCTTTATCTCGGAGACCTTTTTGCGCTCGTCGGGTTCCATGACGTGGATGGCCTTCTTGCCGATCACACCGGTAATTTCGCCGCTGTTCGTGAGCAATTCGATGCGCTGCCCTACCAGGACCTGAGAGTCCCAGCCGCCTACGCCGGTGAAGCGGAGCAGGCCGCTATCCTCGATGTGGGTGACCATCAACCCGATCTCGTCTATGTGCCCGGCGAGCATGACCTTCGGCGATCCCCCCGAACCTATCGTGGCGAAGGAGTTGCCCATCCTGTCGCCGCGTACGTCGGCGAACTTGGCGGCCTCCTCCCTCCAGACCCTGGCGGCCTCCTCCTCGTATCCGCTCGGCCCGGGGGTCGAGAGCAGCCTCTTCAAGAAATCGTACGACGCGTCCCTCATACTGGTCCTTTCTATGAAGAAGGAAAGTGAGCGGGGCGCCGACGGGCGCCCCTGTCAGATTATCCGAAGTCGGAGTATATCGCTCCCGAGAGGTCTCCGGTCCCTGCCGACGACGCGGTATGGCATCTCCACTCCGAACGGCTCCGGGAACGGGTTGGGATCCAGCCCGAGCGTCCCGGCATCCTCCCACACGAGGTCGAAGCGCATCCCGTCGAACTCGAAGCCCCCTGGATAAGGGGGCGGGTTGTCCTCGCCGCCAGGCTCGTTCAGGCAGAGGAACAGGGAGATCCCGTCGCACACCCGCAAAAAACGGAAGTTCCGCTCCAGACCTTCTAGCTCGGCGGCCGACATCCCCTCCTCGAGCCTGCGCTGCCGCTCGAACTCGCCGTCGCGAAACTCGATCTCCTCGGGACGCTCGGCCCTTAGCAGGAAGCGGGCGTAGTGCATGCTGCAGAGGCATCCCGCGTAAGGATCACGGGCCACAACCTGCTCTATCCCCCACTTCTGCGCCGGCAATTTCAGGTGCAAGGGATAATCCATAAAGGAGTAAGGCCTACCCCTCTCCTCGTTCCACAGCACCTCCCCGTCGGGCTCCAGCCAGGCAAGGTCGTGGTTGGCCGTGGCATATACCGTAGATTCGAAGGGGATGGGACGCTTCCCCCACCGGCGCGCGAACTCACCCGCCACCAGGGCATGCTCGTGCTGCCCGAAGAGCAAAAAAGAGTCAGCCCGCTCGCGAACGATCACGAGGCCAAGCTTATCAGCTTGGCCGCACGCTGCCTGCGGCAGCTTGTCAGCACGCTCAGGCTGACGCCTTCGCTTGTCAGCACGCTTCGTCCGGCTACGCCGGGCTCGCTTTCGGGAAGTCGTCTCGGGGCGATGCCGCGAGCGTAAGGCCTACCGCATCGGACGGCGGTTCGTCCAGCACGACCGGGCGAGGCCCGAACGGCAAAAGGCTGACAAGCCTGCGGAGCAGGCGGGCCGACAAGCGAGGCGAAGCCGAGCGTGCTGACAAGGCGCTACAAGCGCCGTGCTGAAAAGCGGAGGCGAAGCCGGAGCGTGCTCTAAATCACCGGCCGGCGGTCTATGGTGAGCGGAGAGAGGAGTTCGGGGTCTTCCGCAAAAGCGTCCTGGATCTCATCGAACTGGTCCGCAGGAACCGTGGCCAGGGCAAGGGCGAAACCCTCTGGGAACGTTGCCTCCCACTGTTCGGCGAAATCCTCGGGGAGGCCCATTGCTAGCAGCCTGTTCCGGAGCTGTGGGCGGCGGTGGTAGAGGATGAGGCCCACGATGGCCACGAGTGTCAGTATCGTCTGCACGGCGATACCGGTAGGAAGATGGACAGCGCCCATAAGAACGCTCACGGCCGTCACGCCGAGGTAGGTGCTCGCAAACTCGAACCACTGCGTCCGCGAAAGCCCAGACTCGACCCTGCGAGTCCCGGCACCGGGAACGGTAACACGCACCAGCCCCTCGTCCTTCCGCCGCGAAAACACGAGCAGAGAACCCTCCGCAAGAGCCGCATCTTCCAACCGCTCGTCAAGCGCCTTCAACGACCGCAAGTCCGGCGCAACAGCCCCCACCGTGTAATAACGCGCAATACCCATAACAGCCCAAGTTTACCAGCGTCTCGACCCGGAATTGCGACCACATTTACTAACCAGAAAGTTCAGACCAACCAACCTGAAATGCTGAAGTGCTGACTTGCTGAAATGCTGAGCGGCTGCTAAGCGAGCCTTGTCACCAGGACGGCTGCCAGGGCCAGCATCATTACCCCGGAGCCGCGCTGCATCCAGAGCCGCGCTGGTGCCGTGAGCCGCCTCTGGAGCGCCGAAGCCCCGAAGCCCACCATGAGGAACCACACCCACGAGGCCGCCACCACGCCGCAGGCGAACTCGATGCGGTTCCCGGCGCTCTGGGCCGCTATGGCCCCGCCCAGGACGCCCACCGTCTCGAGGACGGCGTGCGGGTTGAACAAAGAGACCCCGACCGTCTGGGCGATCATGGCGAGGGGACGGCCTGCGCTCTTCACCTGTCCGGCCTCTTCCTCAGGCGGGGCGCGGAAGGCCAGGACTCCGAAGACGGCCAGGAAGGCTATGCCGATCAGGAGCACGGGCACCCGCTCGTCGGCGTCGGCCAGGAGCGCGGAGGCCCCCGCGGCACCAGCCATGATCAGTAGCGTGTCGCACAGGCTCGCCGTGACTATTCCGGTCAGGACACGCGGGTACCCGAAACGCAAACCCTGGTTCATCACCACGAAGCTCTGAACTCCTACGGGGAATGCCGTGGCCAGGCCGAAGAGCAGCCCGAAGAGGAAGATGATCACGCAGCGTCCCCCTCTTCTCGGGCCAACGAGGCGTCGCGCGAGAGCTCGACCTTCCTTATGGCTTCGGGCTTCAAGTGCCGTTCGACCACCCCGATGGCGACCGCGGAATCGAAGTCCTTGCAGGAGAAGACGTCGAGGTAGGCGTCGCCGCTCGCGTCGCAGAAATGGCCTGTCACGGCGGAGGTCTCGATCAGCTGCACCAGGGAGAATCCTGCCGCCTCCGGCAGGTGCGTCGCGAAGTGCGCGAGGACGGGCTCCCCGTAGGCCACCATGCCTATCTGGGAGACCAGATCCTCGGAGAAGGCGCGGATGGCCTCCGCGCTCCTTACGGCCTCCCGATCGCACGCCGAACAATCCAACACCAGGTGTTTACCCCACATCTGCCCGTCTCCTCTCCGTGGCGTGCCTCCACGCCACCATCGAACACCTACACCCTGCCCCGCACCAGGCGGTCGAGGTCGCCCGAGTGCTCCAGGGCCTGTATCTCGTCGAGGCCGCCCACCAGGCGCCCGCCCAGGAAGACGAGCGGCAGCAGCAACTTCTTCCCGGTAGCCGCACTCAGGCTTACGAGCAACCCCTCGTCGGCGCCCACGTCCACCTCCTCGAAGGCGTAGCCCTTGCGCCTCAGAAGACGCCTGGCCCGCCTGCAGGCACGGCTGCGGGCCACCGCGTAGAGCACCACTTCTTCCTGGTACACGATCTCCTCCTCTGTTCTGCCCAACCGTCACGAGAAACTATGGCGCCCGGGGTGCGGAGAAAGATCGGCCAACTGGCCCAACGTGGATGCCCATTTCGGAGGCTAGGGAGAGTGGGCAATGTGGCCCACACAGAAAAATTAGAGGGAGTCGGCGGCGGGCTCCTCTAGGTCAGGAGGCTGGCGACGACGAGCACGACCGCGGACGTCGCCGTGCCGATTGCGACGCCGGCGAGCACGTCGAACGGGAAGTGGACACCGAGGTAGACGCGAGAGAGGACGACGAGCAATCCGGCCAGCACGAGCACGGGCGCGAAGGGCGGGTAGAGGACCGAGAGGGTGATGGCTCCCGCGGCGGCCGTGGCCGAGTGGCCCGAGGGGAAGGAGCTCGAGGAGGGGGTCTTGATGAGGGGTGCGATCCCCGTGTCCCAGAGAAACGGTCTGGTGCGGTTGAAGAGGAACTTGGCGCCCTCGGCCACCGTCCACGAAGCAGCTATGGCCGTCCAGGGAATGAGGAGGTGAGAAAGGTCGAACCCCGTAAGCACAAACCCCACCGCGGCCAGAAAACCCCAGAGGGCGCCCGCCGTCCCCGCGACGGTAAACGCACGCATCACGGAGGTGAGCAGCGCCCACTTCACGCCGAAGATGGCGCGGAACAGAGCCCGGTCGAGATCCCTGATGCTGCGCGCGATGCCTTTCAAGTCCCTCCTGCGACGTGCACTCCGGCGGCTATTGTAGACTACGGACCCGGATACGGCGCCTCTTCCCCACGACCTGGTGACGCCCCTCCCTACCGCGTCCGTTTTCTACAGTAGAATGGGAAGGACGTTTTGCAAGCGTATTTCAGAAGTGGGAGTCGAGACCGTGGAAAAGCAGCTCATCGAGAAGGTCATAGAAGAAGCGAAATCCGAAGAGGCGAACCTGGTGATCTGGGACCGCCGCGACACCTTTACCGTAGAATCCGACGACATCGGAGAGATAGAGACCAACGACGACCACCTGCGCATCCCCATGCAGGACGGCAAAGCCGTAGTCTACGTCGAGTTCGAATACATCTACAAGCTCGTCGTCGAGAAGGAGCGCTCCGCCCGCCCCGGCGTCCGCGCCGGATTCGGAGCATCTAGTAGTTAGCCAGCGCGCTCAGGCTTCGCCTCTACAATTTCGGCTCCGTCTTCTCCGGCGATGATGGCTGCGCGGGCTATGTCGACGAAGAGGCCGCATTCTAGGGCGCCTGGGATGCGTTTTATTTCGACCTCTAGTGATGACGGGTCGGAGATCTCGTCGAACTTGCAGTCGGCGGTGTAGTGGCCGCCGTCGGTGACGAAGGGCCGGTCAGTGTCGGTCCAGTCTATCCTGAGTTCCGGCTCGCAGCCTAAAGAGGCCAGGGCTTCCAGGGTGATCTCCCAGCCGAAGGTGTCGATCTCGACCGGCAGGGGGCCTGCGCCCAGAATGTCTACGGTCTTGGTCGAGTCGGCGACCACGATCAGGCCCTCCTCGCTAGAGGAGGCGACGATCTTCTCCCTGAGCAGCGCCCCGCCGCGGCCTTTGATGAGGGCGAGGTCGGGGCTCACCTCGTCGGTGCCGTCGATGGTGAGGCGCGGACGGGCCTCGGAGAGCGTGGCCAGGGGTATGCCTAGCTCGTTGGCGAGGGCCGTGGTTTTGGCCGAGGTGGGTACCCCCTTGAGGTCTCTGAGTTCCCCAGAGGCGACGAGTTCCCCGATCCTCTGCACCGCGAAGGTCGCCGTCGAGCCCGTTCCGAGACCTACGACCATCCCGCTCTCGACGTAGCGTTCTACCGCAGCGTTTGCGGCCTCGCGCTTGAACTCGTCGTACGACAACTTCTACACCCCTTCCGGACGGTTACCGACCGTAACCTCGACGTGACGCACCTTCTCGCCCGGGGTCACGACGCTCAGCCCCAGTTTGACGCCGGGCTTGACGGAGTTTACGACCTCTATCACGTCGTCCGAGGACGAGACGGGGATGCCTTCGACCTCCGTAATAACGTCCCCGATGGGCACGCTTATGCCTTCGATCTGCTCCAGCTTCCCGCCGCGGATGCCGGCCTTGTCCGCCGGCCCGTCCGGGGTTACCTCGCTGACTATGGCCCCGTTGGCAGGAAAACCGTACTCCGCCCTCAGATCCTCCTTGGAACGTCCGGTGTATGCTGCGAGCTCGTCTATGCCTAGTTCGAACATGGAGACCCCTATAAAGCCGTGTACCACCGTGCCGTCGGTTATCAGTTGTGTAACCACGCCCTTGACGGTGTTGATCGGGATGGCGAAACCGACACCCTCGGAGCCCCCGGATTCCGAGGCGATCTGGGCGTTCACCCCTATGACGGTGCCCCGCGCGTCGAGCAACGGTCCGCCGGAGTTGCCAGGGTTTATGGCCGCGTCGGTCTGGACAGCATCGTTTATGGTGTAGTTGTTCGGTGCCTTGATGGGACGCCCCACGCCGCTCACGATCCCGGTGGTGACGCTGATCCCGACGTTCAAAGGGTTGCCGATGGCGATAACCGGCTCACCGACGCCCACGGAGTCCGAGTCCCCGAGCGTGAGCGGCTCCAGCGCCCCGCGCGGCGCGTCCACCTTTATGACCGCGACGTCCGTGGAAGGGTCCTCCCCGACGATCTCGGCCGACCTGCGCGTGCCTTCGGTGAACCTGACGGAGATGTCTTCCGCGCCCTCGACCACATGCTGGTTGGTGACTATGTGCCCCGCCTCGTCCACCACGAACCCTGAGCCGCCGGCGGGCGCGGTCTCGGTCGTGGCGGCGACGTCAACGCTCACCACGCCGCGCCCGTCGCGCGCATAAACCTCGTGCACCGAGGCGCCATCTTCAGAGACCGTGGTCCCCGAAGACCCTTGCGGGGGCGCGACCTCCTTTATGGTCACGTTTGCCGACTTGTCCTCCAGCCCGTACACCCCGACGACGAGAAAAAGCGCGGTTACGAGGCCGCCGATGATCGCGGAGACGAGCGCCGTGAGTGCGGTCCTCAAAACGTAGTCTCCACCGAACTACCCTGAGATGATTTCTCGCCGGAAAGACGTGATCTCGTCCAATTTCCACCCTCCATCTTCCCTAACCATACGCCAGGTGACGGTGTTTCGCTCGGTCTGGTCCGTCGTTTTGGCGATGGTAACCCCTGTTACCGTGGCGAAGTTCCCTGAGACCTGCGCGTCGGGCCCCTCGACGAAGCGGATGCTCTGCAAATCGGCGAAGATATTCGCCCACCCCGCTTTTGTTGTTTGCTCGGTTGTCTTGAAGTTTTGAGAGAGCAGGCTATAGGAAGCGTTGAAGTCTCCACTTGCCGCGGTCGTATAGATTTCCTGCAGCCTAACCTCAGCGGCCTGCGCCGTAAAATCTCCCTGCGCCGGAACGTCCTGCTCCCCTGGAGAAGAAGCCCCAGCAGAGGCAGACGGCTGGGCGCTGGCCGTGGCCGTCGGACTCGTCGACTGTCCTCCGCCCGCGCCCTGGTCTCCACCCGCACCGCCGTTGGCCTGCCCGCCGGGGCCTTCGTTCGATGCTCCCGCGTTCCCGCCGGCTTGCGCGTTGTTCTGCCCCGAACCGTTGGAGCCGGCGCCCTCGCCCCCGAAGAGGCCCGGCGCGGCGAGGGCACCTACCACGGCGAGCACGGCAAGGATAGCCAGTAGGGCAAGGATTCCCCTCCTACGCCTCCCGCCGCGGCTCGCACCACCCTGCCCGGCTCCGGGAGGAGGTGCTGCCGGAGCGGCTTGGGTCTGCTCCTCTTCGCGGGTCGGTGCAATCGGTAGGGCCGCCAGTTGCGGCGGCGCGGCCGCGGCGGTGGGGATCTCCGCGTCGAGCCGGGAGCGGACCTCCTCGGCCGTCGGCCGGTCGTCGGGGTGTTTGGCGAGGCAGTCCAGGATCAGGGCTTCCACGCCCCCGCTTATGTCGGCGCCGAGCTGGCGCGGCGGGACCGGGGGCTTGGAGACGTGCTGGCTCGCGATCTCGATCGGGGTCGCGCCGGAGAAGGGCGGCTCTCCCGTCGTGGCCTGGTAGAGTGTCACCCCGAGCGAGTAGACGTCGCTCTTGGGCGTCACTTTTTGTCCCTCGAGCTGTTCCGGTGAAGAGTAGAGGGCCGTCCCCAGAAAGGAGCCAGTGCGGGTCTGCTGCGATGTGTCGAGCGCCCGGGCCACGCCGAAGTCGGTCACCTTGGCGTGCCCGTTCTCATCGAGCAGGATGTTATGTGGTTTGATGTCGCGGTGGATCACGCCCCGCTCGTGGGCGTGGGCGAGACCGGCACAGACCTCATCCCCCAGCCTGGAGAGCTCGGAACCGGGCAACCTCCCCATCGCGTCTATCAACTCCTTGAGGTCTCCGCCGGGGACGTACTCCATCACGATATAGGAGGTCTCCCTGCCGTTGAACAGGGTCTCCCCTGCGTCGTAGACCTGCACGATGTTGGGGTGGGCGAGGCGCGCCGCCGTGCGTCCCTCGCGCTCGAAGCGGGCCCCGATGTCGGTGCCCCCGTGCACGGGGTTGAGCACCTTCACGGCCACGGGGCGGTCGAGCACCTCGTCGCGTCCCAGGTAGACGCGGGCCATGCCTCCCGAGCCTAGCTCGTGCTCCAGTACGAACCTGTCTGCCAGCATGATCACGCGCGTGATTATAGCCCTCGGCAATCCAGCATTTCAGCCCTTCAGCTTTTCAGGCCTTGGTTTGGCTGTATTGCTGACCTGCTGATTACACGGGGGTCCTGCGCGCGTTCTGTAGGCGGTCCATCTTCCACTGCCCGCCTTCGTTGACGCAAACCCACGTCCCCGAGAGGGATTCGGATCCCCAGGTGTGATCCAACCTCACCACGAACGTGACCTCCGCCTCATCCCCCGCGGCCCTGGCGACAGGAGGGGTCGTAAACGACATGTAGGTGAACGTGTAGATGTCTTCCTGCTCGGCCCACTGCGCGGGGGAGCCTATCTCGCCCTGCAATCTCGGCGAGAGCATGGCCCACGTGGCGCCCACCCTTCTGAAAGACATCTGGTAATACAGGTCGTAAACCGTCTGCTCCGCCTTCGCCAGCGGCGGGGCCCGGTTCTCCTCAGGAGCGCCGCCCGAAGGGTTCGGGTTTTCGGAAGGCTTCTGCTCCGTCCCGCCTGCTCCCTTCGCCGGCTCTTGTTTCGCGTCCTTCCGCGGCCCCGCGGCGTTGCCCTGTTCCTGGCCGCCGGCGTTCTTAGCGTTAGTGCCGCCGTCATCCTGTCCCAGAAATGCCCACGTTCCCGCGACGGCCAGGAGCACAATGAGCACGGAGATCACGAGCGCGGCAAGCATGGTCCTCTGGCGCGAGCCCGCCCTGAAGGTTCGCGTGGGGAGGCTGATCGTCCGCTCCGGTGGCCCCGGAGCAGACCTCCTTCCGCCCTTCCTGAAACGTCCTCCGCCCGAAGCCCCCCCGGATTTCGCTGCCTCGGTCAGGCGCGAGAGGCCTTCAGCGCCCGGAAAGCCGCCGGCCCTGATGCCTGCCACGGGCCCTGACGCCGCGCCGACCGCGCTGCCCTGCTGCAGCCTGTCGCGGACGCTGGCTGCGTCGGGACGCCTGGCTGGGTCTTTGGCGAGGCACTCGAGGATGAGGGCTTCCGTCTCCTCGCTTATCTTCGCCCCCCTCTCAGTGGGAGGCGCGGGCACTCTAGATATGTGCTGGTTTGCGACCTCTATGGAGTTGCCCGCGAAGGGCTGACTTCCTACCGCCGCGTGGTAGAGGGTGGCGCCGAGCGAGTACACGTCGCTCTTGGCGGTTACCCTCTCCCCCCGCAACTGCTCGGGGGAGGAGTACGCCGCCGTTCCCAGGTAGGAGCCGGCGCTGTTGTGGCTCGTAGTCCCGTCGAGGGCGCGGGCTATGCCGAAGTCGGCCAGCTTGGGAGAGCCCCTGTCGTCGATGAGCACGTTGCGGGGTTTGACATCCCTGTGCACGATGCCCCGCTCGTGGGCGTGGGCGAGGCCGGCCGCTACATCGGTCCCCACCCGCGAGAGCATGGTTTCGGGGAGCGGTCCGGTCCTATCCATCATGTCCTTGAGGTCGCCGCACGGAACGTACTCCATGACGATGTAGGAGACGCGGCTCCCGTCGAGCTCGTCCTCGCCTGCGTCGTAGACCCTGACTATGTTGGGGTGGGAGAGCCTCGCTGCGGAGCGGCCCTCGCGCCGGAACCTGAGGCCTACTTCCGGATCTTCCGGATCGGACTCCACGATCTTGACGGCGACGGGCCGGTCGAGCACCTCGTCGCGACCGAGAAAGACGCGGGACATCCCGCCGGGGCCGAGCTCGCGCACGAGCACGAACCTGTCCCCGAGGCGCCTCATCCTGCCGCCGGGGTCTGCGACCGAGACTAGATGACCTCCCTGCCCATTGCGCTGGCGAAGGGTTGCAAGACGTCCTTCATCCCCAAAAGCGCCTCGACCGGAAGCGCCTGCTCCCCGTCGCAGAGCGCCTCCTGCGGCTCGTGGTGGCTCTCCACCATCAAACCGTCGGCCTCGGCCGCGACGGCGGCCTTGGAGAGAGGCACCACCAGGTCGCGCCTTCCTGCGGCGTGGGAGGGGTCCACGATCACAGGCAGGTCCGTCAGCCTCTTGGCCACGATGACCGCCGAGAGATCCAACGTAAAGCGCGTGCTCGTCTCGAAGGTGCGTATTCCGCGCTCGCACAGGATTACGTTGTCCCCACCGGCCGAGGTCACATACTCGGCGGCGAGCAGCCACTCCTCGACCGTGGCCGAGAGCCCCCGCTTCAACACGACGCCGTGGTCCGTGCCCGCTATCGCGGCGCCCACCCGCCGGAGCAGCGAGAAGTTGGCCATGTTGCGGGCTCCGATCTGCAGTATCTCCGCGTGCTCCATGACCAGCTCTATGTCGTAAGGGTCCATGACCTCGGTCACGACCTTGAGGCCAAGCCCGCCGGAGACCTCCGAGAGTATCTTCAGGCCCTCCTCGCCGAGGCCCTGGAAGGAGTAGGGAGAGGTGCGTGGTTTGAAGGCGCCGCCACGGACGTAGGCGAACCCGGCCTCCTTCACGGCCTTGGCCGATAAAGCGAACTGTTCAAAGCTCTCGACCGTGCAAGGACCCGCGATCACCCTGAAGGTGCCAGGCCGGATCATGCCGTTCGTGGTCTTTACGTCGGTCTTTACGCCCGTCGAAACGTCCATCTTACCTCGGAAACTCCCCGCGTTGGATCTCAAGGTCGCGGATGCGGTGCAAGATGAGCTCGAAGATGTCCCTCATCGAGGAGTCGTAGATCGGACCGGGGTTGATCTCGACGACCTTCTGCAGGATCTCCTCCTCCCGCCTCGGGTCGTAAACCGGCGCGCCAGCCTCAGCCTTGAGCGCCATGATCTCCTGCACGATGCGCGCCCGCTCGCTCAACGCCTCGATGAGCTCCCGGTCCACCCCGTCGACCCGCTCCCTGAGCTCCCGAACCTTCTCCCGTGTATCGGCATCCGTCATAGGATTTCGAATTGTATCAAGTAGCTGGTCAGCGTGTTAGCACTTCAGCATTTCAGGCAGGCGATACTGTGAATCGCCCGAGGAACTACCATTGAAAGCCAGGACGAAGAAGACTAGTCTTTGCCGGACACGACCCGCGTAAATGAGAGAGCTGACAAGCTGAAATGCTGAAGTACTGAAATGCTAACATTCCGATCCGAACTCGACCCGTTGCGACCCTACGTCCCTCCCAAGTCCTGGAGGATGGCGGCGGAGGGGACGGACGAGAGTCTCGCCAAGCTGACCTCGAACGAGCTTGCTTTCGGCCCGCTTCCCGAAGCGGAGGCCGCGCTCTCGGAGGCGCTGCCGCGTGCGAATCGCTATCCGGACAGCCACGCGTCCCGGCTCAGGCAGGCGGTGGCTGACGCTAACCCGGGCACCGAGACGCGCAACGTCCTGGTGGGCAACGGGTCGAGCGAGGTCTTGCTCAACGTGCTGCAGCTTCTTCCGACCCCGGGCGAGGTGGTTTATGGCTGGCCTTCGTTCAGCCTCTACCCGTCGGTATGCGCGGTTCTGGGTATGACGGCCAGGGAGGTTCCGCTTTCGGAGGAGCAGGAGATCGAACCCGAAGCGCTTCTCTCGGCGGTCACTGACCGGACGCGGGCGGTTATTCTTTGCAACCCCAACAACCCGAGCGGCACGTTCGTCGATCTGGACGGGGTAAGGGAGCTCGCCGACGGGTTGCCCGATGGGGTGGTCCTGATCGTGGACGAGGCTTACAGGGAGTTCGTCGAAGACCCGACTTACGCAGACTCTCACACTCTGGCCCTGGAGCGGGAAAACGTGGTGATGGCGCGCACGTTTTCGAAGGCGCACGGGCTGGCGGGGCTCCGGGTCGGCTACGGCATCGCCTCGGAGAGGATCGCCGACTACGCCGAGCGCGTGCGATTTCCGGTCTCGGTGAGCCTGGCCGCCCAGGTCGCTGCCACGGCCTCTATGCACGCGCGGGAGAAGGTGGTGGCGCGGGCGGAGTTTGTCGTCAGGGAGCGCAACCGGTTGCAGGAGGCATTCAGGGACGCGAACCTCGTCTATATCCCCTCCCAGGGCAACTTCGTGATGGTCCGGTTCGTCGCCGCGGAATTCGAGCGCTCCGGCGTACTCGTGCGCGAGGGTGAAGCTCTTGGCTATCCGGGTTGGAGCCGGGTTACGGTCGGCGATTCGGGCGAGAACAACCGGGTGATAGCGGCGCTCGCATGAGCCGCACGCTCGGGATCGTCGGCGTCGGCCTGATCGGGGGCTCCGTCGGCCTCGCCGCCGGCAAAGCCGGCTGGAACGTCGTCGGCGTGGATAGCCCGGAGGTTCTGCAGGAAGCGCAACGATCCGGTGCCATCCAGCACGACTCTACGCTCGAAGAGGTGCGTGGGGCCGATCTCGTCGTGCTCGCAGCTCCCATCTCCAGGGTGACCGCCCTGATCGGCGATCTCGCCCCGACGGACGCCCTAGTCACCGACGTCGCCAGCGCGAAGGGCGCGATCGTAAACGCAGCGGAAGACCGAAATCTACGCTTCGTTGGCGGACATCCGATGGCGGGGAGCCAGCTCTCTGGCGTGGCGAACGCCCGCGCCAACCTCTTCGAAGGCGCCCGCTACTTCCTGACCCCGACAGAGCAAACCGCCCCTGATGATTACCGCGAGGTCTCCGGGTTCGTGAGGGAGCTCGGCGCCGTCCCGACCGCCGTAGACCCCGAGAAGCACGATCTCCTGGTGGCGGCCCTCTCGCACCTGCCGCACCTCATGGCCGCAGCCCTCCTGAAGGTCGCCTCGGACATCTCTCCTGAGGCCCTCTCCTTCGCGGGACCGTCTTTCAGGGATCTGACGAGGGTGGGCGCTTCCAACCCGGAGTTGTGGTCGGACATCCTGGCCGAGAACGCGCCGGCCCTCGGTAAGGCGCTCGGGGCTTTCGCGGGCGCGATGGCGCAGCTGGGGAGTGAGATCCAGGACCGCCAGGCCATCGAAGGGCGCTTCTTGCAGGCCCGCGAGGCCTACGACGCCCTCGGCGGCATCCTGGTCGAGAAGGACGGCACAAACGTGGACGTGGCCATCCCCGTCGAGAACCGGCCTGGCGTGTTCGCCGAGGTGACGACCCTGATGGGCTCGAACGGCATCAACATACTCGACCTCTACGTGAGGCACTCAAATACCGAACGCGCCGCCCTCGTCCTGACCCTCGACGCCGGCGCCGCCCGGGATGCCCGCGAGCTGTTGCAAGAAGCGGGCTTCGGCGCGGAGGTTCAAACGTAAAAACGCGGACTCGCAAGCTTCGAGGTCCTACGAGAAGATGTCCGTGATGGACAGGCTCCAGCCGGGCACCACGTCGGCGCCGTCGATGGAGTTGCCCTCGGTGAAGATGCTGATGTCGTCGAGCGAGCGGTACGACGTTACGATGCGTCGCTCCGGGTCGGCGACGAGCACCATGCGGCAGCCGGCCTCGAGCCAGGCCAGCGCTTTCTCCACAACCTGCGCGTGGGTGTCGCCGGGAGAGACGACCTCGACCGTCAGGTCTGGCGCACCTGGCCAGAAGCCCGTGACACGACCGGCCTCCTCGACCCGCTCCCGGCTCACGAAGGCGGCATCCGGGGCGCGCACGGTGTCCGGGTTGGAGGCGAGCTTGAACCCGGTCTCGGCCGCATAAACCCGACCGAGGTTTCTTGCCTTGACGTGCCCGTTCAGCGAAGTCCCTATGTTGATGGCTATGTACCCGTGTTCGCTCCCTGCCGGTGGCATCGTTCGTAGCTCCCCCCTTACCAGCTCGTGGCGGAATCCGTCGTCCGGCAAGTTCAGGAGCTCTTCCGATGTGATCTGCCTGGCCTGGATAGTCATGCGAGCCACCTCGCCGCCCGTTCGCTACATTGCCCCAATATCATACGCGCAGGGCAAACCTCTCGAAACCCGATATCTGGTCTGTCCAGGCCAACTTACTCTTCGTGATCGCTTTTCATCCTCCCAGCAGATGGTGCAAGGCACCGTCGAGCTCCGGGTAGCGGAACTCGTAGCCCGTCTCCTGCAGCCTCACGGGCTCGACGCGGGCACTGGCAAGGAGCAACTCGTCTGCGATCTCGCCGAGCCCGAGGCGGGCCGCAGACGCGGGCACGGTGAGGAAGGTCGGACGACCCAGGACTTTACCTAGCACCTTCGTGTATTCCGCGTTGGTCGGGGTGTCGGTAGTTACTACGTTCACGGGACCACTAAGGTCATCGGTCTCCAGAGCATGAACGAGAGCTCCGATCACGTCGTCGAGCGAGACCCAGGACCAGTACTGCCTGCCCGACCCGATCTTCCCTCCCCCACCGAGCTTGAAGATGGGCAACGTCGTCCCGAGCGCCCCTCCTTCGGTGCTGAGCACGATACCCAACCGCGGGTGCACGACCCGTATCCCTGCCTCACGCGCCGGATCTGCCGCAGCCTCCCACTCCCGGCAAACCTCAGAGAGGAAGAGGTTCCCCGGCTCGCTCTCCTCGGTGAGCAGCTCGTTGCCCCTGTCCCCGTAGTAACCGGTCGCAGAGACGGAGACCATCACGGAGGGCGGATCGGAGAGCCCGGCGACCTCCTCGGCCAGCAGGCGTGTGCCCTTCTTTCGGCTCTGCAGGATGCGTCGCTTTTTCTCCTCCGTCCAGCGGCCCTCGGCGATGCTCTCGCCCGCAAGATGGACCACCGCATCAACTCCCGAAAGATTACCGTCAACGGTGCCTCCCTCAGGGTCCCAGCGGATGTCCCCCTCAGAACGTGGACTCCGCGTCAGGCGTCTGACCGTGTGCCCCTTGGCCTCCAGCTCGGTGATCAAAGCCGACCCGATCATACCCGTCGCCCCACTCACGAGAACTTCCATGCTCCTCCTCACACGCCGACCGCTCTCGGCCCATAGTAACGCCCACCACCCTCAAGAACCGTATGAACTCTCCCAGCGGAAACCGCTCTTGCGCAAGCACGCTCTCTCGTGTACCATCCACATGGATGGTATATGGATGTCAAAAGCGAGTACGACGAGTGGAGCGCCGGCATGAGTGAGACGGAGAAGATCACGATCAACCTCGGGCTTGTGGATCTTGGGCAGATAGATCTACTGGTACAGGAGGGCTTTTACTCCAACCGCACGGACTTCATCCGGACGGCCATCCGCAACCAGTTGGCAACGCACGCCGAGGAGGTAAAGCAGACGGTGGCGCGCAAGACCCTGGTGCTCGGGCTCGAGCACTACACGCGCCGGGATCTCGAGTCCGTGCGCGAGGTCGGCGAGACCCTGGAGATCAGGGTGCTCGGCCTGGCGAGCATCGACGACGATGTGGACCCCGACCTGGCTCGTGAGACCATAAGCTCGCTGGTCGTGCTCGGCGCCCTCAGGGCCAGCCCGGCCGTAAAGTCGGCGCTGAAGGACCGTATTCAAAGTTCGTAAAGAAAGGAACCCATCAGCATGAACCACCAGATGCAGAACGGCATGACCGAGGCCACGCGCCTCACCCAGCAGGGCAGACTAGAAGAGGCTACTGCAGCAATCCAGCGCGCCCTCGGAGGCACGTTCGTCCCCACGACCGGGCCGGGGTCTTCCGGCGATGCCAATAGTCCGATAGACGTCACCTCTCGGGTCGTGAAGGAGGACCATCGGGGACCGGCAGCCGGCAGGTTCGGGCCCCTTCGTATGCCCGACGCGGCCACGTGGAGCACCCCACCGCCGAACCTGCTCACCCGCGGCGTGGCGGGTATGTCGGGGACGAAGTCGGGAGGAGCGCCGTCCCCGAGCGTGCCCGATGGGGCGCGTTTCGTTGACGGGTCCTACACCAACGGCGCGGGGACGCGTTCGTACAAGCTCTACGTTCCGAGCGGCTACACCGGGCAGGCTGTGCCCTTGATCGTCATGCT
>JBKPSF010000162.1:0-13441 GCA_046734875.1 Actinomycetota bacterium | reverse complement strand
CCTGATCTTCGGTCCCGAACCCTACATAGCCTTCTCCCGGGCGCAGATGCTCGCGCCCGACGGGCGTTGCAAGTTCGGCGACTCGCGCGCCGACGGCTTCGTGCGCAGCGAGGGCGCCGGGGTGGTCGTGCTCAAGCGGCTGTCCGCTGCCCTCGCCGACGGGGATACCGTCTACGCCGTTATCCGGGGCAGCGCGGTAAACAACGACGGCGACAGCGGCGGCCTGCTGATGACACCGAGCCGCCCCGGCCAGGAGGCGGTCTTCGAGGAGGCCTACCGGAGCGCGGGCGTCTCGCCAGGCGAAGTCCAGTACGTGGAGGCCCATGGCACGGGTACGTCGGTGGGCGACCCCGTCGAGATGCAGGCCCTCGGGGCCGTGATCGGGGAGGGAAGGCCCGATGACCGTCCTTGCGTCGTCGGCTCCGTCAAGACGAACATAGGGCACACCGAAGGAGCGGCCGGGGTGGCCGGCCTGATCAAAGCCTCCCTCGCCCTGAAACACAAGACCATACCGCCCAGTTTGCACCTGCGAGAACCCAACCCCAACATCCCATGGCAGGACCTCCCCCTTACGGTGCAGCAGGAGCTCGCCCCCTGGCCCGACTCCCCAGGACCCGCCCGCGCCGGGGTGAGCTCCTTCGGTATCTCAGGCACCAACGCCCACGTCGTCCTGGAAGAGGCCCCCGAGGCCGCACCGGCGGCAACAGGGGTGAGCGCCACAGCCCACCTGCTGCCCCTGTCCGCGCACAGTCCGGAGGTCCTCGAGGACACGGCGCGCGCCCACGTAGAGTTCCTTCAGAGCGAGGAAGGTGCCGGCTTCCCCCTGGAGGACGTCTGCTACACCGCCGGTGTCAGGAGGACCCACCACGCCCACAGGCTGGCACTGGTGGGTGGCTCGCACGAGCAGCTCGCGGAGCATCTGGAGGCCTTCCTCCAGGGCGAGTCGCGCCCTGGCATGTACTCGGGCCGCAAGCTCGGCGACCTGCGGCGCAAGCTCGTCTTCGTGTTCTCGGGACAGGGATCCCAGTGGGTCGGCATGGGACGGGAGCTTCTGGAGCAGGAACCCGCGTTCAGGGAGGCGATGGAGCGCTGCGACCGGGCGATCCGGGATTACACTGGCTGGTCCGTGCTGGAAGAGCTGGCCGCTGACGAAGCAAGTTCCCGATTGGCCGAGGTGGATGTCGTCCAGCCCGCCATCTTTGCGGTGCAGGTGTCCCTTGCTGCCCTGTGGCGCTCGTGGGGCATCGCGCCAGACGCGGTGGTTGGCCAGAGCCTCGGCGAGGCGGCGGCGGCCCACGTGGCAGGAGCCCTGACTCTGGAAGACGCGGCGCGCGTGATCTGCCGCCGGAGCCAGCTGGTCAAGAGGACCAGCGGGCACGGCATCATGGCTGTCGTGCAGCTCTCGCTCGAGGAGGCGGAGCGTGTCATTTCCGGCCGCGAGGGCTCGGTCTCGGTCGCGGTCAACAGCAGCCCCTACACCACCGTGCTCTCGGGGGAGGTGGCTGCGCTCGAAGAGGTCCTGGCCGAACTCGAGAGCCAGGACGTTTTCGTGCGCCGGATCCGGGTGGATTACGCCTCTCATAGCCCGCAGGTCGACCCCTTGCGTCCCGACCTGTTCGAGGCCCTGGAAGGCGTACGCCCCAGGTCCTCGTCCATAACCCTCTACTCGACGGTGACGGGCGAGGTCGAGGACGGCCTTGCGCTCGACGCCGCTTACTGGGTGCGGAACTTGAGGCAACCGGTGCTCCTCTCGAAGACCGTGGAGCGGTTGCTGGAGGACGGCCACGACGTCTTCGTGGAGGTCAGCCCCCACCCCGTCCTCCTTGGCTCGGTCGAGCAATGCCTGCGCCACCACGGCCGCGAGGGGTTCACCCTGCCCTCCCTGCTGGAGAACGAAGGGAGGGCGGCGCCCCTTGGCTCGTTCGGGGCGCTCTACACGCTGGGGCACCCGGTGGACTGGGACAAACTCTACCGCTCCAGGGGCCGGAGCATCCGGCTGCCGTCCTACCGCTTTCAGAATGAGCGCTTCTGGCTAAATGACGGGGACTCCGTACCGGACAGGGACGGCAGGCCCCGCCTGAACGGCAAGAGACGCCTCCTGGGTCTGCACCTGAGATCCGCCGCCGATCCGGGAACGCACCACTGGGAGACGGACCTTGGTGTAGAAACGTTCGGCTATCTGGGTGACCACCGCGTACAGGGGCTTGCTGTCCTGCCGGCCGCGGGGTTCGCCGGTATGGTCCTCTCGGCCGCGGAAGAAGCCATGGGAGCAGGGGACCACACGCTGGAGGACATGAGCTTCGAGCGGGCGCTCTTCCTACCCGAGCATGGAGCCAGGGCCGTGCAGCTCGTCCTCTCCGCGCGGGGCGTCGGGGAGACCTCCTTCCGGTTCTTCAGCCTGGAAAATGGCTCCACGCGGCCCGATGAGGTGTGGACAGAGCACGCGGCGGGTAGGATCCGCCACCACTACCATCATGACAACGGCCATGCCGACCGGGCTCCAAGGCACGAATCTCCCGAGGAGCTCATGGCGCGGTGCCAGGAGACCGTCGCCGGCGCAGATCTTTACGAAGGGCTGCTGGAGCGCGGGCTCGAGTACGGGCCAAGCTTCAGGGGCGTGGAGCGGCTCTGGCGCCGGGACGGCGAAGCACTGGGCCGGCTACAACTCACGGAGGCGGTGGCCGCGCAAAAAAACGGCCACAAGATCCACCCAGCCCTGCTGGACGCATGCTTCCAGGTACTGGCCGCCGCCCTGCCACAAGGGAGCGTGGAAGGGGAAGACCCTTACCTCCCCGTAGGCCTGGCCAAACTCCACCTCCACGACCTCCCGGATACCAGGCTCTGGGCCCACGCCCTCCTGAAGTCTGAAGCGTCGCCAGAAGCCGATTATCTCGAGGGCGAGGTCTTCCTGCTCGACGAGAACGGGCAGGTTCTTTTGGAAGCACAGGGACTGCGCCTCCAGCGTCTCGAACGCGATGCCGGTCGCGAGCAGGAAGACCTCGACGACTGGCTCTACGAGGTGCACTGGGAGCCGAAGGAGATCCCCGAGCAGCCCGAATCACCTGAGCCCCCATCCCCCGACAGGCGAGCGAACTGGCTAGTCTTCGCCGACGCCAGCGGGTTCGGACAGGCACTCCAGGGATTACTCGAAGAGCACGGCGAAGCCTGTATCTCGGTCTTACCCGGGGACGATTACCAGGAAGAGGAGCCAAGGCGCTATCGGCTCGACCCTGCCGATCCCGAACATTTCCGGCGCCTGCTAGCCGACCTCGAGGGGGCCGATCTGTTGCCCCTCGAAGGCGTCACGTACCTGTGGGGCCTCGATTCACCTCGGGATACCCTCATCGAATCCCTGGAAGAGGCACGGACGCTCGGGTGTACCGGCGCGTTGCACCTGACGCAGGCTCTTGCGAGGTTGGAGGTCGCGCCCCGGCTCTGGCTGGTGACGCGTGAGACCCAGCCTGTCGGTGACAAACTCGTGTCCGTCGAGCAGGCACCGCTCTGGGGTTTGGGAAAGGTTATCTCCCTGGAACACCCCGAGCTCGCCTGCACCAGGGTGGATCTGGGCGGATCGGAGGAGGCAGGGACGCTCTTCCGGGAACTCCGGGCGGAAGACGGGGAAGACCAGATCTCGCTTCGAGGTGGTGGGCGTTACGTGCCGAGGGTGGTGCGTTGCTCGCCCGACGCCGCTGAACAGCGGCGGAGGATCGTGTCTACCGACGAGCCGTTCGGGCTCGAGGTGACGACGCCGGGCATCCTTGACGAGATGACGCTACGGGAGACCGACCGTAGGGAGCCCGGCCCTGGAGAGGTAGAGATCAGGGTCCGCGCGGTCGGCCTGAACTTCAGGGACGTCCTGATCGCGATGGACCTCATCCCCCCGTTGTACCAGGACTCCCTGGACGTCGGGTTCGAGTGCGTCGGGGAGATCATGGCTGTCGGGGCTGGCGTCGAGGGCCTGGAGGTGGGGGATGGCGTTATTGCCTTTGCCCCCGGATGCCTGGGTACTTACGTTACGGCCGACGCCTCCTTCGTGATGCCCAAGCCCGCACGTTTGAGCTTCGAAGAGGCCGCGACGCTGCCGATAGCCTTTTTCACCGCGCATTACGCCCTGAACCACCTGGGCAGGCTCGCGGAGGGCGAGCGGGTTCTGATCCACGCGGCCGCCGGAGGGGTCGGGCAGGCCGCCCTGCGGATCGCCCGTCAGAAGGGCGCCGAGATCTTCGCCACGGCGGGTAGCCCCGAGAAGCGGGAGTTCTTGAGGTCGCTCGGAATCCAACACGTTATGGACTCGAGGTCCCTCGACTTCGCGGACGAGGTGATGGAGCTGACGGACGGCGAGGGCGTCGATGTGGTACTGAACTCCCTGGCTGGAGAGTTCATCCCCAGGGGCCTGTCGACGCTCAGGTCCGGCGGCCGCTTCCTCGAGATCGGCAAGGTCGACTTCTTGCAGCATACGCGCCTCGACCTCTGGCTGCTAAGGAACAACCTCTCGTTCTTCGCCATAGACCTCTCCGAGCACCTGCTGAAGCGGCCCGACGAGTCCAGGGTCATCCTGCGCGAGGCCTTGCAGTTCTTCGAGGAAGGCACGCTCGAACCCCTTCCCTTCGAGACCTTCCCCATTTCTCAGGCCGTGGATGCCTTCCGCCACATGGCGCAGGCGAAGCACATCGGCAAGGTAGTGGTGTCGCTGGAGGAGGATGAGGTGCCGGTCGTCCCGGCCACGAAGCGTCCCGAGATCAGGCCCGACGGCACGTACCTCGTCACCGGCGGTGCCGGCGGCCTCGGCCTCTCCACGGCCGAGTGGCTGGTCGAGCGGGGGGCGCGCCACCTGCTCCTTACGGGCCGGAGCGGCGCCGCTTCGGAGGCTGCCAGGCAGGCCGTAGCGAAGCTGACGGCCGCCGGCGCGCGCGTGGAGATCGCGAAGGCCGATGTCTCCGACGAACGTCAGGTGGAAGGCGTGATCGAGGAGATCCGAGGCTCCATGCCGCCTTTGCGCGGCGTGTTCCACGCCGCGGGGATACTGGACGACGGAGTCCTCTTGCAGCTCGACGAGGAACGCCTGGCGAGGGTCATGGCGCCCAAGGTGGACGGGGCCTGGAACCTGCACCGGCTGACGCTGGAGGAGGATCTGGACTTCTTCGTGCTCTACTCCTCGGCGGCCTCGGTGCTCGGCTCCCCCGGGCAGGGTAATTACGTGGCGGCGAACGCGTTCCTGGACGCCCTGGCCCACCACAGGCGGGCCCTCGGGATGCCGGCGCTGGCGATCAACTGGGGCGCGTGGACCGAGGTTGGCCTCGCGACGCGCTCCGACAGGGTCGAGCACCTGACGCGACAGGGCATCAAGCCCTTCACCCCGGAGCAGGGGGTGCTGCTGATGGAGCGGATGCTCGAACTGGACCTCGTCCAGTGCATGGGCATCTCCATGGACTGGGGCAGGGTACTCGGCTCCTACACGCCTCCGCTGCTCTCGAGGCTCTCGGAAGAGGTGCTGGCCGGAGACGGCCAGATGAAGAAGGATAGCTCTGTACGGAAGGATATCCTGGCAGCCGCGCCCGAGGAGCGCCGGGGTCTGGTGGAGGGGTTCCTCGTCGAGCAGATAGCCCAGGTGCTCAAGTGCTCTCCGTCCAAAGTGGACGCGCACGAGCCGCTGAACAGGTTGGGGATCGACTCCCTTATGGCCGTCGAACTGAAGAACCGGGTGGAGGCCGACCTCGAGACCAACCTGCCTGTGACGGCTTTGCTCCAGGGGCCGAGCCTCTCCCAGCTGGCGGCGCAACTGCTCGAAGGACTGGACGATGCGGTGTCCGACGCCCCGCCGGCCTCCGAAGAGGCCGAGCACGGTCTCGAGGCGCAGGTCGAAGAACTGACGGACGAGGAAGTCGACGCCATGCTGCGCGACTTGATCACCGACGAAGAGAAGGCCGAATGATGAACGACCGCCTCGCGGGTCTCTCGGCGAAAGAGAAGCGGGCCCTCCTCTTGCAAACGCTGCGCAGGAAGTCCGGAGCCCTCGACAAGCTGCTCGACCAGATCGCCGTCAACGTGGATGACCTCGAAGCAGAGGCCGTGCTCGACCCCGAGATCCAACCCAGAGACGCCGCCAACGGGAGCGCGCCGGAACGCGTCTTGCTGACGGGGGCGACGGGTTTTCTCGGCTCTTTCGTACTCTCGGAGCTACTCAGGCTCACGCGGACCGACGTCTACTGCCTGGTTCGCGCGGCCGACGCCGAAGAGGGTGCCAGGAAGCTCAGGAAAACGCTCGAGGCTTACGGGTTGTGGGACGGGGAGCTATCGTCCAGGATCGTCCCCGTCGTCGGGGATCTCTCCGAGCCGCTCCTCGGGCTCGGAGCAGGGCGCTTCGGGGAGCTGGCGGGCGAGATCGACGTCATCTACCACAGCGGCGCCTCGGTAAACTGGGTCTACCCGTACAACGCGCTCAAGCCTACCAACGTTCTCGGGACACAGGAGGTCTTGAGGCTGGCGGTCAGGGATCGGGTGAAGCCCCTGCACTTCGTCTCCACCCTCGGGGTGTTCCCCCTGGTCGGCCGATCCAACGTCGAGGTCGTCAGAGAGGACGACGACCTCACCCACAGTGGGTCGCTCTACAACGGCTACACCCAGAGCAAGTGGGTGGCCGAGATGTTGGTGGAGATTGCGCGGGCGAGGGGGCTGCCAGTGAGCGTCTACCGGCCGTCCCTGATCACGGGCGACAGCCGGACGGGGGCCTGGAACAAGGACGACTTCACGTGCAAGATGATAAAGACCTGGGCCGGCCTCGGTACCGCTCCGGAGATAGACACAAAGTTGAACCTGGTCCCCGTCGACTACGTGAGCCGCGCGATCGTGAGCCTATCATTGCGGGACGAGTCGCTCGGCAAACGTTTCCACCTGGCGAACCCGCACCCGGTAGGCATGGACGACCTTGCCGCCTGGATCGAGACTTTCGGTTACCCCATAAAGCGTATCCCCTACGACAGGTGGAGGGCGGACCTGCTCGACCCCACCAGGGGTCTGCGGCAGGACGCCCTCTACTCCATGGCGCCCCTGCTCACCATGAGCGCGGCGGCAGACGGGCCGACGCTGGTCGGCAAGGTGCCAGAGTTCGACTGCCAGAATACCAACGAGGCGCTCTCGGGGACCGGGATCTCGTGCCCGCAGGTAGACGGTGAGCTCATGGAGAACTACCTGGTGTACCTCGTCGGAAGCGGTTTCCTGGACTCCCCCACGGGCGGCTGAGGGTTCCTGCTTGGTCGACGCAGCCGTGGAAATTTTGAAGGCTCTACTCCTGGCCCTGGTGGCGTTCTCCCTCCTGTGCACCCTGCTATCGCACGTCTTCACCTGGTACTACTTCGCGTCCTACGACCGCCGCTTCCCCGCAAAGGGGTACGCGCCGCCCGTCTCGATCATCAAGCCCACAAAAGGGGTGGACCAGTCGGCGTTGGAAAACTTCCGGAGTTTCTGCCAGCAAGATTACCCGAACGACTACGAGATCCTCTTCTGCGTCGAAGGGAGCCTGGACCCTTCCGTCCCCGTGATCCAACGGGTCATGCAGGAGTATCCGGACACAGATATAGAGATCGTCTTCAGCGATCCGGAAGACACGAGGTCGGTTGGCAAGCTGAAGAACATGATCGCCGGCTACGGGGCCAGCTCGTACGACATCATCGTCTTCAGCGACTCCGACGCCCGCGTTCCGCCGAACTTCCTGAAAGAGACGGTTGCGTGCACCGAGAGCACGAAGATAGGGCTCTGCTTCGGCGCGCCGGCGTACGGAGGTTCGGAGGATTGGGGGGCCGCCCTGATGGCCTTGTGCGCGAACTCGTTCGTTCTGCGGCTGGCATCCATGTGCCTCTTTGGGGCGTTCGACGGGGCCGTCGGAACCACGATGGCGGTACGTAGGGGCGTGCTCGAGCAGATCGGAGGCCTCCAGCAGTTCGGGCGCCAGGTTACCGACGACCTGCCGCTCGCCAGGGCGATACGCGACGAGGGCTACCGTATCCACCTCCTGAAGCAGCCGGCGCGAATCGTCAACCGCCACTACGGCTTCGAGAGGTGGTGGTCGCACCTTCACCGGTGGATGGTGATCATCCGCCACTACTGGCCGAGCAACTTCCTCATCACGGGCGTCGTGGACCTCGCCCCCTGGTGGGCCCTCTTCTACCTCGCCCTGACCCTGGCGGGTGGCTCCGGCGCGTACCCGGGCGTCTTCCTGCTCGCGGCGGTACTCGGCGCGTCCGTGACCTCGGCCGCCGTGATCAACGCGAGGTTCGCCAGGGACGAAGGCTTCTGGCGTTTCCTGTGGGTTATCCTCGTACTCGAGTTCTTCAGGCTTCCGCTCCTGGTCTATAGCGCTCTGACCAGCGAGATCGCCTGGCGAGGAAGGAAGCTACGCATCAATCCCGATTGCACGACCAACATCGTGGCCGAATACGCCGAGGATGGGATCAGATGAAGACCTCCAGGGCCGATAAGTTTCGTCTCTTCCTGGTTGATCGGCTGTACACAAGCTTCTACGGGTTGTCCCTCGACGAGTGGATCAGGATGCTCCGGAAGCACGGCTTCGCCGTGGATGCTCCTTACCTACCCCGTGCGGCGCTAATGACCCTGACCAGCGCCTTTACCTCCCTGTTGCGGGCCTACGAAAACAAGAAGTACGGTCCCCAACTCGCGGATGTGGAGATCAGACGTCCCCTGTTTATCCTGGGACACTGGCGGAGCGGCACTACGCATCTACACAATCTGCTCGCCAGGGACGAACAATTCGCCTACCCCAACATGTGGCAGGTGCTCAACCCGCACACCTTCCTCACCACCGAGCGATACTCGACGATCATGAAGCTGGCGGCTCCCAAGACGCGCCTCATGGACAACGTGACTTTCGGGCCCAACGTCCCCCACGAGGACGAGTTCGCGACGTGCGGCACCTTGTGCTCGCCGGGCGTCGGATGGATCTTCCCCCGATGGGCTGGCTACTATGACAGGTACCTCACGTTCCGAGCCGTCCCGGAAGACGAGGTAGACCGGTGGAAAGCGGCCTTGCTGCTGCTCTACAAGAAGCTGACCTGGAAGTTTGGACGGCCCCTGGTCCTCAAGTCCCCGGCACACACGGCTCGTATTGCTTTGCTACTCGAGATGTTCCCCGACGCGCGCTTCGTGCACATCCACCGCGATCCTTTCGCCGTCTTCCGGTCAGCCAGGCGATCGATCCAGGTCATGGAGAGGGCCTCTTGCCTCCAAAACCCGCGCTCTCCGGACGAGATCGATAACTGGATCATCGGACGCTACAACGTTCTGTACGACGCCTTCTTCGAGGAGAGGGATCTCATCCCTGATGGCCAGTTCCACGAGATCCGCTTCGAGGACCTCGAAAGAGACCCGGTTACCGAGATAAGAAGACTCTACGAAAGCCTGGGCATCCCCGGCTTCGAGGCGTTCCGGCCTTCGCTCGAAGACTACGTTAGCGCCAACTCTGGCTACCGCAAGAACGCGTACGAAGGGTTCCCTGCCTCGCTGCGCAGAGAGATCTCACAAGCCTGGAGGAGAGGCTTCGACGAGTGGAACTACCCTTGCGACTGAGTGCCCGACCCTGGAGGCCACCACCGGCCGTGCCGGCGCTGGACCCTGAAGAAGTCCACGTGTGGCGCGCAGAGGTAGAGACAGCTTACGATCGCCAGGACATCTTGTGGAGCTTCCTGGCCGGCGACGAAAGACAGAAGGCCGCCGACTTCCTCTTCGAGGGCGACCGGAAACGGTTCGTCGTCGCCCGAGGGATACTGCGAGCCCTTCTGGGGTGTTACCTGGGCCGGCATCCAGGCAGCCTCGGCTTCGACTACACCCAGTACGGGAAACCTCAACTTGCCGGCGACTCGGAAATCCGCTTTAGCACGTCCCACTCGCATGGTCTGGTCCTGCTCGCTTTCGCCCGTGGCAGGGACGTAGGCGTGGACATCGAGCGCGTGCGGGCCGATCTCGATTTCGAGGGGATCGCGGCGCGCTGCTTCTCACCCGGGGAGATGGCCTCGCTTCACTCGCTCCGGAACGGCCTACGCGAGAGGGCGTTCTTCGCCCGTTGGACGCGAAAAGAGGCCCTCGCGAAGGCCGAGGGCAAGGGTCTCGCGCTCCCCCTTCGCCGCTTCGACGTTACCCCAGCGGCGCGGGCGATGGTGCTGGACACTCAAGGACATCCGCTCGGACCAACGAAGTGGACCTTACAGGAACTGGCCCCAGCCCCTGGCTACGTCGCCGCCCTGGCCGTCGAAGGGGACGGCTCGCGGCTATCATGCTGGCAGTACGCGGAAGGGTTTTTCTAGCCGCCCTTGATCAGGCGCTGGCCGATCTCCTCGACGACTTCGACCATGTATGCCACCTCTTCGGGCGTGGTACGGAAGTTGACGAAGCAGACACGCAGGCAGGCGTGGCCGTCTACGGAGGCTGGGGCCAGGAAGACGCGGCCGTCGCGTTGCATCTCGCGGGCGAGTCTGACGTTGTGTTCTTCCAGGTCGTCTGTTCCTGGTGGGGTGTGGCGGAAGCAGACGGTGGAGAGCATGGGGTCGTGGAGGAGCTCGAACTCGGGCGAGGCGCGCAGGGTGTCGGTGAGGAGGCGGGCGTTGGCGAGGGTGCCCTCGATCCAGGCCCTGTACTGTTTGGCGCCGTAGACGCGGAAGGCCATCCACAACCGCAAGGAACGGAAGGGGCGCGAGTATTCCAGGGTGCGGTCCACTGGGTTGGCGATGTCGCCCTCGTGCAGCATGTAGCGCTCCTCGTGGCCGAACGCGGCCTGCAGCCTACCCGTCTCGCGCAGCAACACGGCGCTGCAGCTCTTCTGCACGCCCAGCCACTTGTGGGCGTCGATGGTCGCCGAGTCGGCGCGCTTTAGGCCGGCGAAGAGCGGCGCCGCGGAGGGCGCAGCCGCACCCGGAAGCCCGTATGCGCCGTCGACGTGCAACCATACGTCGTGGCGCTCGCAAACCTCGGCGATCTCGTCGAGCGGGTCCACGGCGCCCGTGAGGGTGGTACCGGCCGTGGCGACCACGGCCACGGGCACGACGCCCGAGGCCGCGTCTTTGGAGAGCATCTCTTCGAGTGCGTCGGGTCGCATCCGGCGTCGGGCGTCGATGGGGATGGGCCTGACGGCGTTGCTCCCGAGGCCGCAGACCTCGACGGCGCGTACCACGGAGTGGTGGGACTCCTCTGAGGAGTACACCGCGGCCCTGCGGGCGCCGAGGCCTTCGACGCGACACCCTGGAAGGGCTCTTTCGCGGGCGGCGAGGAGGGCTGTCAGGTTCGAGGTCATGCCGCCGCTCGTGAAGGAGCCTTCCGCGTAGGGGAATCCGACAAAGTCCGAGACCCAGCGCAGGGTCTGCTCCTCGACGAGGTCAGCCCCCCCGGCGGCCACGGCGAGGTTCGCGTCGTAGGTCGCCAGGAGCGCCGAGGCCAGGACACCTATCTCCAGGCCGGTCGAGCCTATGTAGCCGAGGTAGAGCGGCCGGGAAGGCGAGATGCTGGCGTCCAGGACACGGGCGGCGTCGCCAAGGATTCTATCGGGGTCGCCGGCCTTCTCGGGCAGCGGGGCTTCGAGGCGTCCGATCAGCATCTCGTCCAACTGCGGCTCCGCGGGCCGCGGCGCATCGAAGGACTCCCACGCCTCGCAGATCACGCGTTCGAGATCCTCCAGAATACCTTCGCGGTCGGCGAGCGCGGGAAGGTCGGCCTGCTCGTGCTGCGGGGCGGCGCCCATCCCCGCCCTGTCCCTCTGCCGGCCCACCTGCTCGACCCCTCTACTCCTCGGCGCCAGCGCCGCCGCCGATACGTCCGTAGACCTCGGGACGGTTGCGCTTCAGGAAGGCGCCGACTATCAGGCCCACTATCCCGCCCCCGAAGAGAATGACGGGCAGCACCACCGTCATGGTATCGATGGGCGCGTCGGTGAGGCCGGTTATGAGGACGTTGAAGTTGGCGACGCCGAGGACGAGCAGGACCACGAGCAGGACGCCGGCGATCGCAGGCGCCCAGGTCGACGCCCAGCCACCGACCGCGTCCTGCGGCTGCCTCCTGAAGTATCCGACGACAGCGAACGACGTGGCCGCCATGAGGGTAAGCACGCCCAGAGCGCCGAGGTTCGTCAGCCAGGTAAAGAGCGTGAGCACCGGGTTGGCGGCGGCTATGGCGAAGATGAGGACGACGCCTAGCGCCAGGACGGACTGCGAGGTCGAGGCGACCCACGGCGAGCCGGTGCGACGGTTCACGCGGCCGAAGACCGATGGGAGCACGCCCTCGCGGCCGAGGGCGAACGCGTAGCGGGCTACAGCGTTGTGGAACGAGAGGAGAGCCGCGAAGAGGCTCGTGGCAAACAGGAGCGCCGCGGCGGTGCCCCAGATCTCACCAAGCCGCTCGGCCCCGGTAATGAACAGGACCGTCGTCGGGTCCGGAGCGCCGTCCGTCTCGAAGCCGGCCTTGACAAGCGCGTTCGGGTTGACCATGGTGTCGGGTCCCGCCGCGACGCCGAGCAGCCACGAAGAGAGGGCGTAGAAGACGGCGATAAGGCCGACTGCTAGATATGTCGCGCGGGCGACCGTGCGACGGGGATCCCGGCACTCCTCGCTATAAATAGCCGCCGACTCGAAGCCGACGAAGGAGGCGACGCAGAAGGTTAGCGTGGCGCCGACGGCGGTGCTGAAGGCTATCGCCGGGCTGAAGCCGATCATGGTGAGCCCCTGCGGCCCAGGGTCGCCGACGATAGCGAAGTCGAAGAGCACGACGATAAGCACCTCGAGGCTTAGCATCACCGCCAGAACGCGCGCGTTGAGGTCGATCTGCAACACCCCGAGTAACGCGATCACCAACCCCGCCACCAGACACCAGAACCACCACGGGAGGTCGATGCCGAGGTAGCCAGACATGAACCCGCCCATCGCGACCCCGAAGAGGCCGTAGATCCCGATCTGCATGCTGTTGTAAGCGATGAGCGCGATGAACGCGGCCCCGATCCCTGAGACCTTCCCGAGACCTTTCGAGACATAAGCGTAGAACGCCCCGGCGTTCTCGATGTAGCGGCTCATGGCCGCGTACCCGACGGTAAACAGCGAGAGCACTATTCCCAGGGGGATAAACATGAAAGCGACGGCCCTGTTGCCCGTCACGAGGTAGGTAGCGGCCTGGCCGCCGGCCACCGCCGTAAGTGGCGCCGAAGCTGCCACGATAAAGAACACCAGGTCTGGCACCCCGAGGGCGCGCCTGTGCAGCTTGGCGCTCTCCGTGGCGCCCGCCGGCGGGTTGACGCTCGATTCGACGTTGGCCATCAGCTCTCCTCCTTCCGGCCCGGGACGAGCCCGCACCAATCCCTTATGAAGAGCCCGAGCACCTGCGCGGACTCGACGACCGAGCGCAGCGAGACGCGCTCGTCGATGCCGTGGATCTGCTCCCCCCGCGGCCCGAAGCA
>JBKPSF010000161.1:0-29347 GCA_046734875.1 Actinomycetota bacterium | reverse complement strand
AAGCCTTACCCTCGTGCGCCGGATCTAAACACTCGTGGATGGGCGGACAACCCGCGATCATCCCCCCAACACATCTCTGTCGTAGCCGAGCTCGGCGAGTATGGAGTCGGTGTGTTGCCCGACCTCGGGGATGGGGTTCATTACCGGCTCGGCGTCCGCCGGCAGCCCGGGCGGGAGGAGGGCGTGCAGGGTTCCTGCCGGGGAACCGACCTCGCGCCAGCGGTCGCGGGCACGTAACTGCGGATGGTCGAGGAACTCCCGCACCGACCTGAGCCTGGCGTTGGCGATGCCGGCCTCTTCGAGCTTCTCTATCAGCTCTTCTGCCGAGAGCCGTCCGAAGGTCTTTTCGATCTCGCGGTCCAACGCTTCCCTGTTCGCGAGCCTCTCCGAGTTGGTCGAGAAGCGCGCATCTTCCGTAAGTTCGGCACGCTCGAGCACGACCTCGCAGAACTTCTCCCACTCGCGCTCGTTCTGGATGCCGAGGAAGATGACCTCGCCTCCGGCGCACGCGAATGGGCCGTAGGGGGCTATGGAGGCGTGGCTGGCGCCGCTGCGGGGCGGCTCCTTGTCGCCGTACATGGCGTAGTAGGCCGGGAAGCCCATCCACTCGGCTAGCGCCTCGAAGAGGGAGACCTCTATGGACGCACCCTCGCCTCTCCTCTCGCGCCGGAAGAGCGCGGCCAGGATGCTCGAGAAGGCGTACATCCCCGCCGCTATGTCAGCAACGGCGATGCCGGACTTGGACGGCGTCTCCGGGGTGCCGGTGACGGAGACCAGCGCCGCCTCACACTGGACGAGCAGGTCGTAGGCCTTCTTGTCCCTGTAAGGTCCCGAAGCGCCGTAGCCCGAGACGTCGCACACGATGAGTTTGGGGTGGCGTTTTCGTAGCTCATCCGTCCCGAAGCCGAGACGCTCCGTCGCGCCGGGGGCGAGGTTCTGGACAAAGACGTCGGCCCTTTCCACGAGTCGGTTCAGGATATGGTGGGCATTCTCTTGCTTCAGGTCGAGGGAGATAGACTCTTTGGAGCGGTTGATCCAGACGAAGTGGCTGGAGAGTCCCTGGACGAGCGTATCGTAAGAGCGGGCGAAGTCCCCGGTCCCCGGCCGCTCCACCTTGATGACCCGCGCGCCCATGTCGGCGAGCTGACGCGTGGCGAAGGGAGCCGCGACCGCCTGCTCCAACGAGACGACCATGATGCCCTCCAGCGGCAGCGCCATCAGAACGACCTCGGGAGGCCCAGGACATGCTCGGCGACGTAGGAGAGGATGAGGTTGGTGGAGATGGGGGCCACCTGGTAGAGGCGCGTCTCGCGGAACTTGCGCTCCAAATCGTACTCGGCGTCGAAGCCGTAGCCTCCGAAGGTCTGGACGGCGACGTTGGCCGCCTCCCACGAGGCATCCGCGGCCAGCAGCTTGGCCAGGTTCGCCTCGGCGCCGCAGGGCTCGCTTCGGTCGAAAAGGGAGGCCGCCTTCTCCACCATCAGCGAGGCGGCCTCGACGCCAGCATAAGCCCGCGCTATGGGGAACTGGACGCCCTGGTTCATTCCGATGGGGCGCCCGAACACCTCGCGAGTGCCGGCGCGTTCGGTGGCCCTCTCTACAAACCACCTGCCGTCGCCGACGCACTCGGCGGCGATCAGGATGCGCTCCGCGTTCATGCCGTCGAGGATGTAGCGGAAGCCCTCTCCCTCCTCGCCGATCAAGTCTTCCGCCGGTACCCGGAGCCCTTCGAAAACCAGCTCGGTCGTGGCGTTGTTCATCATTACCCGTCTTGGTTTCACGGTGAGGCCTTCGGCTTCTCTCAGGTCGACGAGGAACACGGAGAGGCCGCTGGAGCGTTTTTCGACCTCGTCCAGAGGCGTGGTGCGGGCGAGCAGGATCATGAGGTCCGACTGCTCGACCCTGGAGATGTAGATCTTACGGCCATGAACTACGTAATGGTTGCCCTCACGCCTGGCGGTTGTCTTAATGGAAGTAGTGTCCGTTCCCGCTTCCGGCTCCGTGACCCCGAAGGCCTGCAGCCTCAGCTTGCCGTTTGCTATCTTCGGCAGGTAGGCTCTTTTCTGGTCCTCGGAGCCATGCCTGAGTAGCGTGCCCATGGTGTACATCTGGGCGTGGGCTGGGCCTGCATTGGCGCCGCTCCTGTTGACCTCCTCCAGGATGGCGCACGCGGCGGAGAGGTCGAGGCCCATCCCGCCGTACTCTTCCGGTATGAGCGCGGCGAGGTAGCCGGCCTCGGTCATCGCGCCGACGAACTCTTCCGGGTAGCGGCGTTCGGCGTCGAGGCCCTGCCAGTACTCACCCGGGAAGCGGGCGCACACGTCCCTCACGCCCCAGCGGAGATCCTCGTACATCTCTTTCATCCCAGGGACCATGTGCGGGCGACTAGCATTCCGGGCTTGCCTGCGAGACGATGGGCACGAGATCGACTTTAGCACAGGCACAATCCAGGGGGTAGCGTGGCGATCAAAGAAGGCTGGCGGGGACGCTTTTTCGAGGACTTCGAGGTAGGGGACGTGTACGAACATCCTTTCGGTCGCACCGTGACGACCACAGACAACCTGTGGTTCACGCTGCTGACGCAGAACACGGCCCCCATTCATGTGGACCACGCCTACGCCGCGAAGACCGAGTTCGGCCGACCGCTCGTGGACTCCACGTTCACTGTGGCCCTGGTTACCGGCCAGAGCGTCACAGACGTTTCGCAGAACGTGTTCGCCAATTTGGGGTGGGATGAGATCCGGCTCCCCGCCCCCGTCTTCGAAGGCGACACGATCTACTCCAGAAGCGAAGTCGTCGAGAAACGCGAGTCTCATTCCCGACCCGGCGTTGGCATCGTAAAGGTAAAGACCGCGGGCTACAACCAGGATGGCAAGACGGTCATCACCTTCCTGCGCACCGTCATGGTCTACAGGAAAGATCATGCCCCCAAAGTTGCCCGTCCCGCCCAGGAGAAGTAGGGGCGCCGGGGATAAGCTGCGGCGCTCCTCATGTGAGATCATCTCCATCCGGAGCGAGAGTCTCCGCCCTGTATGGAAGTCGGTATCGTTAGGAGACGGGGTGCAGAGAGCGTTTAGGCCTGTAATTATCGAGAACGTCTATCCGGAGCTGGACTGCGGGCGCTACCCGGTGAAGAGGGAGGTCGGCGACCGCTTCGAGGTCTGGGCAGACCTCTTCAAGGAGGGGCACGACAGGCTCGCCGCCGTGCTGAATTACAGGAAGAAGGGCCTGTCGGGCTGGAGCGAGACGCCGATGCGCCACTACGGGAACGACCGCTGGACGGCCGCCTTCACGCTCGCGAAGAACGCCCGCTACGAGTACACCATCGAGGCCTGGACCGACGAGTTCGGGACGTGGCGGACCGAGATCGGCAAGAAGGTAGAAGCGGGGCAGAACGTGGAGCTAGAGCTAGTAGAAGGCCGCGGTCTGGTCGAGGACGCCTACGAAAGGTCCAACGACAAGCGTCTCGCGGAGACGCTCGCCGGCTTCGATGCCGCCGGTTACGAGGGCCGTATCGCGCTGCTCCGCTCGGAAGAGGTAGGCGAGTTGATGCGGGAACACCCCGACCGCTCGTCGTCGACCTTGTACGGGGAGAATCTAGAGGTCGTGGTAGACCGCGAGAGGGCGCGCTTCGGGGCGTGGTACGAGATGTTTCCCCGCTCCCAGGGAACGGTGCCTGGCCGCAGCGCCACCTTCGAAGAGGCAGAGGAACGCCTACCAGAGATCTCGGACCTCGGTTTCGACGTGGTTTATCTGACGCCCATCCACCCCATCGGTACGAGCCACCGCAAGGGTCGCAACAACGCACTGGTCGCCAGCCCCGACGACCCCGGGAGCCCCTACGCCATCGGGAGCGAGGAGGGCGGGCACAAGGCCGTCCACCCCGACCTCGGAACGCTGGAGGACTTCGAACGCTTCGTCGAGGCCTGCCACGGACACGGGATGGAGGTCGCGCTCGACCTCGCCATCCAGTGTTCGCCCGATCACCCCTACATCAAAGAGCACCCCGAGTGGTTTGAATTCCGGCCCGACGGGAGCATAAAGTACGCCGAGAACCCGCCCAAAAAGTACCAGGACATCGTTAACGTGGACTTCTACTCGGAGGGCGGGGAAGCTCTGTGGCGGGAGTGGCTCGACGTCGTCCTGTTCTGGGTCGAGAGGGGCGTCAAGGTCTTCCGGGTAGACAACCCGCACACCAAGCCTTTCCCGTTCTGGGAGTGGGTTATAGGGGAGGTGCAGGCGGAGCATCCCGATGTAATCTTCCTCTCCGAAGCCTTTACCCGCCCGAAGGTTATGAGGGCGCTTGCGAAGCTGGGCTTTACCCAGTCCTACACCTACTTCACGTGGCGCAACACCAAGCAGGAGCTCACGGAGTACCTGACCGAGCTTACCGTGGACTGGCCTAGAGAGTACATGCGCCCCAACTTCTTCCCCAACACCCACGACATCCTGCCGCACATCCTGCAGTTCGGCGGACGTCCGGCCTTCCAGATACGCTTCGTCCTCGCGGCCACGCTGTCGAGCACCTACGGCATCTACAGCGGCTTCGAGCTGTGCGAGAACACCCCGCGCGGGGAGCCTGGAACCACCGTCTACTACCAGGACTCCGAGGTATACGAGTACAAGGTGTGGGACTGGGACAGGACGGGGAACATCAAGGCGTACATCGGACGCGTTAATGAGATCCGGCGCCAGAACCCCGCTCTCCAGTATCTGAAGAACCTCTCGTTCTACGCGGCCCGGGACGACAACGTCCTCTTCTTCGGCAAGAGGACCGGGGACAACGCCGTCTTCGTCGCCGTCAACCTCGATCCCTACGGCGTACACGAGACGCACGTGCAGTTCCCGATCTGGGAGCTTGGGATCTCTGAAGGGGAAGGGTACGTGGTCGAGGAGCTATTGACGGGGAGGGAGATCCCGGCTTCGGGAAGCTGGTTCTGGGTCCGTCTCGACCCGCAGAGCAACCCGGCGGAGATCTTCCGCCTCCAGAGGGGAGGTGTTGGGTGACGGAGGTATCGTCGGCGAGGGATTTCGACGAGGAGCATAGCGAGGACCCGCTCTGGTACAAGGACGCCATCATCTACCAGTTGCACGTCAAGGCGTTCTTCGACTCGGACAACGACGGCATCGGGGACTTCAAGGGCCTCACCGAGCGCCTCGACTACATAAAGGATCTTGGCGTCACGGCCGTCTGGCTGATGCCCTTCTACCCCTCGCCGCTGCGCGACGACGGGTACGACATCTCCGAATACAAGAACGTCCACCCCGACTACGGCACCACCCGCGACGTCAGGACGTTCGTGCGCAAGGCTCACTCGCTGGGCCTCAAGGTCATAACGGAGCTGGTCATCAACCACACCTCGGACGAGCACCCCTGGTTCGAGCGCGCCCGCGAGGCGCCCAAAGGCTCAGCGAGGCGCAACTTCTACGTCTGGAGCGACACCCCGGACAAATACGAGGGCACCCGCATCATCTTTACCGACACGGAGAGGTCGAACTGGACCTGGGACGAGAAGGCCGGACAGTACTTCTGGCACCGCTTCTTCTCCCACCAGCCCGATCTCAACCACGATAATCCCCAGGTGTTCAAGGCGATCATGCGGGTCATGCGCTTCTGGCTCGACGCCGGGGTCGACGGCCTGAGGCTCGACGCCATCCCCTACCTCATAGAGCGCGAGGGCACTGACAACGAGAACCTTCCCGAGACGCACGAGGTCTTGAAGAAGATGCGCGCGGAGATGGATTCGCGCTACGAGAACCGCCTCTTTCTCGCCGAGGCCAACCAGTGGCCCGAGGACGTCTTGCCTTACTTCGGGGATGGGGACGAGTGCCACATGGCGTTTCACTTCCCGCTCATGCCGCGCATTTTTATGGCGCTCGCGCAGGAGGACAGGCACCCGATAGTGGAGATCATGCACCAGACGCCCGAGATACCGGAGGGTTGCCAGTGGGCTATCTTCCTGCGCAACCACGACGAGCTTACGCTGGAGATGGTCACGGACAGGGAACGCGACTACATGTACCAGATCTACGCGACCGACCCGCGCATGCGCATCAACGTCGGCATCCGTCGCCGCCTCGCCTCGATGATGGAGAACGACAGGCCCCGCATCGAGCTCTTGAATAGCTTACTAATGAGCATGCCAGGCACCCCTATCATCTACTACGGGGATGAGATCGGGATGGGCGACAACATCTTTCTCGGCGACAGGGACGCGGTGAGGACGCCGATGCAGTGGTCGAGCGACCGTAACGCCGGCTTCTCCCGGGCGGAGCCAGCGCGATTGTACCTGCCGCCGATCATGGACCCCGTCCACAGCTACGAGGCTGTGAACGTGGAGGCCCAGGGCCGCAGCGCCGGCTCCCTCCTGAACTGGATGAAGCGCATCATCGCCGTCCGCAAGGCGCACAGGGCCCTCGGGCGGGGAACGCTGGAGTTCTTGCACCCCGGCAACAGGAAGGTCATCGCCTATCTGAGGGAACACGGGGACGAGGCTATCCTGTGCGTTGCCAACCTCAGCCGGTCGGCCCAGCCGGTGGAGCTCGACCTCTCGCGCTTCAGGAGCCTGGTCCCGGTCGAGCTCCTGGGCAACAGCAGCTTCCCCCCTTTAGGGGATCTGCCGTATTTCCTCACCCTCCCTGGATACGGTTTCTACTGGTTCCGCCTGGCGAGGGAGGCCGCAGCCCCGAGGTGGCACCAGGAGAGCCCTCGCTACGCGGAGCCGCCCGTGATCGTCCTTCCCGCGGGACGCGAAACGGTCCGGCGTGCCAACACGGTCCCCTTGCGCCTCCCTGCGCGACAGATCGCGCAGCTCGAAAGAGAGGCCCTGCCCGACTTTCTCGGCACCCGCCGGTGGTTTGCGGGTAAGGGCGGGGGGATCGAAAGCGTCGAGGTCGTGGCACAGGCCGGGTTCGCGGAAAACGGGTTGCTGACCCTGCTCAGGGTGCATCTGGAGGACGTGTCGCCCGCGGAGGGAGAACCGCAAATGTACTTCCTCCCGCTCTCGGCGGCCTGGGAAGAGGGCTCCGAGGAGGATGGCATCTCCGTGTTCATGCCCCACGTCCTGGCCAAGCTCAGGCGCCGCGCCAGGGTGGGCGTCCTCTTCGACGCCCTCGCCGACGAAGGGTTCTGCCGCGACGTGGTTGCGGCTATGGGGGAGAACCGCGAGATGGAGATCGGGGAGGGCAGGATACGCTTCTCCGGCACGGGCATGTTCGGCGAGCTTGTGGGGGAAGATCCCATCTCCGAACTGAGCGTGAGGCGGGCCGAGGTGGAGCAGACGAACAGCTCGGTGATCCTGGGCGAGAGGCTGATCATGAAGGGCTACCGGCGCCTGCAGAAGGGGATGAACCCCGACCTGGAGATCGGACGTTACCTCACAGAGCAGGCCCGCTTCGAGAACACGCCGCCGCTGGCGGGCGCGATCGAATACACCGGCCTCGACGGCGAGACGACCACCTTTGGCCTCCTGCAGGGCTTCGTGGAGAACCAGGGTGACGGCTGGTCCTACGTCCTCGACTACCTCGACCGCTACCTGGATGACCGCCTGCTGACCTCGTGGAGCCCGGAGGGCGAGAACGACGAAACAGAGCGGGAAGAACTGGCGGCCGAAGACAATTTCTTCACCAACCTGGTCCGTACCCTCGGCCTGCGCACGGGGGAACTCCACGCGGCCTTCGCCGCGCCGACCGAAGACGAGGCCTTCGCCCCCGAAACCGCCTCCCCAGAAGAGGTGGCCGGCTGGGCCGGCGGAGTGCTCTCCGAAGCGAGGCGCACCCTGGATATGTTGAAGGGGCGAAAGAGCAGCCTGCCCGACGACGCGGTCCCTGACGCGGAGCGGCTTCTCGGGCTGCGCAGGGAGTTGACGGGGCTGGTAAAGAGCGTCTCCAGGGAGGGCTTCGGGGTCGTCAAGACCAGGCATCACGGAGATTACCACCTCGGGCAGGTGCTCGTGGTCGGCAACGACTTCCAGATCATAGACTTCGAGGGCGAGCCGGCGAGGCCGCTCACCGAGCGGCGCAAAAAGCACTCTCCTTTGCGCGACGTTGCCGGGATGCTCCGCTCCTTCGACTATGCTATCCGCTCGGTCCTTATGGACCTCGGCGCCGAACGCGCCGACCAGCTCGATAGCTTGGAACCGTGGGTCAGGCTCTTGGAGGAAAGGACCAGACAGGCTTTCCTGGAAGGTTACAGGGAGGGCGCGTGCGGCGCGGTCTCTTATCCTGAGGACGAGGAGCATACGCGGGCTTTGATCGAGCTCTTCACGCTGGAGAAGGCCCTCTATGAGATCCGGTACGAGCTCGACAACCGCCCCGATTGGGTCGGCATCCCGATTAAGAGCGTGCTCGACCTGCTGGAGCAGCACGGGGAGGAGAGACCTTGAGGCAAGCAGACGCGGTTGCCGCTATCGTTGCGGGAGAATATGGGGACCCTTTCTCTTTCCTCGGCATGCACGAGTCGGCGGAGGGCCCTGTGGTCCGGGCCTTCCTGCCTGGCGCGAGCACGGTCGAGGTAGTCTCCCGCGACGGCGAGGCTATCGGCATTCTGGAGCGCCTCCATCCCGAAGGTCTCTTCGCCGGGCCCGTTCGGCGGAGCGCGCCATACCGTCTGCGGGTGGTGTGGGAGGGTGGTGGCGAGGCCGAGGTTGAGGACCCCTACAGGTTTCCTGGGGTTCTTGGGGATCAGGACCTCTACCTCTTCGGTGAGGGCAACCACCTGAGCCTCTACGAGAAGCTGGGGGCGCACCCGACGGTGCTCGAGGGCGTGGCCGGCACGAGCTTCGCGGTCTGGGCCCCGAACGCGAGGCGTGTCTCCGTGGTCGGCGGCTTCGACTTCTGGGACGGGCGGCGGCACGTTATGCGCAAGCACCCCGGCGGGGTGTGGGAGATCTTTATCCCCGGCGTCGGCGAGGGGGAGGTGTACAAGTACGAGATCCTGGGCCCGAACGGCGAACTCCTACCCCTGAAAGCAGACCCCTTCGGCTTCCGCGCCGAGAGGCTCCCAGGCACGGCCTCCATCGTCCACGACCCCACGCGCTACGAGTGGGACGACGCGGAGTGGATAGGAAATCGTGCAGCAAAGACGGCCCTCGACGCCCCTATGGCGATCTACGAGGTGCACCTCGGCTCGTGGAGGCGAAACCCCGACGGCTCCTACTACACCTACGGACAACTTGCCGAAGAACTCGTCCCCTACGTCGCGGAGATGGGTTACACCCACGTCGAGTTCCTGCCGCCCACCGAGCACCCGTTCGACGGCTCGTGGGGCTACCAGCCTCTGGGCCTCTTCGCCCCGACGAGCCGGTTCGGCGCGCCGAACGACTTCAAGGGTCTCATAGACGCGTTCCACAGGGCGGGGATAGCCGTTCTTATAGATTGGGTTCCCGCCCATTTTCCCGAGGACGCGCATGGCCTCGCCCTCTTCGACGGCACCCACCTCTACGACCACGCCGACCCGCGCCAGGGCCGTCACCCCGACTGGGGGACGCTCGTCTTCGACTACGGTCGTTCCGAGGTCAGGAACTACCTCCTCTCCAACGCCTTGTTCTGGATCTCCGAGTACCACGTAGACGGCCTCAGGGTCGACGCCGTAGCCTCCATGCTGTATCTAGATTACTCGCGCAAACCGGGCGAGTGGATACCGAACGTGCACGGCGGCAACGAGAACCTGGAGGCCGTGGCCTTTCTCCAGCGCACGAACGAGGCCGTTTTCGGGAGGCACCCCGGCGCGACGACCCTGGCTGAAGAATCTACCGCGTGGCCTATGGTCAGCCGCCCGACCTCCATTGGCGGTTTGGGTTTCGGGTACAAGTGGAACATGGGTTGGATGCACGACAGCCTCCAGTACATGGCCGAGGACCCTATAAACCGCAGGTACCACCACAACGAGATCACGTTCTCCCTGGCCTACGCTTTCGGCGAGAACTTCGTCCTCCCCCTCTCGCACGACGAGGTGGTGCATGGCAAGCGATCCCTGATCGAAAAGATGCCCGGCGACGAGTGGCGGAAATTCGCCAACCTCCGCGCCTACTACGGCTTCATGTACGCCCACCCCGGCAAACAACTCCTGTTCATGGGCGGCGAGATCGCACAAAAGCGCGAGTGGAACCACGACACCCCACTTGACTGGCACCTCCTCGACGAACCACCCCATAGAGGCGTCCAGACCCTCGTAAGAGACCTCAATGCCCTCTACGTTGCCACCCCGGCCTTCTACGAAGTAGATTTCGAGTCGGCCGGGTTCGAGTGGATCGCGGGCGGAGACATCGAGAACAGCGTGGTATCCTTTCTCCGGCGCACAAGCGCCGCCGAAGACCTCGCGATCGTCGTGTGCAACTTCACGCCGGTCGTGCGCCACGACTACCGCATAGGCGTCCCCGAAGCGGCCGCCTACGAGGAAGCCTTCAACACCGACGATACCCGCTACGGCGGCAGCGGCGTGGGCAACGACGGGCGCATAAAAACAGAAAGAGTCCAGGCGCACGGGAAGGAGCAGAGCCTCGCCCTGACCCTCCCACCGCTGGCGACAGTGATATTGAAGCCTGTCAGCTAGTCAGCACTTCAGCCCGTCAGCAAGAACACATGGCTGAAGTGCTAAGGAGGAATTGATGACGAACCTGGAGATCCATCCTTGACCAGCGTGGTCTGGCCCGGAGAGCCTTATCCCCTCGGCGCTACCTGGGACGGGCAGGGCGTCAACTTCGCCCTGTTCTCGGAGAACGCAGAGGGGGTGGAGCTGTGCCTCTTCGATCCTTCCGGACAAGAGGAGGTCGAGAGGATCGAGCTTAGGGAGCGGACGGACAGGATCTGGCACTGCTACCTGCCCTACTGCCGGCTCGGCCAGCTCTACGGCTACAGGGTCCACGGGCCCTACGACCCCGAAAACGGCCACCGCTTCAACCCGAACAAGCTACTGCTCGACCCCTACGCCAAGGCGACCGTCGGGTCTGTTGGCTGGGAGTTTCCACACTTCGGGTACAGGCTCGGCGCCGAGGAGGAAGACCTCGCCTTCGACGAGCAGGACAACGCCGCCGGCATGCCCAAGTGTTGCGTCGTGGACACGGCTTTCACCTGGGACGACGACAGGCCGCCGCGCACGTCGTGGGAGGAGACCGTTATCTACGAGCTCCACGTCAAGGGTTTCACCAGGAGGCATCCCGGCATTCCCGAAGATCTACGCGGTACCTACGCCGGCCTAGCCTCCGCCCCGGCTATAGAGCATTTGAAGAGGCTCGGGGTGACGGCAGTGGAGCTGATGCCCGTGCATTCGTTTGTGGACGACATGCACCTTGTGGAGAATGGGCTCAAGAACTACTGGGGCTACAACTCCATAGGGTTCTTCGCGCCCGACCTGCGTTATTCGGCCACGGGCAGCATCAGCGAGTTCAAGACCATGGTCAAGCGGTTGCACTCGGCTGGGCTGGAGGTGATCCTGGACGTCGTCTACAACCACACGGCGGAGGGAAACCACCTGGGCCCGACCCTCTCCTTCCGCGGCATCGACAACGCCGCCTACTACAGGCTCACCCCCGACGATCCGCGCTACTACATGGACTTCACGGGGACGGGCAACACGCTAAACATGATGCACCCGCACGTGCTGCAGCTCATCATGGACTCGTTGCGGTACTGGATCCTGGAGATGCACGTGGACGGCTTCCGCTTCGACCTGGCGAGTGCTCTGGCGCGCCAGCTCTACGAGGTGGACCAGCTCTCCAGCTTCTTCACCATAATCCACCAGGACCCCGTGATCAGCCAGGCCAAACTCATAGCGGAGCCGTGGGATGTGGGCGAGGACGGCTACCAGGTCGGCAACTTCCCCGTGGGATGGGCCGAGTGGAACGGCAAGTACCGGGACGCCGTGCGCTCCTACTGGAAGGGCGACGGCGGGCTCGTGGACGAGCTCGCCTACAGGCTGACCGGCTCCAGCGACCTCTACGAGCGCGGCGGGCGCAGGCCGTACGCGTCCGTCAACTTCGTCACGGCCCATGACGGTTTCACCCTCTCCGATCTCGTCTCCTACGAAGGGAAGCACAACGAGGCCAACGGCGAGGACAACAACGACGGCGAGAGCTACAACCTCAGCCGCAACTACGGCGTCGAAGGGCCGACGGACGACCTAAAGATCCGTCGCACCAGGGCCCGCCAGAGGCGCAACATCATGGCGACGCTCTTGCTCTCGCAGGGCGTGCCCATGATCCTCTCCGGCGACGAGATGCGCCGCACCCAGGGCGGCAACAACAACGCCTACTGCCAGGACAACGAGACGAGCTGGCTCGACTGGGATCTTTCGGCGCCGGACAGGAACTTCCTGGCCTTCGTGCGGCGCGTGATCCGGCTGCGCAAAGAACACCCCGCCTTCCGGAGGAAAAACTTCTTCCAGGGCCGCGAGCTGAGGGGCGCAGAAACCAAGGACATCATCTGGCTCACCCCGGAGGGCCGCGAGATGACCGACGAGGAATGGAACGACTCCTTCGCCCGCCCCCTCGGGCTCCAGATGTCCGGCCACCTCGAAGGCGAGCACGACGCGCAGGGCCGCCCGCAACTCGACGACGACTTCCTCCTCCTCTTCAATGCTGGCGAGGAAGGGGTGAACTTCCGCCTTCCGAGCTCCCCCGAGGAGATACGCTGGGAGGCCCTCGTGGACACCTCCTACTCCGCCGGGCTCAAGGCCGGCGGCTTCCTGAAACCGGATGACGTTTACGCACTGAAGCCCCGCTCGATGGCCGTGCTCGTCAACTACCGCAAACGCGAGACGGTCGACGAGGACGCGGATTGAGCCGTGGCCTCGCGACGTGGCGAAGGGACGAGCTGGGAGGATAACGGCCCGCCCGCAGCGGTTTATAAACGGCATCTTGAGTCGGGGAGGCTCGGCTTCCAGCGCTGTTCTGTTTGCGGGGCGGCTATCTCTTACCCGCGGGTGGTCTGTCCGGTCTGTGGCAGCACAGGCTTGACCTGGGAGGTCAGCTCCGGGCGCGGCATCGTCTACGCGACGACGGCCGTGTATCGTCGGGATGCCGACCCGTACAACGTTGTCCTCGTCGATCTGGAAGAGGGCTTCAGGATGATGAGCCGCGTCGAAGGCGTGCCGGCCGAGGACGTGGAGATCGGAACGAGGGTAGAGTTGCGGGTGATACGCGAGGACGATGAACCCGTCCCTATCTTCGTGCCGGCGGAGGGCTTATGAGTTTGCGAGGAAAAGCCGCCGTAGTGGGGGTTGCGGAGTCTGACCTTGGCGAGGTGGGGCCGGGGTTTACGCCGCTCGACCTGATCGGGCAGGCGACGGTACGCGCCCTCGACGACGCCGGCCTCGAAAAATCCGACGTGGACGGCCTGTTCTCCGCTTCGGCCTACCACCACATGCCGACCCTCTCGGTGGGCGAGTACCTCGGCATAAGACCCCGCTATTCGGACGCGACGAGCATGGGAGGCTCCTCGTTCGTCTCCCACCTCTTCCACGCAGCATCCGCGATAGACGCGGGCCTGTGCGAGGTCGCCCTCATCGCCTACGGCTCGACCCAGCGCTCCGGTGGGGGACGCCTCGTCTCTGGCTCGGAGGCAGACCCCTACGAGGCTCCCTACAACCCGCGCTACCCCGTGAGCATGTACGCCCTCGCCGCCTCCCGCCACATGCACGAGTACGGCACCACCCGCGAGCAGCTTGCCGAGGTCGCCGTGGCCGCCAGACGGTGGGCCAAACTCAACCCCAAAGCGTTCATGCGCGACGACCTAACCGTAGATGACGTGCTCGATTCTCGCATGGTCTCCTCGCCCCTAAGCGTCCGTGATTGCTGCCTCGTCACCGACGGCGGCGGTGCTGCCCTCGTAACGAGCGCCGAAAGGGCGCAACATCTCAGAAAACCTCCCATCTACCTGCTCGGGGCCGGCGAGGCCCACTGGCACCGCCACATCGGCAGGATGCCCGACCTCACCGTCTCAGCGGCCGCCGAGTCGGGACCGCGCGCCTACGAGATGGCCGGCGTGGGACCAGAAGACATCGACGTGGCGATGCTCTACGACGCCTTCACCATAAACACCGTGCTCTTCCTGGAGGATCTCGGATTCTGCGAGAAGGGCGAAGGAGGACCCTTCGTCTCGGGAGGCACTGTTTCCCCCGGAGGCCAACTCGCCGTCAACACCAACGGCGGTGGCCTCTCCTACAACCACCCCGGCATGTACGGCCTCCTCCTCATCGTCGAAGCCGTCCGCCAGCTCCGCGCCGAATGCGAAGACCGCCAGATCCAAAACGCAAACCTCACCCTAATCCACGGAAACGGCGGCGTCCTCTCCAGCCAGGTCACCGCCATCCTAGGCTCGGAGAATGCCCTCTGACGGCAAGAAGCTGACAAGCTGAAATGCTGAAGTGCTGACATGCTGACAAGCGTAGGCCGAAGGCCGGAGCGTGCTAGAATCTCGGTATGACTGATACGCCAAGGAAGATACAGAAGACGGAAGAAGAGTGGCAGGATGAGCTCACCCCGGAGCAATACCGCATCACGCGGATGAAGGGCACTGAGCGGCCTTTTAGCGGCGAGTACAACGACAACAAGGAAGAGGGTGTCTACCGTTGCGTGGCTTGCGGCGCGCCGCTCTTCTCGTCCGACACCAAATACGACTCTGGCAGCGGATGGCCGAGCTTCTGGGCGCCGCTCGACGACAACAACGTGGAGACGGAGGAGGATCGCAGCCTCTTCATGCGCAGGACGGAGGTCCACTGCGCCGTGTGCGGTGCCCATCAGGGGCACGTCTTCGAGGACGGACCGGCCCCCACCGGCCAGCGCTACTGCATCAACTCCGCCGCCCTCCGCTTCGACCCCGAAGCCGCCTCGGAGTAGATTAGCTTTCAGCACTTCAGCAGGTCAGCATTTCAGCCACAGATTAGCTGACTTGCCGACCTGCTAACAGCGGGGACGTTTTTGTGTTTTCTGATCCATCTTTCGGAGCAGTTTTCCCCTAACCTCGGGGGCGAGAGTTCCGGAGGGAGACACGGCATGGCGACGCGAAAGATCCAGGACGAGCGCGTAGAGCACTTGAACGAAGAGCAAACGAGGGACGGCGACTATGTTCTTTACTGGATGCAGTCCTCCCAGCGCGCCGAGCAGAACCACGCCCTCGAGTACGCCGTTCGACAGGCCAACGATCTGGGCCAGCGTTTGCTCGTGGTCTTCGGTCTCACCGATGACTACCCCGAGGCCAACCTGCGCCACTACGCCTTCATGCTCGAAGGGTTGAAAGATGCCGAGGAAACCCTGAAGGACCGCGGCATCGAGATGGTCGTACGGAGAGGGTCTCCCGACGAGGTGGCCGTCGATGCCGCCAAAGACGCCTCGCTGGTCGTCACGGACCGCGGCTACATGCGCCCGCAAAAGAAGTGGCGCGAGAAGGTCGCGAAAGAGGCAGGATGCCTCGTGACGCAGGTCGAGTCCGACGTGGTAGTGCCTGTCGAGCTAGCCTCCGGCAAGCAGGAGCACGCGGCGAGAACGCTCAGGCCGAAGTTGGGCGAATACCTCGAAGACTTCCTCGTCGAACTCTCGCCGACCAAAATCGACAAGCAGTCCACGAACATGCGGGCCGAAGGCCTGGATCTCTCGGACTTCCAGAAGGTACTTGATGGCATGGACCTCGACCGCAGCGTCGGCACCTTGAGTCACCTGTACAAAGGCGGCAACTCGGAGGCAAAGAAGATCTTCCGCCGCTTCCTCAAAAACAGCTTCGACGGCTACGTCGAAAACCGCAACCAGCCGCAGACCGACGATGTCTCGCACATGAGCAAGTATTTGCACTTCGGGCATATATCCCCGATCTGGCTCGCCCTCGAAGCCAGGAACTCGAACGTCCGAAAAGGCAACGTCGAGTCGTTCGTCGAGGAGCTGGTGGTGAGGCGCGAGCTGTCCATGAACTTCGTCTTTTACAACGACGATTACGACTCGTTCTCGAACCTCCCCGGCTGGGCGAGGGAAACGCTCGGGAAGCACGAGGACGACGAGCGGGAGTACGTCTACACGACAAGGCAACTCGAAAGCGCCGAAACGCACGACGAGTACTGGAACGCGGCGATGCGGGAGATGGTCCACACGGGCTACATGCACAACTACATGCGCATGTACTGGGGGAAGAAAATTCTGGAGTGGTCGAACACCCCGGAGCACGCCTACAGGACCACGCTCTACCTCAACAACAAGTACTTCCTCGACGGACGCGACCCCAACTCCTTCGCCAACGTCGCCTGGATCTTCGGCCAGCACGACAGGGGCTGGACCGAGCGCGAGGTCTTCGGCAAGGTCCGCTTTATGTCCGCGGGCGGCCTTGAGCGCAAGACGAAGCCCGACCAGTACGTCGAGAAGGTCGAGAAGAGGATCGGGGCCTCTGACTGATCCGCGGGCGTATACTTCCGCCCGAAAGACTCGACGGGCAGAGGCAGGGCTTCGGGTTGCGAGCGGGAACAGAAGGTGCCGTCCACGAAACGGCTGAGGCTACAGGCGAATACGAGCTAGACAGACCCATCTCCAGCCTGCTCTCGACCACGCGGGACGTGCTCTTCTCGCCGCGGCGGTTCTTCGACGGGTTGCCGCCAGACGGGCCGCTCGGGGCCCCCGTGCTCTACTTCCTGATCTCCTCTGCAACTACGGCGCTCATCACCACGGTTGCCACCCTCGCTTTCCTGACCGTGCCCGCAGCTATGGCGCTGGCGACCGGCTCGCTGGACACGCAACTGCTCCTCCGCATCCTCGCGATATTCGTGCTCGCCTCCCTGATAGTCGTTCCCGTCCTATTCGTGGTCGGCTTCTTCCTGTCGGTACCCATCCAGCACGCTCTTATCTGGCTTGTCGCAGGGCGGGATCATAAGGGTCTCTACGCCACCCTGCGCGTCTCCTGCTACTCGGTGGGCGCGCCCGTGGCGGTGGCCTGGATCCCCATTGCCGGCCTCCCTGCCGTCTTCTACTGCTTCTACCTGCACGCCACCGGCCTCAAGCGGGTACACAAGATCTCGACCGGCAGATCCCTCGGGGCCACCTTGATGCTCACGGCGCTCTTGCTCATTCTGGCCACAGCCCTGGCCCTCTACGACTACGGCTTGATCCGGGAAGCCATAAAGTAGCACTTCAGCGCTTCAGGTCGCGCGCGGTTCGGAGCCCGACCGCGCATTTCATGGCGTTTGCTGAAATGCTGACTCGCTGAAGTGCTACTACCGGCGCCAGCGTTCGCGGCCTTCTCTGTAGAGGTCGCCGCCGCACAGGTCGTTGACCACGACGACGGGGAAATCCTCTACAACCAGACGCCGGATCGCCTCCGTTCCCAGGTCCTCGTAGTCGATGACCTCGGCCTCCTTCACGCAATCAGCCAGCAGAGCCGCGGTACCCTCGACGGCCCCGAAGTACACGCAGCCATGCTCCCGCATGGCCTCCTTAACGGCCTCCGAGCGGGAACCTTTTCCGACCATGCCCCGAAGCCCTCGTTCCACGAGCATCGGCGAGTGTGGGTCCATCCTCGAAGCTGTGGTAGGTCCCGCCGGACCGAGCGCCTGGCCGGGACGCGCCGGAGCCGGACCGGTGAAATAGACGACCTGTCCTTCGGGGTCGAACGGGAGCGGTTCGCCAGACTCTATCGCCTCCTTCATCCTGGCGTGGGCCGCGTCGCGCGCCGTGTAGAGCACGCCGCTCAGGCGTACTACGTCGCCGGATCTCAAAGGCTCGATATCCTCCATCGCGAGCGGGGCTTCGAGGTGGATCGGCGTTCTGCTCACAGCTCGGCCGAGGCTGTGCGGTGGGAGTGGCAGTCGAGGTTCACGGCGACGGGGAAGGCGGCGATGTGGGTCGGAAAGCTCTCCACGTGGACCGCTAATGCCGTCTGCGTGCCGCCGTAGCCGGCTGGCCCGATGCCCGTGGCGTTTATTGCTTCGAGCAGGTCCCGTTCCAGTTTGGCCAGCTCGGGGTCGGGGTTCGACTCGCCGGATGGTCGCGTGAGCGCCTTCTTGGCCAGCACCGCGGCCCTCTCGAAGGGGCCCCCGATGCCGACCCCGACGGTGAGCGGCGGGCTGGCGCTGGGGCCGGCCCTCTCTATGGTTTCGACTACGAAATCCTTCATGGCAGGGAGGCCCTCCGCGGGGGTGAGCATCTTCAGGGCGCTCATGTTGTCGCACCCGGCGCCCTTGACCAGCATCGTCAGCTTCAGGCCGTCGCCGGGGACGGGTTCGTAGTAGACGACGGCTGGGGTGTTGTCGCCCGTGTTCGTCCTGTCCACGGGGCTCCTGACGATGGACTTCCTCAGATAGCCCTCCTCGTAGCCGCGCCTGACGCCCTCATCTATGAAGGCCCCGATCTCACCGCCCGAGATCCTGACCTCGCTTCCCAGCTCGACGAAAAAGACGGCGTATCCCGTGTCCTGGCAGAAGGCTATGCACCGCTCGCGGGCGACCTCGGCGTTCTCCAGGAGACGTTCGATGACCTCGCGGCCGAGCTCCGACTCCTCGTCGTCGAGCGCCCGACGTAAGGCGGAGAGGTGATCCTGGGGCAGCCGCGTGTTCGCCTCGATGCACAGGTCACGCACCGCTTCGACGACCGAAGAAGCCTCTATCTCGCGCAACGTACCTTCACCTCCTCAGTCACAGGTTAGCATCGGAGGCACCAAATTTTTGCAGCTCGGTTGTCGTAACGCTTTTCGTAACGCCTGGTGGACGTTCCTCTGGTAGAAGACGGGACAAATATAGTCCAATTGGGGGATGCGACGGGCGATGTGTGATGCCATCGTTCGACGGAGCAAGAGAGTAGGACGTGAGATAATTGCCAGGCAGATCTATCGCAGAATGGGGTTTCGTAACGCTTTTCGTAACGTCTGGGAGACGGTGGGCGGCTAGAATCGGGATCGAGGAGGTCAGATGACGACACAAGAGAGAAGCAGGCAGGGTTTCTGGCAGAGTCTCTTCGGGCGTGACGGGCAAGAACCCCGCGAGGAGGTTCCCGAGCCTGTCGTCGAGACCACGGTGCAGGAGGCAGGGCCCGAGCTTGAGATAGCGCCCAACGACCCGATCATCGCCTACTTCGCGAGCGCCTCGGGGGTGGTCGAGATCGAGAAGGTGGACCTCGACTCGCCGGCTTTGAGGGCGATGAAGGCCGCGGACATAAAGGTGGTCGTGCCGCTCGTAAGCCAAGGGGAGTTGATCGGTCTGCTCAACCTGGGCCCGCGGCTCTCCCAGCAGGAGTACTCGGCGGACGACAGGAAGCTATTGAACGACCTGGCCACCCAGACCGCGCCGGCTGTGCAGGTGGCACAGCTCGTCAGGCAGCAGCAACAGCAGGCCCAGGAGCGGGAGCGCATCGAGCAGGAGCTCAGGGTCGCGCGCCTGATCCAACAGACCCTCCTGCCCAAGACGCTGCCCGATCTCCCCGGTTACGACGTGGCCGCCTACTACCAGCCCGCGCGCGAGGTCGGCGGCGACTTCTACGACTTCATGGAACTCGAGGACGGCAGGTTCGGCCTCGTCGTCGGCGACGTTACGGACAAGGGCGTACCGGCCGCGCTGGTGATGGCGACGACCCGCACGTTGCTGCGAGCCTCGGCCCAGCTCCGCGACTCCCCCGGTGAGGTGCTCAGGAGGGTAAACGAGGTTATCGTCCAGGACATACCACCCAACATGTTCATCACCTGCCTCTACGCTATCCTCGACCCCCGGACGGGCCTACTCACGTACGCCAACGCTGGCCACGACCTGCCCTACAGGCGCAAGGCCGCGGCGGGTGGTGCGGAGGAGCTCAGGGCGACGGGGATGCCGCTCGGGCTGCTTCCCGGCATGGAGTACGAGGTGAAGGAGATAGTGCTGGAGAGGGGGGACAGCGTGCTCTTCTACAGCGACGGCCTGGTCGAGGCGCACGACCCACACAGGGAGATGTTCGGCTTCCCGCGCCTTCAGGGGCTCGTCGCCGGGCACCGCACGGGTGGGGAGGCGATGGTCAACTTTTTGCTCTCCGAGCTTTCGAGATTCACCGGCGACGAGTGGGAGCAGGAGGACGACATCACGCTCGTTACCCTGGAGAGATCGGAGACGGCATGACCGACCCGAAAGCCCGGACGGAGCTCGGCCGGACCCTGGCCGACTTCTCGGTCCCCAGCGAGCCCGGCAACGAGCGGCTGGCGATGGAGACGGTCGCCGAGGCCGTCAAGGATCTCGGTGTTTCGGGGGAGAACCTGGAGCGGCTCAAGACCGCCGTGGCAGAGGCGACGATGAACGCCATGGAGCACGGCAACCACTACAGGCCCGAGGTGCCTGTGGAGCTTCAGGTCCTCCTCACGGACGACGACCTCCTGGTGCGCATCACCGACAGGGGGAGCGGACCGCCGCCAAAGGATGACGCGGACGCGCCCGACATCGTCGCCAAGCTGGAGGGCGTGCAGACGCCCCGCGGGTGGGGGCTCTTCCTCATCAAGAGCATGGTAGACGAGATGAACATAACAGGCGACGAGGGGCACCACACCGTGGAGCTCGTCGTCCACCGTGGAGCGGAAGGAGGTAAGTGATGGACGTACGCCACCTGAGCGTGGAGGTCCGCCAGGAAGGGGGCATCGCCGTGCTCGACCTTGTGGGCGAGATCAACGGCTTCGCCGAGGAGGCCCTGAACTCCGCCTACGCGGAGGCCGAGGCCCGCGACCCCAGGACCATTCTGCTCAACTTCGAGAACGTGGACTACATCAACTCGACGGGCATAGCCTTGATCGTAGGCCTGCTGGCCAGGGCGCGCGCCACCCACCGCAGCCTGCTCGCCTGCAACCTGAGCGAACACTACGTGGAGATCTTCAACATAACGCGCCTCTCCGACTTTATGAGCGTCTTCCCCGACGAAGAGACCGCGGTAGTAGAGGCCTCGGAATCCTGAGAGGGGGGACGGGACCATCGACGGTTCGCTCCACTACCTGCGCGGCGAGTACGAAGGGACGAGAGAGATACTTAGGACAAGGAGGAACGAGATGCCCGAGGCCCAGGTGAAGATGAGCGTCAGGCGGGTCGGCGACAACGCCAGCATCATAGACGTGGAAGGAGAGCTGACCGCCTTCGCCGAAGCCGTCCTCATGGACGCCTACAACCAGGCTAGCGACGGCCAGGTGCGGGCGATCATCCTCAACTTCGAGGACCTGGAGTATATGAACAGTTCCGGCATCGGGCTCCTGGTCACGCTGCTCATCAGGATCAACCGCGAAAAGCAGACGTTGATGACCTACGGCCTCAGCGACCACTACAGGAGCATCTTCCAGATCACACGCCTCGACGACGCCATAGCGATCCACGACTCCGAAGAGGAGGCCGTGAGGGCCGCGAACTCGGCCTGACGAGAGAGGGAGACCCACGTGACGGAAAAGCCTTCCCAGGAAGAACCGAAGGAGAAGCGCGAGCCCCGCGACGCCGCCTACTGGGCGAGCTACGCCGAGACGCTGAAGGTCACCGGCGTGGCCGAGGGCGCCACGAACATCAACGTCGAGGGCCGCAGGGCCGTAGGTCCCCTGCAAGGCTTCGGCAAGCTGTGGCAGAAGACCTTCAGGGTCCGCCTCCAGGGCGCCGGGGCGACGCCAACCGAGGTCATCAAGACCTGGAAAGAGAACTATCAGGAGTTCTGGCCCGAGGGCAACCGCTTCTACGCGCCGGTCGCCGGCATCGCGCCTGGGGAGGTAGCCCTTATTAGCGGCTCTATGCCCGGTGGCGTTACGCTCTCTACGGGCGTGATGGTCCTCTACGCCGACGACGAGTCTTTCTCGCTGATGACGCCCGAGGGGCATCCTTTCTCGGGTTGGATCACGTTCAGCTCCTTCGAGGAGGAGGGGACCACCATCGCCCAGGCGCAGATCTTGATGCGGGCCAACGATCCCCTCTACGAGATGGGCCTGCGCATGGGCGGCCACAAGATGGAGGACGAGCTCTGGCGGAACACCCTGAAGAACCTGGCGGCCCACTTCGGCGTCGAGGGGCCCGTCGAGGCCGAAGTGGTCTGCGTCGACCCCAGGCTGCAGTGGAGCCAGTACAGGAACATCTGGCACAACGCGGGCATACGCTCCGCCCTGTACATGGTCACGGCCCCCCTCCGCTGGCGCCGCAACAGGCCCGCGGGCTGACCGGGGGGAAGCGAGTTCGATGAGCGAACCTTCCACGCCGCAGAAAGGAAACCGGAACCCGCGCGACAGGGGCTCCTGGGCCATTGGACGCAACGTCCTGCGGGTCTCCGACGTGCCCGACGGGGCCGTCAACCTGAACGTCGAGGGCCGGCGCGTCATCGGGGCGCTGCAGGGCTTCGGGCAGCTCTGGCAGAAGACCTACACGGTCCGGCTATCGGGGGCCGAGGTAACGCCGGAGGAGGTAGTGGCCCTCTGGAAGCGGGAGTTCCCGGACTTCCACCCGCCCGAGAGCCGGTTCTATCCCTCCCTGGACGGCGTAGCGCCGGGCGAGGTCATGCTCATCAACGCCTCCGTCCAGGGTATGCCCGTGTACACCGGGGTCATGGTCCTCTACTCGGACGATGTCTCCTTCACCGTGATGACGGCCGAGGGCCTACCCGAAGCGGGCTGGAACACGTTCTCGGCCTACGAGGAGGACGGCGCGACGGTCGTCCAGATACAGTCGCTCGCGCGCGCGAACGACCCTATATACGAGCTCGGCTTCCGCCTCTTCGGCTCCACGGCGCAGGAGAAGATCTGGATCCACGTCCTCTCCAACCTGGCGGCCCGCTTCGGGGTGCAGGAACGCGTGCGCCTGGAGAAGGCCTGCGTGGACCCGAAGCTGCAGTGGTACCGGGCCGGAAACGTCTGGCACAATGCTGGCCTCAGGTCGGTCCTGTACACCGTAGCCGCCCAGATACGCGTGCTGGGCGGGTTTTTTCACCGCGGTAGCCGCGGCTAGGGCCTAGAATCCGGGCATGAGCGAAGGTGCCACATACGATGCCGTAGTCGTAGGCTCGGGCCCGAACGGGCTCGCTGCCGCCGTCGAGCTCGCCCGCAACGGTAAACGCGTGGCGGTGCTGGAAGGCAAGAGCACCATCGGCGGGGGCGCGAGGTCGGCCCAGATCACGCTTCCTGGCTTCGTCCACGACCTGGGCTCCGCCATACACCCCCTTGGCTACGCCTCGCCCTTCTTCCGCTCGCTACCGCTAGAAGAGTATGGTCTCGAATGGGTTCATCCCGACGCCCCGCTCGCCCATCCTTTAGACGGCGGGGAGGCTGCGGTGCTGGAGCGTTCCATAGGGGCGACGGCCGCGGGACTCGGTCCCGACGCCGCGGCCTACCGCCGCCTGATGGAGCCGGGTTCCGCCGACGCCGCCAGGATAGCGGACTTCTTCGTCGGCAAACCGAGCGTGCTCCGCCACCCTCTGTCCCTCGCTTCTTCGGGCATCAGAGCCCTGGGCGACGCCGAGGGCCTCGCGAAAAGAGTGTTCGAGGGGGAGAAGGCCAGGGCCCTCTTCGCGGGAAACGCCGCGCACTCTTTCTTGCCGCTGGACCAGCCACCGAGCGCGATGTTCGGGCTGCTCCTGGGAACGTTGGGCCACGCCTTCGGCTGGCCCTTCCCCAGGGGCGGGTCCCAGTCGCTCGCCGACGCCCTGGCTTCGTATCTCGAATCTCTAGGCGGCGAAATCTACATTGACTCGCCGGTCGGCGCGGTCGAGGACGTGCCGCGGACCCGAGCGGTCCTCTTCGACGTGAGCCCGCGCCAGCTCCTGGACATCGCCGGGGAACACTTTACGGAGGGCTACAACAACGGCCTCAAGCGCTACCGTTACGGGCCAGGCGTCTTCAAGATGGACTTCGCCCTGGACGGTCCCATCCCCTGGGAGGCCGAAGGTTGCAAGCGCGCTGGCACGGTCCACCTTGGTGGCACCCTCGATGAGGTCGCGGCGGGGGAGGCCGCGGTCGGGCGGGGGGAGCATCCAGAGAGGCCCTTCATCCTGCTCGCCCAGCAGAGCCTCTTCGACCAGACGCGCGCCCCCGAGGGCAAGCACACCGTCTGGGCCTACTGCCACGTCCCAAACGGTTCTTCGTTCGACATGACCGGGAGGATAGAGGCCCAGGTAGAACGCTTCGCCCCCGGTTTCAAAGATCGCATCCTGGCCAGAGAGGTAGCCTGCACGGCCGACCTGGAGCGGTGGAACCCCAACCTCATAGGCGGCGACATCAACGGCGGGTACATGGACCTGAGGCAGCTCTTCACCAGGCCCATGCCCAGGCCGAACCCGTACTCGACCCCGGCCCGTGGCCTCTTTATCTGCTCTTCGTCAACGCCGCCCGGCGGGGGCGTGCACGGCATGAGCGGGTACTTCGCCGCCCGGGCGGCCTCACGCTACCTCGAGTAACGGGCCACGAAGGTGACCCCGACGCAGAACATGGCCGCCGGGAGAGCAGGGAACAGGGAAGATTTGCCCACAAACCTGAGTGGTGGCCGGCTCCTCGCCGCGCGTGTTCTATGGTTGGCCTTTGTCGCGGTGACGCTGCTCATCTTCATCGCCAGCATCCCGGTCCACCTCGCGGACCTGCACGAAACCTGCGCCGGTGAGGCTTGCGTCGCCGGGCAGCGCGCGCCGGCAGAGGTGCGCGTTCTGGAGGAACTCGGCGTCTCGCTCGACGGCTACACCGCCTACGTGCTCGCGCTCGACCTCGTCGTCGCGCTCGGTTTCTGCGCGGTGGGGGCGGTCATCTTCTGGCGGAGGTCGCGCGAGCCCGGGGCCCTCTTCGTCTCCTTCGCGCTCGTGATCTTCGGGCTTACCTGGCCAGACACTTTCGACTCCGCCCTGTACGATCCCGCGTGGGGCGGCGTTGCCCGGTTCTTGACCCAGCTAGGGTTGTCGTGCCTGTTCGTGTTCTTCTTCGTCTTTCCCGATGGCAGGTTCGTGCCCCGCTGGAGCAGGTGGGTGGTTCCGCTCGTTCTCGTGTTGCCGGTGCTCGACCTCCTTTTTCCCGAATCGGTGCTCGTGGACCCGCCCCCGACGGTGAATATCCTGCTCTTTCTCGGCCTCTGGGCCTGTTGCGCGTTCGCCCAACTCTACCGTTACAGGAGGGTGTCGGGGCCGGTCGGGCGCCAGCAGACCAAGTGGGTGGTGTTCGGCGCCACGGCCTCTGTCGCGCTGCTCGTCGTTTTTCTGTTGCCTTTCGTCTTCTTCCCCGCGCTCGGCAGGCCTGGGGCGGCTTCGCTCGTCTCCGACCTGGCCGGCCTCACGGTGGCCGGCTCCTTCGGGTTGCTGCTCATCCCCGTCTCTCTAGGCTTCGCCGTCCTCAAGTACCGCCTCTACGACATAGACATCATCATCAACCGTGCCCTGGTCTACGGATCTCTGACGGTGACGCTCGTGGTGGTCTATTTCGGGGGCGTGGTGGGGACCGAGGCCGCCTTTCGCGCCCTCACCGGCCAGGAGCGGCAGTCGCAACTGGCCGTGGTCGTCTCCACCCTGGCCATAGCCGCGCTGTTCGGTCCCTTGAGACGGCGCATCCAGAACGTTATAGACCGCCGCTTCTACCGCAGAAAGTACGACGCCTCCCGTATACTCGCGGCCTATGGTAACCGCCTGCGCGAGGAAGTGGATCTGAATGCCCTGAGCGATGACCTGTTGAGGGTGGTCGGGGAGACGGTGCAGCCCGCCCACGCTAGCCTGTGGTTGCGTCCGCCGGATGGAAAGCCGCCGGCGGGGGGACGGAGACCGTGAGCGTTCGCGCCTTGCGGTGGGTCGCGCTCTCGGCGTGGGCGTTCTCGCTGGCGCTCGTCGTCCTCGGTCTCGTTTTGGCAGTGGCGAACCGATACGTCGAGAACGAGATCGCAACCTACACGGTCAACCTGGTGGTGGCCGCCCTCGCCTTCTCGACGGTCGGTACCCTCGTGGCCTACAGGCAGCCCGGGAACCTCGTAGGCTGGTTGTTGCTCGGCATAGGCGCCCTCTACGCGACCGAGCTGTTCGCTGGCAACTACGGCGTCTACACGCTCGTCACCAACCCCGGCTCGTTGCCGGGCGAGGCGGTGGGCGTCTGGCTCACCTCGTGGGTCTGGATCTTCGGCGGCTCGCTCGTCCTTTTCGTGTTTCTGTTCTTCCCGGACGGAAGGCTGCCATCCCCGCGCTGGCGCCTCGTGGCCTGGCTCGTCCTCGCCAACACCGGCCTGGCCGTCGCGCCCTTCGCGTTCGACCCCGGGCCGCTGAGCGAATTCTCCGAGAAAGTGCACGTCGTCAACCCGGTTGGCATAGCGGGGAGCGCGGGGTTGTTTGGCGTGTTTTCCAGGGTGGCGTTTGTGCTCCTGATCCCCATCTCGCTCATGCTCATATTCGCTTTCATCGTTCGTTTTCGCCGGGCGCGGGGGGATGAGCGCCAGCAGATCAAATGGGTAGCCTACGGCGTCGCCGTGTTCGCGCTCGCCGTGATCGTCGCGAGCGCCTGGCCCTCTCTGGACGGAACCCTGGTGGGCGGCGCGCTGTTCCTGGTCGGGTTCCTCGCGATACCGTCGGCGATGGCCCTGGCGATACTCAAGTACCGCCTCTACGACATAGACGTCGTTATCAACCGCACGCTCGTCTATACGGTCCTTACGACCGTGCTCGCCCTCCTGTACTTCGGCAGCATCGCCCTTCTGCAGACGGTCCTGATCGTTCTTACGGGACAGGGCTCCCAGCTCGCGGTCGTGGCCTCGACTTTGCTGATCGCGGCGCTTTTCAACCCCATCAGGCGCCGAACCCAGTCCTTTATCGACCGCCGCTTCTACCGGAAAAGGTACGACGCCGCGAAGACCCTGGAGGCTTTCGGCGCCAGCCTGCGCGAGGAGACGGACCTCGGGGAGCTTAACGACCACCTTTTGGCGGTCGTGCGCGAGACGATGCAGCCTGCTCACGCTTCGCTGTGGCTACGCGAACGGGAGAACACCGGTATGCAGAGGGACCTTTGAACCGACGGATCGCCGGTAGGAGCGCGTGGTCTTTGTGCGGGCTAACGCTCGTCTTGTTGGCGTGCGCTTTGGTCCTCGCCGTCCCGAACCGTTACCCCGTAAGCGATCTTTACTTTCTCATGACAGAGGTGTCGGCGGTCCTCGTGGGCGGGCTCGTCGCCTCGCGCCAGCCCCAGAACCCGGTTGGCTGGTTGATCATCGGGCACGCCCTCTGCTTTACGCTGGGCGAGTTCGGGCGCCAGTACGCCATCTACGGTGTTCAGACCAGCCCCGGCTCTTTGCCGCTCGCCGAGGCGATGGCCTCGCTGGCGTACTGGGCCTGGTTCCCCGGCCTGATGTTGATGATCGTATTCCTGCCGCTCTACTTTCCGGACGGGCGGCTGCTCTCGCGCCGTTGGCGCCCGGTCGTGGGGCTGGGCGTCCTCGTCGCGGTCCTCTCGACCGCCTTGGCCGTGGTCCGGCCCGGCGGTTACGAGACCAGGGGCATCCCGAACCCGCTGGGAATAGAAAATCTGAACGATTTGGGGCCTCTGTCCGCGGCGTTGGAGGTCCTCCTGCCGGGGTCGGGGGTGTTGGTGGGGCTTTTGGCCGTGGGGAGCCTCGTGATACGCTTCTGGCGTTCGCGGGGCCTGGAGCGCCAGCAGATGAAGTGGTTCGTGTACGCCGCGGTGCTGTTCATCTCCTGGGCCGCGGTGGTACAGCTCTCGCCGCTCCGCATACCGCCGCTCGTGGACGAGCTCTCCTTCGTCCTCACCCTGCAGGCCCTGTGGGTAGCCATCGGCTTTGCGGTCTTGAACTACCGCCTCTATGCCGTGGACCTGGTGGTGAACCGCACCCTGGTCTACACGGTTCTGACCACCGTGCTCGCGCTCGCCTACTTCGGCGGCGTGGCCGCTTTGCAGCTGCTCTTGCGCCCGCTTCCCGGCGACGAGTCACAACTTGCAATCGTCGCCTCCACGCTGTCCATAGCCGCCCTCTTCAACCCCGTAAGGCACCGCACCCAACGCTTCATTGATCGCCTGTTCTACAGGAGGCGGTACGACGCCGCACAGACGCTCCGGGAGTTCTCCATCGCCGTGCGCGACGAGGTGGAGCTCGACGCGCTCGCGGATCGGTTGGTCGGGGTGGTCGAGGAGACGATGCAGCCCGAGCACGTGAGCCTGTGGCTGCAAACGCGTGATGGCGGGGGACGAGGGTGAAGCGTCAGACGACCACGTTGCTCGCCTCGGGAACGTGCGTGTTTACCCTGGTCCTCATCGTTTGCATCGTCGTCATGACCCTCCTGAACGGCGGCGACCTCTTCGACGTGAACTTCGCCATCGTCGGCGTTTCGAGCACCCTGGTCGGCGGTGCGGTGGCCTCGCGCCGACCCTCCAACCTGGTAGGCTGGCTCTTCCTCGGGTCCGCGCTGCTCTCTGCGGTCAAGGTGCTGGCAGGGGAATACGCCATCTACGGGATAATGACGGATCCCGGTTCTTTACCCCTGCCGTACGCCCTGGCGTGGCTCTCGAACACGATGGCGCTGGTAGGGCCGACGTTGAGCTTTGTCCTGATCCCTTTGTATTTCCCTGACGGCAAGCCCGTGTCGCGGCGCTGGGCGTTGGTTGCCCGGGTTTGCGTCGCTAGCCTGTTCTTGTTCACTCTCTTCTACGCCTTCGCCCCCGGCGAAGCGGTCGGCGGCACGGGCATCCAGAACCCCCTGGGGATCGTGGCACTGCGACCCTTCACGAGGACCTTCCAGACCGCCGTGCTGGCGTGGTTTATAGCCCTGATCCTCTCGGCGGCGGCGAGCCTGGTCATCCGCTTTCTGCGTTCGGTGGGCGAGGAACGGCAGCAGCTCAAGTGGTTCACCTACGCCGCCGCGATCCTACCCATCTGGTTCCTCGTCAACCGTCCCATCCAGGACGCGTTTCCCGACCTGTTCGCGGTGCTAGATTCGCTTTTCATCGCCGCCGTTCCCATCGCCGCCGGCATCGCCATCCTGAGGTACCGCCTCTACGACATAGACATCATCATCAACCGCACCCTCGTCTACGGCGTCCTTAGCCTCCTTCTCGGCCTGATTTACTTCGGCGCGGTAGTTCTCTCCCAGGCGGCCCTCCGTACCCTGACGGGTGGGGAGTCTTCGCTCGCGGTGGTCGCCTCCACCCTCGCCATCGCGGCGCTATTCAATCCCCTGCGTCGCACCATCCAGGCGTTTATCGACCGCCGCTTCTACCGCAGCAAGTACGACGCCAGGAAGACGCTCGAAGCATTCTCGGCAAGGCTTCGCCACGAGACGGACCTGGATGCCCTGAGCGGTGAGCTGGTCTCGGTGGTCCACGACACGATGCATCCGCACCACGCCTCGTTGTGGCTGAAGCCGCCGGACGGGTTGGAGCGGAGCAAGGGAGGGTCGAATGGTGTTTGAGGTGGTGGTGATTGGGGGCGGCCCGGCTGGCGTGACGGCGGCCCTGCGCG
>JBKPSF010000160.1:0-6056 GCA_046734875.1 Actinomycetota bacterium | reverse complement strand
CCTTCGTGTCCAGGAGTCCGCGCTTACCGGGGAGTCCGAGCCGGTGGACAAGGACCCGGAGGTGCTGGACGGGGAAAACGCGCCACTGGGGGAGCGGAAAGACATGGTCTACCTGAGCACCGTGGTCACCGGGGGCCGGGGCCTTTTCGTCGTCACCGAGACGGGCATGGCGACCGAGCTGGGGAAGATCGCGGCCATGGTCCAAGCCTCGGGCACGGAGCAGACCCCGCTGCAGCGGCGCCTGGATCAGGTCGGCAAGGTGCTTGCGCTCGCGGCAGTGGCAATCGTCGGGGTGGTCTTCGTCCTCGGGTTGCTCCGCGGGGAGGACCTGGAGGTTATGTTCCTCACCGCCGTCAGCCTGGCGGTGGCGGCCGTGCCCGAAGGCTTGCCCGCGGTGGTGACCATAGCCCTCGCCCTTGGCGCCCAGAGGATGCTCAGGCGGCACGCGTTGATCCGCAAGCTGCCAGCCGTGGAGACGTTGGGGTCGGTGACCGTGATCTGCTCGGACAAGACCGGCACTCTGACCGAGAACCGCATGACGGCGACCGTGCTCGACGTGGCCGGCCGTACCGCGGAACTGGCCACAGAGGCCCACGCCACGCCCGAGATCGCACCGGCTGATGAGCCGCAAGAAGCGAGCGATAGGGCGCTCGCCCTGCTCCTGGCCGGCGGCGCCCTGTGCAACGATGCCCTGCTCGAGGATGACGTGGAAGCGGGTTTCCGTGCCGTGGGCGATCCTACCGAAGGAGCGCTGGTGATCGCAGCCGCGCTCGAGGGCCTGAAAAAGTCCGAGCTCGAGGCCGCGCTCCCCCGCGTGGGGGAGGTCCCGTTCGACTCGGTGCGCAAGCGCATGACCACGATTCACAGTGTGCCGCCGGATTCTCGTTCGGAGTTCCCTGCTGGCCTAGTATCCGCCCTCGACGGGGGGCGGGACGGCCCCCTCTACGTCGGCTTTACCAAGGGAGCCGTTGACAGCTTGCTCGAGGTGTCGAGCGAACTCTGGAACGCCGATGGGCGGCCGGAGCTCCTGGACGATGGGTGGCGAGGGAGGATCTCGGTCGCGAACGCCCGGCTCGCAAAGAAGGGTATCCGCGTTCTGGCCGTCGGCCTGAGGCTCCTGAATTCCCCGGCGGATGGCGGCGACGGGGACGCTCTGGAGCGCGACCTCATCTTCATCGGGATGGTGGGCATGATCGACCCGGCTCGTCCGGAGGCGCAAGAGGCCGTGTCTACTTGCAAGACGGCGGGCATCCGTCCGGTAATGATCACGGGCGACCATCCCCTGACGGCCGGCCACATCGCTGCCGAGCTCGGCGTCTCCGATGGCGAAGCCGGAAGCACTCTCACGGGAAGGGATATCGCCGGCCTCTCCGACGAAGAGCTGGAGGGCCTCGTCGAGGAGGCGCCAGTCTACGCTCGCGTCTCGCCGGAGCACAAGCTGCGAATAGTCGGGGCCCTGCAGAGGCGCGGGCACATCGTCGCCATGACCGGCGATGGCGTGAACGATGCCCCAGCCCTGAGGAGGGCCGACATAGGCGTGGCGATGGGAATCACGGGCACCGACGTCTCTAAGGAGGCCGCGGATATGGTCCTGACCGACGACAACTTCGCGACCATCGTGGCGGCCGTCGAGCAGGGGCGGGTCATCTACGACAACATCCGCAAGTTCATCAAGTACCTTCTCGCCAGCAACTCGGCGGAGATCCTGGTCATGCTCGCGGGCCCCTTCCTCGGTCTCGGGCTGCCGCTGCTGCCGCTGCAGATACTCTGGATCAACCTGGTCACAGACGGACCGCCCGCCCTCGCTCTGAGCGCGGAGCCGGCCGAGCGTGGCATCATGCGCCGCCCGCCGCACCCTCCGAGCGAGGGCGTCTTCGGGAGGGGCCTTGGTCGCCACGTCGTGTGGGTCGGTATCCTGATGGCGCTCGTGTCGCTCCTGACGGGCCTGTGGTACTCGCAAAGCGCACCGGGTCTCTGGCAGACCATGGTCTTCACCACCCTCACTTTCTCCCAGCTCGGACACGTCATGGCCATCCGCTCCGGCGACGAGTCGCTCTTCAGCGTCGGCCCGCTCTCGAACAAGCCGCTCCTCTTGGCGGTCGTCCTCACGTTCGCGTTGCAGCTCTTGGCCATCTACGTCCCCTTCCTCCAGGAATTCCTGAAGACGGAGGCGCTGCCGCCCGCGGACCTCGCCATCGCCGTGGCGTTGGGGTCGGTCGTCTTCTGGGCGGTCGAGGTCGAGAAATGGCTAACTCGCAAAGGAAGCTTAGCTGGGCGCCCACGAGTAGAAGGCGCGTAAGTTGAGGGTCGCTGCGAGCTAGGAGGGTGAGAAGATGAACCGCGAAGGGGATAACCGGCCCGAGCATCGGCAGACGGCGCGCTACCGGAGGATCCTGGTGGCCACGGACGGTTCCGAGTGCTCCATGCGTGCGGCCGCCCACGCGCTGTACCTCGCGGAAGCCCTAGGGGCGCGCCTGTACGCGCTCTACTCGGTCAACGTGCAGCGCGCCTTCCACATGGGGATCCACTTCGGCGAAGCCGTAGCCGAGCTACGGAGGTTCGGCCGAGACGCGCTCGACGTGGTGCGCCAGATGGCCGAAGAGTGGGGGCTCGAGTGCGAGGAGATCCTGGCCGAGGACGTCCCCCACAAGAGCATCATCCGGGTCGCGGAGGAGATCGGGGCCGACCTCATCGTCCTCGGCTCGACCGGCATGACGAGCCTGGAGCGGGCACTGATCGGCAGCGAATCCCAGAAGGTGCTGCTCTATTCCGAGCGTCCGGTCCTCCTCGTGCGCGAGCCCTGAGCGATACCCCTCAAGAAGGCGCTGTTGCGGACGCCGGGTACGGATTCGGACAGCAAGAGAACGAGCGGGGGCGACCACGTTGGTCCGCCGCCACGACCGAAGCCCCCCGCTCGGCGAAGCGCCTGGACATCTCCAGACCTATCCCGAAGCCCGCGCCGGTTACGATCGCAACTTTGCACTCTAGATCGGCCATGCTCTTCCTTCCTTATCGCCAGTCGGGTGGCCACGAACACCACGAGCAGGACGGGGCGACGACGCCCATAACCAGGAGGGTCCCCGTCCTCTAGTTCACCTACGAGCTCCTTCGTCGCTCCTCGATCCGTCTTCGACCTCGCGTGTTTTCGCCCCTCTCGTACTCCTTGGAACCTCACCTCAGGCTGCTCAGAATGGCGACCCCCGCCGCTATCGCCACGATGAGAACCAACAGCACTATCACGACGATCGGAAGGAGTACCACCAAAGCCGCCCTGCCGATCGTCGTCTGGTGCGCCTCCCTTATGCCCACCACGGCCAGGTAGAGCCCGTAGAGGGCAAGGAGCCCGCCTATCACGGGTATCCAGTTGACCAGGCTCGTCACCGACACGTAGCAGACTACCCGGAAGGTCGCCTCGTAGCCGGAGTTCGCTCCCCCCACGAAGAGCATCACCAGAAGGTGCGCGATGGCGGCGAATACGAAGAGGCCAATCGCGGCGCCTATCGGGCTCAGGATCACATCAGCGGCGAAAGATCCGAGGTTGTAGCCCACGCCCTGGTACCTGATCCCGCCTGCCGCCTGGGTCCCCCAGGCGAGCCTCAAGAGCCCGCCGAGGACGGTTGAGACCTCTATGCAGATCAGGGCGAAGACGAGCGGGGGCACGTAGTTGCCGCGCCTTGGCATCCCCGCGAAGAACTTGGCGGGCCTCGCCAACACCTTTCGGACCACGTCCACAAAACTGCCCACGGGGTTGGAGAAGTCGTAGTCCTCTCCCGGCACTCCCGCGTTTGTCCTGGCTTCCATCCTCGTGCCCTTTCGCACGGATGGCTCGTACGTCTCGGGTGAACGCTAACAGGGCAAGTGCTTATGAGGATGAGCCATATTGACCTTCTCGGTAAGCGATATTTGCTAGTTTTGATAATGGCGTGGGGTACGCCTATACCGATCCGGTCGATACGCGACCACAAGATGCGGACCTACCCTATTCACCGAGATTATGAAGTAGGTCTACAAGCGGGCAATCTCGAACCTCATGCCGGACATGAAGCTTGCGTTAGCACGATTTGCCTAGGCATCTGGCCCATCTTGCTCAAGGCACCCGAGGAGCGCGGTAGTAGGCTTCGATACGAGGCAGGGTGCGGAAGTGTTCTGCTAAGTAGCAAGTGAGAAGGTAGGAGATGCTGCGATGAGCACGACGACGGTAGCACACAGCACTCGGGGGGCGATCACCCTCCCCGTCGGCCTGTACCTGGTTTGGGTCCTCGCCACCTATCTGCTAGAGGGTCGCATCCACACCTTCCTACGCCCCGAAGCCATGGGCGCGAGGCTCTCCTACGCCCTCATCGCCAACGTCCTCATAGGTATAGGAGGGTCTGCCCTGGTGATCCGCTTCCTGTCGAGGGCTGGAACCCTATCGGCCGAGCAGGCGGGGTTCGGGGGGCTGGGGCACGCTGCCATTGCCGTCGCAATCGGGGTGGTGCTAGGGTTCGCATTCTACGCATTGCAGGGCGCCCCCTCTTGGAACCCCATGGTCCTCATAAACGCCTACTCGCAGGTGCTCGTGGGCTCCATAGCGGAGATACTGGTCTGCTGGGCCGTGATAGGGAGCGCCTCCCAAGCCCTGTTGCAGGATAGGGGCAGATGGGTCTCCTTGATCCTGGCGGCGATCATCGCGAGCGTGTTCTTCGGCGTCTACCACTTCGGACACAGCCCGCCGTTCAACACGGTGCCCCTGGTCGTGTTCCTGAGCGTGATCGGGCTGGTGACGAGCGCGTTCTTTTTCGTCTCCAGGGACGTCTACGGCACCATCGCCTTCCACAACTTCCTCGGCATACTCGGCGTGATCCGAGCCCTCGACGCATCGGGCAACCTATCGGTCTTCGAGCACCCGATAGTCCCGCTTTGGATCATGGCCGTGATAGCCGTAGCGTTGCTGATCGCCGCGCAGGTACTGTTGCTCAATTCGGGAGTCGTCCCCACGCCCTCGCGCGTGAGATGATCGTCGAGAGGAACTCTGAGCCTTCCTCAAGCCGGTCGGCTAGGACGATACGCGCAGCTTCACGTACCGCTCGATACCGGCAAGGCCGAATAAAAGCCTTGCCCGCCTCGGCAACAAGGGCCACGCGGCCTCTCGACCGATTACCTGGGGGTCTGCGACTTCCCAGGTATCTCCTCTAGTCTCGATCGTCGCTCTGCCCGCGGCCAGCACGTTCTTGAGCCAGTCCGCGCCCTCCCCGAACGGCAGGGAAATGACGACCCCTTCGACCGTCGGCACCGCCCATATGGGACTTGCGTACTCGCGTCCCGAGCGGCGTCCGGTGTGACGGATGACGCCCGCAAAGAAGTAGCGACGCCCCGCAAGCCTCATCATGGCCGGGTTGCCGAAGCGCTTGTTGAGGGCGCGCGTCTTGGCGGTGACCGGCTCTATTCCTTGTAAGCGGAAAAACGTCAAGGCAAGTCCCAACAACAGCGACGCCAGAATCACGAGCCACAGGATGAAACGCCTCACCGGGCTACTTCTGGCGGGTCTGTTCTTCTTGCTCGCTAAGATGGGATGTCTCCCTTCTCCTGCGCTCATCTTACACACGCACTCCGATGAATAAGGGGAGAGGATGAGCTGTTGGGAGAAATACTGGCCGCGATGAGGGCTCCGTGCCCATAATGGGGATCAACTCAGAGCGTAGGCAAGCAGGAGGTCGAATGTGAGTAGTTACGCTGGTGGAACGGGTGAAGCCCTTCCTTGGGGGCTGGTCCTGGTGGAAGGGATCGTCGTCGCTCTGTTGGGGTTAGTCCTGTTGGTGGCTCCGGGAGCCTCTCTGGTCTTCCTAGTGTGGCTGCTTGGCATCTACCTGTTGATCGCAGGGATCTTCCGCATCGTGGGCATCTTCTTGGACGCCTCTAATTGGGGTTGGAAGCTGGCCGGAGGGATCCTGTCCCTCATAGCCGGCTTGGCGATACTCAGCAACCCTCTGTGGAGCACCACCGTGGCCTCTACGTGGTTGGTCATCTTGGTGGGGTTTCTGGCCCTGCTTCAGGGAGCTGCGGGCCTGGTAGTCGCT
>JBKPSF010000159.1:0-8410 GCA_046734875.1 Actinomycetota bacterium | reverse complement strand
GGGCCAGTCATCTTGCCAAGCACCGAGGTCTCGACCATGAACCGCCTCTCGTCCTCAGGAAGGCCGGCGAGGACCTCTTCCCCCAGGAGGTCAAGGATGTAGCGGTTGCTGCCCCCGAAAGAGGAGATCGCAGCGTGCACGTCCCCTTTTCCTTCGAGGGAGAGCACGGCGAGGTAGATCCCCGCCGGCCACCCCTCCGTGCGGTCCAGTAGCACCGCGAGGTCGTCGGGACCGACGCGCAGGTCTAGCCTCCCGTTGAGCAGGGAGGCGACCTCTTCCCCGGTAAAGGCGAGATGCTCGGTGCGGATCTCGTTCAGCTCTCCCATGGCCCTCAGCCGCCCGAGGTGCAACGGCGGGTCCGTGCGGGTCGCCAGCACGAGGTGCACGTTCTCGGGAAGATGCTCGACAAAGAACTCCATGGACTCGCGGCACCCCTCACCGGTCGCGAACTGGTAGTCGTCGAGCACCAGCAGCACCCTGCATTGCACCTCCCCGAGCGCGTTCACGAGCATGGGAAGTACGGTATCTGAGACCTTCGCGCCGGCGGCGCTTGGCGCCGCGAGAACAGCGTCCCCGTACTCCTCCCCCAGGGCGCCCCTGCCCAACGCCTCGACCACGTGCCTCCACAACCTGATGGGATCGTCGTCGTGCTCGTCGAGGGAGACCCAGGCGAAGACACCGTCCGCCTCCCGGGAGCGCAGCCACTGGGACAAAAGGATAGTCTTGCCGTAGCCGGCCGGGGCGCTGACGAGGGTGACCCTGCAATCTGGCCCCTCCTCCAGCATCGCAAGCAGCCTGGGGCGGGGCACCTGCTCCGGACGCGGCGAAGGCACACGCAGCTTCGTCTCGATGACCGCGGGGACGGAGACTTCGGACGCGCTCATTGCGGACACATTGTTACATTTCGTCTTGTAGTTTGCTACTTCTGGAGCGGTCGGCTTTCGGCCCTCGGTTTTGGGTGCAGCCCGTTGCCGGGAAGATCACCCGGGTGAAAATCGCGGTGGGTGATGCGGGTTCTTGCCGGGCGGGCGTACGATGCGCAGGACGGAACGATGCAGAGAGGATTCGGGATCATGGCCGATGTCGCGCAACCGCAACCCATGTTGACAGGGATGGCCAACCGTATGTGGTGGGCGCTGCTGTTGAGGGGGATAGCCGCCGTTCTCTTCGGCCTGGCCGCGCTGTTCTGGCCGAACGAGACCCTCTGGGTGCTGATCGTGTTCTTCGGGGCCTACGCCCTGGTGAGCGGCGCGTTCGCGATCGCCGCCGGGATAGCGGACTCTAGCCGGAGATGGCTCTTGATAACCGAGGGGGTGCTCGGCGTGGTGGCAGGCCTCATCGCCTTCTTCTGGCCAGGGCTCACGGCGCTTGTGTTGCTCTACGTGATCGCGGGCTGGGCCATCTTCACCGGGATCCTGGAGATCATGACGGCCATCTCGCTCAGGCGGGAGATCGACAACGAGTGGATGATGATCCTCGGTGGCGCCCTCTCGGTGCTCTTCGGGGTTCTCCTTGCGGTCTTGCCAGGGGTGGGACTTCTCTCCCTCACCTGGCTGATCGGCATCTACGCCCTGATCTTCGGGGTGGCCTTCATCGTCCTGGGCTTCAAGGTCAGGGGCCACGGCGCGAACAGCAGGGTAAGCTAGAGCCTGGCAGCATTTCAGCCGGTCAGCACTTCAGGTTTCCTTGCTGACCGGCTGAAGGCGTGATCCGCGGCCCAGAATAGGGCGCGGATGCCGCCACAATGGCGGTGTAACGGATCTAGTTCATTTGGGTGATGCGAGGGAGGCACATTGGTGGTTACAATGGGAGCCTTCGCTCCGCCGGAGAGCGTCCAGGAGGGAAAGGAGGAGCAAGAGTCGACCCGGCACTGGCCGAGCAACCGAGAAGACTTTCGGCGCGTGATCACCCCGGCCCACCGACGATCGGGCATGGGAGATCGCGGCCAAAGTAACCGATCCACCGCATAGGTGGGGAAGGAGGCTCTACTTATGGATAGGCCATGGTTCGATCAAGAGACCGATGTCCTGCTGATCGACGAGTACATAGTCGAGATGGATTCCTACAAGAGGATCGTGGAAGATGGGAAGATAACCGACACCGAGCTCCTCGAGCAAACCCTGAGGGTGGCTACGCTTCTCAGGCGGCTAGAGGAGGCGCTCTCGCCTGAGGCCAAGGCCCTGGCCACCGAGGCATTTGGCGAGATAGCGGTGCTCAACGCCCTGCAGGCGCTTCGCCTGCAGGCTGCTTCGGCCCTGCCGTAATACTCCGAAGGGAAGAATACAGCCAGAAGTACGGGCACAACTCACGGCCGCTTACGTGCATGAAAGGAGGCGCTTTAAATGGGTACTTTCAACTCTACCAAGACCTTTCCCTACTCTGTCGAGGACATCGCTCCCGTCGCCCAGGACGTGATGGATCACTTCAAGGACCAGGACTACGAGGTAACCGAAACGAACATCCCCACGGGGGGGGTACAGGTAAGCATCCGCAAGGGCGGAACCTTCAAGGCCATCATAGGCATGAAGACCGCCCTGAACATAAAGATAGAGCCGGTAGCAAACGGGACCACGGTAGACGCGGGGGTGGGGATCTTCGGCCAGCAGGCCATCCCAACTGCGATCACCCTACTGGTTTTCTGGCCGGTGATAATCGCGCAGGTATGGAACATGGCACAAGAGGCCAACCTGGACGATGAGGCTCTAGACGTTGCCGAAGAGAGCCTGAAAGCCCACTCTTCGAAAGCACCAGACGAGGCAACCGCAGAGTAACGGAACCAAAACGGGGCGGCGTCCCAGCTCGAGGCGCCGTCCCGCTCTCGTCGGGCCACAGAAAGCGACCATACGCCACCTGTGCGCCGCCACTTCCGTCTTTGTTCTCACTTTGTCGTGCCTGAGGCTGTGCTGGCGTAGAATTCGGGGACCGGCTGGTGCGGGATGGGTGGCGTTATTGTGGATGGATCTCTGAACGACTCGACCGATGGGGGCGGCGCGGTGGTTCTGAGCCTGCTTTTCGGCCCATCTACGCCTGGCTGGGAAGGCGCGGGCTGCCGAGGCCGGTGGCGCTCGTGATCATGGTGACCCTCTTCGTCGCCGTCATGCTCGACACCTTCCCCGAGACGCGCTGGTTGGCCAACGTCGTCGGCGTAAGCTCTCCCGAAAAGGGTGGGCCTTCGCCGTGAGATCCGGGTCCTTGCCTCCGACGTCTTCCTCTTTTGTGAGCAGGAGCCTGAGCTTCGTCGTCGAGACCTTCAAGCGCGTGATCGGCAACTACTTCGAGCACCGCATGGGCACCTACGCGGCGGCGCTCGCCTACAGGGGCCTCTTCGCCCTCTTTCCCTTCGTGCTGCTCTTCGTCCTGCTCATCGGCGCTTTCGGTCCCCCCGACGCGCTCGACAGGCTCGTCGCCGAGATCAAAGCGCAGTCCTCCGAGCAGGTCCCGCAACAACTAGAGCCCGTGGTCGAGCAGGGAAGGGAGCAGATCAAACCCCTCGAAGATATGGCCAGGAGGGCCGAGAGACGGACCGAGAGCGGCCTGCTCATCTTCAGCATCGCCCTTGCACTGTGGTCCGTCTCTGCCCTCTCCAGTACGCTCGCTGACGCCTTCAACCAGGCCTACGGCCTGGCGGAGGGGCGCCGCTGGTGGAAGGTGCTGGCGCTCTCTCTGGCCTCCGGACCCCTTCTCGCGCTCGCCGTGATCGTCGCCGTGGCCCTTATGCTTACAGGGTCACGAGTTGCGGAAGACGTGGCGCAGGCGTTTGGTATGCGGTCCCTGTTCGTCACGTTGTGGGCCTGGCTGCGCTTTCCCCTGGCGCTCGTTCTGCTGTGGGTGGCGCTGGTGGTCATCTACCGTCACAGCCCGGCCGTTACGCCGCGCTGGAGGTCCGTTATGCTTGGCGCGGCGCTGGCCGTGCTCGCCTGGGCCATTGCCTCGGTCGCTTTCTCCGTCTACCTGGCCAACTTCGCGAACTACGGCGTTACGTACGGGAGCCTCGGGGCGGCCGTCGGCCTGCTCGTCTACCTCGATATCTCGGCTTCCATCGTGCTGGCGGGCGCCGAACTGAACGCTGCGCTCCACCCCGTGACAGCCGATCCGGAAAACGAGCGTGCCGACGAACTGAGAGAGGATGGCTAGCCCCGACGTCTGGAGGAACCTTTGGAGGAGACGGGCAACAAGAAGCGGGTGGCGATAGCGTGCCAGGGCGGCGGGAGCCACACGGCCTTCACGGCAGGGGTCTTGAGGGGGATGCTGCGCTCCGAACGGCTGCAAGAACAGGACGAGGTTGTTGCCCTCAGCGGCACCTCGGGCGGGGCGGTGTGCGCGCTTCTCGCTTGGCACAACCTGCTCGACGGAGACGCTGCGGGGGCGGTGGAGGCGCTCGACGCCTTCTGGCGCGACAACTCCGCCAACTCGACTTACGAGCAGATGGTCAACAACTGGGTCCTCTGGGCGAGCAACCTGCAGAACTTCGTGGCGACTCCCGCGGTAAGCCCCTACTACAACCCCTTCGCCGCTCTGGGGCTCGAAGAGTTCAGGGTGATGCTCGAGCGCCGGGTCGACTTCGAGAAGGTGGTGGTGCAGCCCGAAGGCTCTTACCCCGCGCTGCTCGTCGGGGCGGTGGACGTGCTTTCTGGAGAGTTCAAGGCCTTCCACAGCCGGCGGGACAGGATCTCGGCCAAGACTATCCTGGCCTCGGCGGCGATTCCGACCCTCTTCCGGTCCGTGCGACTCGACGGGGGCACCTACTGGGACGGGCTCTTCTCGCAGAACCCCCCGGTCAAAGAGCTCACCGACGAACGGCCGGACGAGATCTGGGTGATCCAGATAAACCCCACGGAGAACAAGCGAGAACCCAAGACGGTTGCCGAGATAGCTGACCGGCGCAACGAGCTCGCCGGAAATCTATCTTTGTATCAAGAACTTGCCTTTATAGAGAAGATTGACCAGATGTTGCAGGAAGGTTCCCTTCCTCCAGGCGGCAAGTACAAGCAGATAGTGGTGCGCATCATAGAGCTCTCCCGCTCGTGCCTCTCGCGCTCGCTGGGCACCGCCTCCAAACTGAATCGCGACCCCGGCTTCATTCGGGACCTGATCTCCCACGGCGAAGCGAGGGCCGGGGAGTTCCTCGCGGCCCTCGCTTTCGAAGATGCCTGGAAGAGCCGCGACCCCGACGCCGTGGTGGCCTTCTTCGCCGAAGACGCGACGATCACGACCTCGGCGCCGTTTCCGGCAGGCGGCCGGCACACGGGCAGGGCACAGATAAGGTCTTTCGTAACAGAGCACTTAGCGAGGGAGATTCGCGTGGACCTGACGAAAAAACAGGTAGCCCACAACGGCGTAGCCTGGACGGTCAGGATGCCCGCGACTGATGGATCGGAGAACAGTATGGCGGGCATCGCCGAAGCGGTCTTCCGGGACGGCGAGATCGAATCCCTGCACCTTGGCGCCCCAACCTGATTAGCGCCCGGCTTCGGAGTAGGCCTGAAACCTGTGGCCTTCGACAACGCGGAGCGCGCACCGGCGAAGGTGTATAGTCTGCGGAGCGCTAGTGCGGTCGACTCCGTGAAAGTAGGGCGTTTGTTCTCCAGGGTCAGGGACGGTTTCGTTGGCGGATTCGGCCGGCTCAGGATCAACATCTGGTTGGTCGCGCAGGCGGCGGTCGCGGCGAGCCTTGCCTACTTTCTGGCCGACGTCGTCATCGGCCACGGCCAGCCGTTTTTCGCCCCTATAGCGGCGGTGATCTGCCTCGGCGTCACGCTCGGCCAGAGGAGAAGACGTGCCATCGAGCTCGCCGTCGGGGTCGCTGTGGGGCTCATGGTGGCCGACCTGCTGGTCCTCGTCATAGGCAACGGGACGTTCCAGATCGCGGTCGTCGTGCTCCTGGCGATGGGTGCCGCGGTGTTCTTCGGGGGAGGGACGATCCTCATAAACCAGGCTGCCGTCTCGGCGATCCTGGTCGTCGTGCTGCAGCCGCCGGACGCCGTCTTCTCTCCAGACCGCTTTATCGACGCGCTTATCGGCGGCGGGGTGGCGCTCGCGATCAACTACCTCTTCCCCATCAACCCCGAGCGCCTGGTCGAGCGGGCCGCCACGCCCGTCTTCGACGACCTGGCAGCGGTGCTCGAGGAGATCTCCGCCGTACTCGAATCGGGCGACGAGAAGAGGGCCGAACGTGTCCTCGACCGTTCCAGGGAGATAGACGGGAAGGTCAGGACCCTGAACGAGGCGCTGGAGGCGGGCCACGAGACGGCACGGCTCTCCCCCACCCGCCGCCGCTCCTTGAGGCAACTCGAGTTCTACGGCAGCGTCGGCATTAGGATAGAGCTTGCCGTGATAAACACCCGCGTCCTGGCACGCGGGGTCTACAACGCCGTAAGGCGGGGGGACGCCATAGCGCCGCAACTGCCCGAAGCCGTGCTCGACCTCTCGAACTCAGTGAGAGCCCTGGCCGAGTTCCTCGAGCACGAAGAAGGGCCCGAGGAGGCCCGCAGGTGGGCGCTAGAGGCGGCCAGGAGGGCGACCGAGATCCTGGACGAACGCCACGAACTCGGCATCAGCGTCCTCGTCGGCCAGGTCCGCTCCGCCGCCGTTGACCTCCTCAGGAGCACAGGGATGGATCAGGCCTCCGCCCTCAGGGCTCTCGAAGACGCCGCGGGCCGCGCCTCCGAGATAGGGTGAGTCAGCACTTCAGCAATTCAGCAAGGGCCGAAACCGAATCGGGAGGGGGGTGAGGCCGCAGCGGTCTTCAGTCGATTCCGCTGACGGCTTCGGAGGCCGTGGATTCCCGCTTTCGCGGGAATGACGGTGGTAGAGACAGGAACGAAGTATCGTAGCGCAAAGTACGAGAGTGTTAGACAGGCTCGGTATCGTTCTTACTGACAAGCTGAAGTGCTGACTTGCTAACTCCCCTCGTCGACCATGGCGTCGGCTTCGATCTCGACGAGGATCTCGGGCGCTATTAGGCGCCTGACCTCGACCATGCTGGTGGCCGGCCTTGTCTTCCCGAAGAACTCGCCGTGCGCCTCGCCTATTTTCTCCCAATCCTCGATGTTGACGACGTAGATCCTGGTCCGCACCACGTCCGGCAGATCGGCGCCTAGCGCCTGCAAAGCCACCCTGATGTTGTTGAGGGCCTGCACGGTCTGCGCGTAAGGGTCCCCCACCCCAACGTATCCACCGCTCCCATCCGTCGCTGTCGTGCCCGAGACGTACACGAACCGCTCGCGCCGGACGGCCCGCGAGTAGCCGACCCTGCTCTCCCACACCGTGCCGCTGGTTACGTTCTCCCGCCTCACGATCGTCGTCCCATGCACGAAAAGACCTTTCCCATTTTACCCCTCTACGCCCGCAACAATCCCCGATTCAGGATCTCCTGCCTGAAACGGTTTCCTTCCCCGAAATCCTCTGCGTAGAAAACGGCGGGCTCCCCGATGGGAGCCTGGACCATCTCGTAGACACCGCGCTCCGGCGAGCCGTGCCTCTCTCCCGTCCACAGGTGGGCCCAGTTTCCGGCCGGAAGGTATAACTCTACGGTGTCCGTGTCCGGGTCGAGCACCGGCGCCACCATGAGCGCTTTGCCAACCATGAACTGGTACTCTAGATCGAGCACCTCGGGGTCTTCGGGGTAATGGATAAAGGGATGCCTTACGACCGGAAGCCCCGTCTCGGATGCCTCCCTCACCAGCTCCATCCTGTAGGGTTTCCAGGCGGCGTAGATTTTGGCGAAGCGGACGAAGTGTCTTAGGGTCTCTTCGTCCGAGTAGAACTGGTGGTTCACGCCGGGAATGTTGCCCTCGTGGGTGCGGAAGACGGCCGTGAAGGCGCCGAGTTCGATCCAACGCAAGAGCAATTCTTTGGAGCGATGAATCCGGAGCAGGGGATTGTCCAGGGCCGTGTAGCCGCCGATGTCCGAGTGTTCGAGGCTGTAGCCTGACAGCCCGCTCGATAGCAGACCCGTGACGGCGCTCTTTATGCCGTCGTGCTCGTCCCAATCAACCTCATGGTCCTATATGTGCACACAACCTGTGGTGTTCTACTTCGATGGCGTTCTGGGTGAGGAGCCGGAGATGGAGGTAGCGCTGATCTAGGCGGCGCCAAAGCCTACCGTCCCGTAGCTACTAAGCGTATTCGACCTCGTGCATCTTTATTCGGCGGCGGCATATATTGCTAGGGGTTCTATTGTCTACGCCTGCTAGGGGTTCTATTGTCTACGCCCAGGCTATCCCGACATCCTTGCTGGCGAAAGGGCTCATTATTCAACATCCTGCATGTGGACTTCTATGAGAAGGCACTGTTTGTCAAGCCGACGTGGCGGCTGGTCTCTGTGGCCGAGATGCTACGGCTTCGAATGCCCTTCGCGCTATGCTTCTATCCGCACTTTCGATGAACCTACTCTTCTCGGTGGCTCGGT
>JBKPSF010000158.1:0-2648 GCA_046734875.1 Actinomycetota bacterium | reverse complement strand
TGCCCCGGTTCGTCCTGGCCTTCTTGCGGGTGGATGGGTGCGCGGATGCGCTAGACTTGCTGGTGTTTGTAAATCACTCCTTATGGGCCGCGCCTCCGGGAGATTAGGCCCTCCGCGGAGGCTTCCTACGTTGTCAACAGCTGTATCCTCTCATAGTGGCTGACTGTGGTCTACAGTTTCTCCACTTTCTACAGAAAAAATCGCCCAGAATCTGTAAATACTGTAGACCGCGCGCACACGAACTGGTACGCTACCCCAAGAGTCCCGAGCGAGCGGAGGTGTTTGTTGGGAAACCAGGAACTAGCCGCACGTCACATAGCCCTACGAGAGCGGGCAGGGTTGACCCAGGAGCAAGAGGCAAAGATGGCCGGCGTGTCGCCCACCACGATCTCAGGGATCGAGAGCGGGAAGATCACGCGGCCTCATCTCAAGACGCTGCTGAAAATCGCCAGAGCCCTCGGCGCCGATGTAGGGGAGCTGCGTGAGTCGGGAAAAGCCGAAGCGCCGCCCTCGCCCACTCAGCCGCGTTTTAACGGCCTCGAGGAGGAGCGACGCACGATCTTCTGGGAGGTCGCCGTGGATGAGGCGCGGCGTCTGAGGGAAACTGGCCGGCCGCGTATGGAAGAAGCTTTGGCCGCGTGGCGCGCAAGTAGGGAGCACGGAGAGGCCCCCACCGCTCGCCGCAGACACCTCGACGCAATGGGGGGGATTCTCCAGCACGCCTACGATGCCGAAACGGCCCTTGTCGAGACCTCGTTCGACGCACGCCTGGCTGAGCAATGGCCCGAGGTCCAAAAGGCCGACCGATTCTACATTGAACTCTGGCGCCTAGTCGAAGACGCCGGTCTGAGTATCCGCACTGGAGACGACGCAGCTGCCGCCAAGCAAGAGGCCGTCGCCGAGGGCACTCAGCTAGAACCGACGCTTCATATCGTCTTTGAAGAGGCAGCGTGAATCGAGGCAAAAGAAAGGGGGGCCGCCCGCGCCCCGTTTCAGTAACCCCCAAACCGCCGACGTTAGGAGGATAGGCCCACGATAACCGACGAAAACCCGGAGCGCACGCCCCGATATCGGGGCGTCTCAGACACGAGACCGATCAACGCCGCTAAAGCGGCCGTGCCCGTGATCGACCTTACCGATAGACTAGCCGGTCCCGGAGGCCTCCGTCGCGTCGGCAGGGAGTGGGTCGGGCGCTGCACCGCTTCCTGACCACGAAGACCGGTCGCCATCGTTCACCGTGAATCCGGAGAAGAACGTGTGGTTTTGTCACGGCTGTGTGCGCGGCGTGGAGAGGTTGCGGCGGCACCGAGAGCAAAGGGCTCTGCGGCAAGGGGACCTTGCCGAGCTCGCCGGCATCGGCAAGAACACCGTCAACAGGCTCGAGAAGAACCACACCGAGCCGCACATGACGACGATTCGCACGCTGGCCGACGCCCTGGGCGTTGACCCGCGCGAATTGCTGGAAGATTGAGACCTCGACCACGGGTCGAGTACCCGGGTTTACGTTTACCCATTCCCGCGCTGGCCTCAACCTCTACTACAGGTCGAGTAACGCCAGCCAAACGCCCAAAAATCCCGGGAATTGCCCTTCCACGCACTTGGGTGAATAGGTTCGAGGCCCTCGTACGCTCACGCTCTCTCTTAGGGTGATGCTCCCAACAAAAGGCGTATCGAGCCCTCTAGCCCACAAACTGTGCAAAAGCACCGCGAGCTTCCTCGCTGTGGCCACCACCGCTCGCTTCTTTGAGTTCTTGCCTTCCCGAGAGGCTATCTTCTCTGCGTGGCGTCTCAGATCCGAGTCCGAGCCAAAAGGACCCAAGATGTAGTGAGCGCCGCTTACCAGCAGCTTCCTAAGCGCCTCGTCGCCTTCCTTGGAGATGCGTTTCTGGGGATCTCTGTCTCCCGATCGGTCGGTGGCGGGCACCAGCCCCAGGTACGCCCCCACCGAGCGGCTCTTCTCGAAGCGGTGGGGATCCTCTCTAAGGTGAGCACGAAGGTCAGCGCCGTGAGCGGCCCGACCCCCTCGACCTGGCGCAAGAGCCCGGTTTCTGGGTGATGCTCTTTGGAGATCGTTTCTATCTGCCGGTCGTACTCGCGGATGCGATTCGTGGGCGAGCCGATCTGCTCCAGGACAGGCCCGAGGGCCGGCATGAGCGCCTCAGGGATGTGTCCGGCCGCTTTGTTGTGGAAGCTCCTTGCGGGGCACTTGGGCAGGCGGGCCCCGAAGGACTTGACCGTTCCTTAGGGACGTGGTTTACCAGCTGGGTGCGGCTCCCGACCAACGCCTGCCTCGAGCGGATTAAGGCCAAATGGGCCTGACTCTCCTCGCCCCGGAGCTTGAGCGGATACAAGAGCTTTGGATCCAGGCGCGCCAGGCGAGCCAGGTTCTTAAGGCGTCTACTTCATCGGTCGTGAGTTTGTTGGCGTAGATGAGCCTCAGCTTGCGCGCATTTGCCACCAGTACCTCGTGACCGCACTCCTCCAAGAGCCGGCTAACCCAGGGCGAGTGGGTCCCGGCCTCGATGGCGATGCGCAATCGCTGCTCGGAGGCGAAGCGCCTTTTCAAGGCTTCGGGGGTGGTAGGCAGCCTACCCTCCTCCATAACCTCGCCACTCGCCGTGTCGATGAGGCACAGGTGGCTGTACTTG
>JBKPSF010000157.1:0-17911 GCA_046734875.1 Actinomycetota bacterium | reverse complement strand
GGTTCGCGAACCGCCCAACGGACGAACCGCGATCCTACGGGTCACGGTCAACGGATTTATCTCGAACATGGGAGGCGATATGGCGCGGATGAAGGCGATATGGGTCGATGATTTCGGTGAGGCAGACGTGCTGCAGTACGTCGATGTCGAGCGTCCCGAGCCGGGCGAGGGGGAGGTCCTGATCGAGGTCCGCTCCGCAGGCGTGAATTACGCCGACACGATGCGCCGCCGCAACCAGTACGTGGAACCTCAGGAGTTGCCCTTTACGCCGGGCTCGGAGGTGGCGGGCGTCGTGGCGGAGGTGGGGGAGGGGGTTGACGACGTCTCCGTTGGCGACCGCGTGGTCACGCTGCTGGGCACCGGAGGTTATGCGGAGTACGCTGCCGCGCCGGCGCGAAGCTTGATCCCACTGCCCGAAGGCCTGGACTTCGACAGGGCCGCCGCTATCCCCCTGCAGGGCCTGACGGCCTACCACTGCATCAAGACCTCGGGAGCCTTGAAAGACGGAGAAAGCGTCCTGGTTCACGCTGCGGCCGGAGGCGTGGGAACCCTCTCCGTCCAGGCGGCGAAGTTGCTCGGGGCCGGCACCGTGATCGCCACAGCGAGCAGCGAGGAGAAGCTCGAGCTCGCCCGCTCCCTCGGTGCCGACGTCCTCATCGACTACACCGAAGAAGACTGGCCAGAGAGGGTCCGCGAGGCGACGGACGGCAAGGGCGCCGACATTATCCTGGAGATGGTCGGCAGCGACTTTCCCAAGAAGAATCTCGAGTGTCTCAACGTCTTCGGCAGGATGGTGGTCTTCGGCGCGGCGAGCAGGGAGCGCGGAACCATCGTGCCCGCCTCCCTCATGAAACGCTGCCACGCCGTCGTCGGCTTCTACCTGCCCCAGATCATGCGCCGCCCCGACCTGTTCGTGCCTTCCCTTCAAGAGGTGCTAGGCTGGATCTCCGAGGGCAACCTCAAGCTCACCATCGGCGCCACCTACCCCCTCGAACAGGCCGCAGAAGCCCACACCGACCTGGAAGGACGCCAGACGACGGGCAAGCTGCTTTTGAACCCTTGACAGCACTTCAGCCATAAGGAGCTGACCCGCTGACGGCGCGGTTCGCTAACCCGCTTTGAAGCCAGCCCGGTCAACGAAAAGGGCGAGGATCTCTCCCCGCCCCAAAAGCTGACAAGCTGAATTGCTCTAGATCACCGAGCTAGAGGGACCACCAGAGACATAAATCGTCTCCCCGCTGATATACGAGGCGTCGTCGGAGACGAGGAAGGCGACGACGTTGGCGATGTCCTCCACGCGTCCGAAGCGCTTGAGGGGGATGGTCTTTTCGAAGCGTCCCTTCATCTCTTCCATGGTCATGCCGACGCGCTCTGCGGCCTCTTTGGTCATCTCGGTCTCGATCCAACCGGGGGCCACAGCGTTGACGTTTATGTTGAAGCGGCCGAGTTCGAGCGCCAGCGTCCGCGCGAGGGCCTGCAATCCGGCCTTGGCGGCAGAATAATTCGCCTGCCCCCTGTTACCTAGAGCAACGATGGAACTGGTCATGACGATCTTGCCGTACTCCTGCTCGACCATGTACCTCTGGGCCGCCTTGGAACACAAAAAACTACCCTTGAGGTGGACGTCGAGCACCTTGTCCCAGTCGTCCTCGCTCATCTTGAACGAGAGGTTATCGCGCAAGAGCCCAGCGTTGTTGACGAGGATGTCTATGCGCCCGAACCGGTGCGCGATCTCCTCGAACGCCTTCTCTACCTGCTGCGCGCTCGACACGTCGCAGGCGATGGCTATGGCCTCGGCCCCAGCAGCCTCGACGGCCTCCACCGTCTCCTGGCAAGCCTCAGCAGAGAGGTCCAGGACCGCCACGTTGGCCCCCTCCTGCGCCAGACGGATGGCCTCGGCAGCCCCGATGCCCCGCGCAGCCCCCGTTACTACAGCCGTACGACCGTCAAGCCTCAATCGTCCACCTCTCTCCGTCGCTAAACACTACAGCCCACACCCCGTAAGGTGTGGACTTTGTTACATGCTCATTAATTGTATACGAAGCGAACGTATGTGTCCAGAACAGATAGATACACCAAAGGATGCATTTCAGCACGCTCGGCTCCGCCTCGCTCGTCAGCACGGCGCTCCGCGCCTTGTCAGCTTTTTGCCGTTACGGTCTCGCCCTGCCGCGCACAACAAAACGCCCCCAAGGGCGGCCGGGGTTCACGCTCGAAGCGGCGCCCCGAGACGACTTCCTGACAAGCGGAGCCCGGCGTAGCCGGGCGCAGCGTGCTGACAAGCGAGCGGAGCGAGCGTGCTGACAAGCGCAGGCCGAAGGCCGGAGCGTGCTGAAATGCTATCAGGCTACGTCCTGATATAGATTCCGCCGTTTATGTCGAGGGCCTGGCCTGTTATGTAGTCACCGTCTTCGACCAGGTAGCGGACGGCGCGGGCGATTTCGTCGGGCTTGCCGAAGCGGCCGAGGGGGATCTGTTTGAGCAGCTTCTGCTGCGCTTCCTCGGGGATGTTGGCGACCATATCCGTTTCGATGAAGCCTGGGCAGATGGCGTTCACGGTGATACCGCTACGGGCCAGTTCCTGGGCTGCGGTCTTGGTGAAGCCCAGGAGGCCTGCCTTGGCCGCCGAGTAGTTGGCCTGGCCTATATTGCCGGCCTCGCCGACGAAGGAGCTCATGTTGATGATCTTGCCCCCGCCCTGCTCGGTCATGTGCGGAAGCACCGCGTGGACCGTGTAGAAGGCGCTGTTAAGGTCTACCTGTATAACCTTGTCCCAGTCCTCGACGGAGAGCTTCTTCAGCGTGCGGTCGATGTTGATCCCGGCGTTGTTTACAAGGACGTCGACCCTGTTGTACTCCTCCATCGCCCGGTCTATGAGCTTCTGAGCCTGCTCCGCATCGGATACGTCGGCCTGAACCGCGATGGCCTCCCCGCCATCATCGGAGATCTTCTGCACCAGCTCCTCGGCTGGCTCCTTGCTCCTGGAGTAGTTGACGACGACCTTGGCCCCCCCGCTCGCCAACTCCTCCGCTATGGCCGCGCCCAACCCCCTGCTCGCGCCCGTAACCACGACAACGGCCTCACTCAAAGTACCCACGCTACCCTCCCTTTCCGCTTCGCTCACAGAATAGAGTTTAGGGACAGAAGAATGCACGCGCAAACTAGGTACCATACGCACGTACGTTCCAGCCCAACCGCAAACAGAAGGCATCAGGCCACAGGCATCAGGTAACAAGCATCAGGTAACAAGCATCAGCAACGTCAAGACGACGCGTCCGAGCCTCGCCTCAAACCCCTGACAAGCGGAGGCGAAGCCGGAGCGTGCTGAGAGGGTGGCGTCCGTGTAAAGTGGGGTGATAGTTGGAGAACGGGAAAGGAGTAGTCACGGACGCCAGTTCCCCTCGCACGATGCACCCCGAAGATTACACCGCTGCCAAAGGCCAGTCATGCACATTTCTATGCAATTCTGGCGCGGGCCGAGATCCCGCAACGACGCCAACTCCAGCGCAGAACAGGCCCATAAAGTTTCGGCGGGAGTGCTCTGTCATAATATGTGCGTGCTGATTAGAGCCAGGCGAAATCTAGGTGTGGTAGCGACATTCGGTGCAGCTTCGGGATCCAAACCCTCCCCAGCCCGAGGGATTTTTCGGTGCTGGGTCGAATCCCGCCCTTGACGCGCCATTACATATATGTAAAATGCATATAGGAGTACGGAAGAGAGAAGCATGAGTGACGAGGCACAGGAGCGTGAGGTCGAAGGTCGGGAGCGGGGCTTCCGGGGGGTAGAGGCACGGCCGAGGAACTGGTTGGTGCCGGTGATCCTACTCTCTTTGAGGGAGTGGAACTCTTACGGCTACGAGTTGATGGAGCGGGCTTCCGCTTTCGGATTCGAGGCCATGAACCCTGGGACGTTGTACCGGACGCTACGGCAGATGGAGAAGGACGGCGTAGTGGAGTCCAGTTGGGAGACCTCCAGGGGCGGTCCGGCGCGCAGGATGTACACCATAACCGACGCGGGCAGGTCGTACCTGGACTTCTGGGCCAAGTCGCTGGAGCAGTACCAGCACACCATGGACAACTTCTTCCGGCTCTACACGGGCAGGCCGCTGCAGGACGAGAAAGAAGAGAGAGACAAGTAGTTCGCGTCTTACGCGAGAAAGGAGACACAAGTGGCTACGATTGAGAAGGCGAACAGGGCCGTTGAGAGGCTCGCCGAGAACACGAGGGACTCCTACCAGACGGTCCTGGATCACACGGTCGGTCTGCAGGAGCGGAACGTGAGGTTCGCGCAGGGCGTAGTGGACGGCACCATCAAGGAGCTCAGGCACCAGGCCGAGAGCAACCGCAGCGTCGTCGGCGAGCTCTTCGAGCGCGCCGAGGAAGGGCGCGACGCCTACCAGGCGCTCGTCGAGCAGTCCCTCGACGCTTACATGGATCTCGCTTACGCGCCCCTGGCCTACTACAAGGAGAACCTGGAGGCCGCCAGGAAGGCAGCCCGCAGGTAAGGCCGGCCGTAGCGGCCTCGGTCGAGGGAGCGAACCGCCTAAGGTCCGCTCCCTCTCCGTATGTTTTGCGGTTTTTGCAACGGGTAGAAATCTAGTCTGTACGCGCTTTAAAAAACAAGAAGGGAGAATCATGGATGAGAAGCAGCAAAGGCAGGTAAACGAGGCGGCCGAGAAGTTCGCCGACGCGCTCAAGGAATCCTACCAGTCCATAGCGGACCGTTCCGTCTCGGCGCAGGAGCTCAACGCGCAGGTGACGCAGGACTTCTTCAACGGCGTCATCAACAACCTCAGGACGCAGGCCGAGAACAACAGGGCCCTCTCGGAGGATTTGATCGAGCAGCAGCGCAAGCAGCAGGAGGCCTCCCAGGCGTTGGCCCAGGAATCGGTAAACGCCTACATGGACTTCCTGAACTCCATGTTCTCCTACTACAGGGGCAACCTGGACGAGGTGCAGCGGAGGGCCAATCGGTAGCGTAAGAGAGGCAGGTTGTAGCGAGTATAGAGAGGTCCGGGCCGGGTGGTCCTGGCCTCGTCTTTTTGATGTATGCTTTGTACCGGTAAAGACGGAAGGAGTAGAGGGTGAGCTTCGGTAATGGCAACGGTAACGGCGAGATCGTCATCTCGACGCCCCTGAGGACTGGGATAGGCACCTTCGGCGGTTCGCTAAAGGACACGCCCGCGACGGACCTCGGGGCCACGGTCGGCAAGGAAGTACTTTCGCGCGCGGGGATCGAAGGGGAGCAGGTAGATCAGGTAATAGTCGGCAACATACTCTCCGCGGGCCAGGGCATGAACCCTGGGCGGCAGGTCGGCATAAAGAGCGGCCTCCCCGTCGAGGTCCCCGGCATGACGTTGAACAGGATGTGCGGCTCGGGCCTCCAGGCCATAGTCTCCGCCGCGCAGGAGATAGCCCTCGGCGACGCCGACGTGGTCATGGCCGGCGGCATCGAGAACATGGACCGGGCGCCGTTCTTGCTCGACAAGGGTCGCTACGGTTACAGGATGGGGATGCCCGGCGCCGAGATCCAGGACCACATGGTCTTCGACGGCCTCTGGGACGTCTTCAACGACTACCACATGGGCGTCACGGCCGAGAACGTCGCCGAGGAGTTCGGCATAACCCGCGAGGACTCGGATGCTTATGCCGTGCGCAGCCACCAGCGGGCCGCCAAGGCGCACGAAGAGGAACTCTTCGACGGCCAGATCGTACCCGTCGAGGTCAAGCAGAAGAAGGAGACCGTCCAGTTCACAACGGACGAGCACATCCGCGCCAACGCGAGCGTTGAGGGCCTGCAGAAGCTCAAGCCCGTCTTCAAGAAGGACGGCGGCACCGTGACCGCGGCCAACGCCTCAGGCATCAACGACGGCGCGGCCATGATGCTCGTCTCCAGCGAGCGCAAGGCCGAGGAACTCGGCATGCCAGTAGCGGGCAGGCTCGTCTCAGCGGCGGTTGCAGGCGTCGATCCCTCGGTGATGGGGACCGGTATGATCCCTGCTTCCAGGCTGGCCCTCAAGAAGGCGGGTCTCTCGGTCGACGATCTCGATGCCGTCGAGGCCAACGAGGCCTTTGCCTCCATCGCCATCGCGGTGGAGCGTACGCTCGAGGTGCCCGAGGAGAAGATGAACCCGGTGGGCGGAGCGATAGCCCTCGGACACCCGATAGGGGCAACCGGCGCCGTCCTGACCGCCAAGATACTGCACCACCTCGCCCGCACCGGCGGCCAGTATGGCCTGGTCACGCTGTGCATCGGCGGCGGCATGGGCATAGCCGCCATCTTCGAGCGGCTGTAATAGCACTTCAGCATTTCAGCTAGTCAGCACGTCAGCTGATCAGCCAGGGCCGGGGCCAAATACCCCGGCCCTTTCGCTCGTATGTAAAAACAAACCGCCGAAGTGCTGAAATGCTGAAGTGCTGATCAGCTGAGAAGCTCTATCTCGACGAGTTCGGCACCGTCTTTCCAGCGCATGCGCTCCGGGAGATCCAGGCTCCTCAGCAGGCCGAGCATGTCGGCGTTTTCACTCATGACCAACGCATGCAGATGCTTGATGCCGTTCTCGCGGGCGGCTTCGATTAGTCTTCTGGTCAGCCCGATCCCAAGCCCCCGGTGCTGGAACCTGTCCTCGATGAGCGCCGCGTACTCGGCCCCTTCGGTGCCCTCCTCACGCCCGTAGCGGACGACCCCGACGATCTCTTCGGGTTCCTCGGGGTCCAACGCGACCAGCGCGTAACGGTCCTTGCCGTCGATGTCAGAGAACTTCCGGGCCATCTCGTCGGAGAGCTCCTTCAAGGGACCGAAGAATCTCAGCTCTACGGACCGGTCGCTCGACCGGCCGACGAGCCGCTGCAACGCCGCAGCGTCCTCGGCCCTGATCTGCCGCACAGGCACGCAGGTCCCATCCCTCAAAGCCAGTGTCGTGCGTCCGTCCGCCGTCATGGACCCTCCAGACAACCGGCCACTCTCCGGCCTACGTTGTTATTTCGGCTTCTCGTCGGCGCGTTGTGGGTGGCGGGGGGAGAAGGCGCGGTGGCCGGTTATGGCCTGCCCCACGATGAGGGTGTTCACGTCGTTGGTGCCCTCGTAGGTGTAGACGCCTTCGATGTCGGCCATGTGCTCCATCACGCGGTAGTCCAGCAGGATGCCGTTGCCACCGAGGACCTCCCGCGCGGTAGCGGCTATCTTGCGCGCCTTCGCGACGTTGTTCATCTTGAACATCGAGACGGTCGCAGGATCTAGCTCGCCCTCGTCCTTGAGGCGTCCCACGTGGATGGAGAGGAGCTGGCTCAAGGAGATCTCGTTGACCATCTCGACGAGCTTCTGCTGCACGAGCTGGAAGGAAGCGATGGGCTGGCCGAACTGCTCCCGCTCCTTCGCATATGCCAGCGCGACCTCGTAGCAGTCGGCGGCCTGCCCGAGCCCGTCCCATCCCACGCCGTAGCGCGAGTGGGTGAGGATGGACAGCGTAGAACCGAGACCCTCGGCCTTCGGCAACCTGGCGCTCTCGGGAACGTGGCAGTCTCTTAACGTGACGTGCGTCTGCCAGGCGGCGCGCTGGGAGGCCTTGCGGGGGAGAACGTCGGCGTGGAAGCCGGGGTTGTCGGCCTCGACGAGGAAGCCCACGATCCTACCTTCCTCAGTCCGGGCCCAGATCACGGCCACGTCCGAGAAGGAGGCGTTGCCGATCCACTTTTTCTCCCCGTCGAGCACGTAACCGCCGTCTTGCTCCACGGCCGTCGTACCCAGAGACCCGGGATCACTCCCCGCCTCCGGCTCAGTAAGGCCGAAACACCCGATCTTCTCGCACTTCGCCATCGCCGGCAGCCAATTCTGCTTCTGCTCCTCGGACCCCAGCTCGTGGATGGCCGTCATGGCGAGGCCACTTTGCACATGCAAGAAGGTGGCCAAACTACCCGACCCGCGCGCGAGCTCCGCGATCGCAAGCCCATATGCTACGTTGTTCCAACCGGCACACCCGTACTCCTCGGAGAAAGTCCCGCCCGCGATGCCCTGCCTCCCGAGCCCGGGTAACAACGCGAACGGGAACTCGGCCCTGTCCCAGTAGTCCGCCGCCGTCGGGATTACCTCGCGGTCCACGAACTCGCGGACCCGGTCCCTGATCCCCTTCTCCTCCTCCGAGAGCAGTCGGTCGGCGTCTATGAGATCCACCGGCCGCCTCTGGCGCTGTGTTCTCTCCGGCGTAACGGTCATTCGGGTCCCTCCGTGCTCCGATTCCGGGCGTTATCAAGCTAGAGCATAGGTTCTGTCGACGGCCCGGTCAAACCGTCGGTGATGGCTTTCACTCACCCCGCTTGCCCACCAAGTACGACGCCGTAGAATACATACCTGCAGTATCTAAGTGCTAAATGCAGGTATTAATCTGGAGAGCTGATTCCGCCGGTCGAATCTGGCGGGAGGATCGAGGTGAGAAGCGAATGCCCGTGACGATGACGGGGGGCACCAGCATAGACTACGACATCAGTGGGGAGGGGCCGCCGCTCTTGCTGATAGGCGGGCTCGGTTTCGGCCGGTGGGGGTTCTTCAAGCAGGTTCCCGCGTTCTCGCGTCACTTTCGGACGATAACGTTCGATGTCAGGGGAGAGCGCAGGCTCGAGGGCGGGGTCGAGGATCTCGTGCGGGAGGTGGTATCGCTCCTGGACCATCTGGGTGTAAAGAAGGCGCACGTTCTGGGCACCTCGCTCGGCGGCTTTGTGGCGCAGGAGCTGGCGCTTGTGAGGCCGGATCTGGTCGACCGGCTGGTGCTCGTGTGCACCAGCTACGGAGGATCGGGACCCGAGGCGATGTCTATGCGGGCCCTATCGGATATGCTCGGTTGGGGTTCCTTTAGCACCGGGGGGGCGGTCAGGCGGAGCCTGGAGACGGCGACCTCCGAGACGTACCGTGAGGAGCGCGAGGACGAGTTCGAGCAGATCGTGAGCTGGCGTCTCGCTGACGCGCCTTCCGACGCCACCTACTACGAGCGGGCCATGGCGGGGGCGGGCTTCGACCTCTCGCGCGACGTTGGGCACATAACTTCGCCGACGCTCGTCGTCCACGGGGCGGAAGACCGCTACGTGCCTGTCGCCAACGCCGCCGCACTCGCAGGTGCCATCCCTGGGGCAAAACTCCGGGTACTCGACCGTGCAGGACACCTCGTCTTTATCGAGCGGTTCGCCGACGTCAACAGGGAGGTCGTCACCTTCCTCAAGCCGCGTGGCTCCAGAGGGCGAGACGACCGGGGACAGCAGGTGGGGTTGGCAGGCAGGGTGCGGTCCTGGATCTCGGGTTTGCCACGGTCTCTCGGGTTAGATCACCTTTAAGATGCCGGCACAACGGGTAGTATAGTGAAGCTGAACACAGGCTGGCTGGCATCTGGCCGCCAGATAAAACTCTCCGAGGAGGAAGACTAAATGAGCGAAGGTAGCACCGGTAACCGTGGCCCTGAAACGCCGTTCCCCATGGCGCCGCTCGACGCGTGGGCTGAGTGGATGCGGGCGAACACGGGCGCGATGACGGCGGCGCCGGGCGCGAGCGTACCCTGGCTGATGTCGCCTGGTGTCAGTACCGGGGAGGAGACCGCGGCGTTGCCCGAGGGGTCAGTACGCAGTGACCCCTTGCTCTCCGTCTACGAGAAGCTGTGGGACGCCAATCCGATGCAGAACGTTCTGCCCATCGACTGGGTCGAGATCACACGCTCTCTCCAGACCCTCTGGGCGCGCGAGATGTCAGACCCCGCCCGCGCCATCGAGCGGGCCACCGACTTCAACACCAGGCTTTTCGAGACCACGATGCGCAACTGGCAGGAGGCCACCAGCCGCTTCTGGGGTCTCGAGACGGAGCAGGAGGAGGAAGAAGGCCGTCCCGACAAGCGGTTCTCCGCGCCCGACTGGGAGCAGAACCCGTACTACGAGACCCTCAAGGAAACTTACCTGCTCGCCTCGAACTACCTGCTCGAGGAGGCCGATAAGACTGGCGAAGAGGACACCGCCGAGCAGCGGCGCCTCAAGTTCCACCTCAAGCAGTTCGTGGACGCCATGGCCCCAGTCAACTACTTTCTCACCAACCCAGCAGCGCTAAAGCGGGCCTACGAAACCGGCGGCGTCAGCCTCGCCGAAGGCGCGCGCAACCTGCTCTCTGACCTGCAGGAAGGCCGCATGAGCATGACCGACGCCAACGCCTTCCAGCCCGGAGAGAACCTGGCCATAACTCCTGGCAAGGTCGTCTACCGCAACGAACTCATCGAGCTCATCCAGTACGAGCCGACCACCGAGCAGGTCCACGAGACGCCTGTCATGTTCATACCGCCCTGGATCAACAAGTACTACATTCTCGACCTCCAGCCCAAGAACAGCTTCGTCAAGTACCTGGTGGACGAAGGGTACACGGTCTTTATGGTCTCCTGGAAGAACCCCGACGCCTCGATTGAGGACACCAAATTCGAGGACTACATGACCAAGGGCCCCCTCGCCGCGGTCGAGGCCGTCAGGGACATCACGGGCTCCGAGAAGGTCAACCCGGTCGGATATTGCGTCGGGGGAACTTTGCTCGCGATCACGCTCTCCTGGCTCGCCGCTGGGGGGGATGAGAACCCCTTCGGGCCGCCGACGTTTATGGTTGCGTTGCAGGACTTCACCGAGGTGGGGGACACCGGGGTATTTATAGACGAGCCGCAGATAGAGTTCATGGAGCAGCAGATGCTCGAGCGGGGCTATCTGGACAACCGCAAGATGGCCAACATGTTCAACTTGCTGCGGTCGAACGACCTGATCTGGTCCAACGTCGTCAACAACTACCTGCTGGGCCAGAAGCCCCCGGCCTTCGACCTCCTCTACTGGAACTCGGACGGCACGCGCATGGCCCGCGACGCCCACAGCTTCTACCTCAGGAACACCTACCTGGAGAACAACCTGGTGGAGCCGGGCAAGGTGGAGATAAAGGGCCGCCCCATAGACCTCTCCACGATAAAGGGCGACATCTACGCCGTCGGCGCCGAGAGGGACCACATCGTGCCCTGGGCCTCGGCCTGGAAGATCTCCAAGCTGGCCGACGGCACCACCCGCTTCACCCTCGCCAACTCGGGCCACATAGCAGGCATGATCAACCCCCCCTCCAAGGGCAAGGGCCGCTACTGGGCGACCGAGAACGGCGGCGCCTTCGATTCCTCTTCCGCCTGGCGCGAGAACGCCAAGGAGCACGAAGGCTCCTGGTGGGAAGACTGGAGCAAGTGGCTCGAAGAACGCTCCGGCGGGAAGGTCGGCCCCCCCGAAATGGGCAGCGAAAACTACCCGCCGATAGAGGACGCCCCCGGAACCTACGTGAAGGAGAAGTAGGTTAGAGCCAGCCCCTTTTCTCGGCCAGGCGGGCGGCCTCGATGCGGTTGCGTGTCCCTAGCTTCTTTATGGCCGTGGAAAGATAATTTCGGACGGTGCCCTCGGAGAGGTAGAGCCTGGCGGCCACGTCTTCTATGGTGGCCCCGCCCTCGGAGGCGGCCAGCACTTCCCGCTCGCGCTCGGTGAGCGGGTTGTCTCCGGCGCTCAGAGCAGCGGCGGCGAGGTCGGGGTCGACGACGCGCTCGCCCCCCATGACGCTGTGGATGGCCTTCGCCAGCTCGGAAGACGGGGCGTCCTTGAGCAGGAAGCCGGAGGCGCCGTTCTCCATCGCGCGCTTGAGGTAGCCGGCGCGTCCGAAGGTAGTCAGTATGATCACCCGGCATGACGGTAGTTCCTCGCGCAGGGCTGCCGCCGCGCCGAGGCCGTCGCCGCCAGGCATCTCCACGTCGAGGAGCGCCACGTCGGGCACGGACTCGAGGGCTGCAGGGACGACCTCGTCCCCGCGAGATGCCTCCGCGACGATCTCTATGTCCCCTTCGAGGGAGAGCAAGGCGGAGAGCGCGCCACGTACCATCGCCTGGTCCTCCGCCAGCAGCACGCGGACGGTCATGGGGTACTTTCGAGTGGAAGGTCGATGCGCAGGCGGAATCCGCCCTCTCGCAGGGGCCCCGCCTCGAACTCTCCGCCGCCGAAGCCGGCGACGCGTTCGGCTAGCCCCGAGAGCCCGCTGCCGGGAGTTTCTCCGTCCGTCTTGCCCCGGCCGTCGTCCGTGATCTCCGCGTAAACTTTGTAGACTTCGCGCGCGAGGACTATGCTGCAGTTTTGGGCCCGGCTGTGACGGATCACGTTCGTCGTCCCCTCGCGTACCGCCCAGGCGAGCACGCCGTCTATCTCCTTTGGCAACAGACCGGCTTCGTTCTCTATCCGGCAAGCTATGCCGGCCGCCCCGAGCATCTCTTCGGCGCCCTCGAGCTCTTCGTCGAGCGTGGGGCTCCGGTAGCCGGCGACGGCCTCGCGCACCTCGCCGAGGGCCTGGCGCGCGACCTTCTCGATGTCGCTAATTTCAGCTTCTGCTTTCTCCGGCTCGCCAGGCAGCAGCCTTCCGGCCAGCTCGCTCTTTAGCGTGATCAGGGACAGGCTGTGGCCGAGGAGGTCGTGCAGATCCCGCGCAAAGCGCAGCCTCTCCTGGTTGACGGCCATCCTGGCGAGCTCCTCCCTGGCCGACCTGAGCTCCGCGACGGCGGCGACCTGCCGGACGAAGGCCGTGGCCCAGAGACCAATAACGGCCGTCGGCAGTACGAGCCACGCCATGCCAGAGACGATGCCTAGCCCGAACGTGACGGCCGCAAGACCCGCTATCGCCACGTAGGCGTCCCTCGTCAACAGCATGATCCCGGCGGCGACGTTCACGTGAAAGAAGAGCACGCGCCACTCGCTGCCCAGCACGAGGTTGAGCGAGATGGCCAGGATTGCAAGAAACACGATCGTCGCCCTGCGCTTTAGCACCTCGGAAGGCTCCGCGGACGTGGACCAGAGCGGTTCCTGGGTCCACATCAGCCACAGGAACACGCCGGCGAAGAGCGCCGCCCCACCCAGGGCGAGGGCGACCCGTGCGGGCGTGGGCTCCGACGTGAGTACGGACCGCACCGGGTAGACGAGAAAGACCAGCCCGAGCAACGGACCAAGCAGACGCCCGCCACGCGGAAGGCGGGATTTCGTGCCACCCCCCTTTGCGCTCTCGGCCATGAGATTCCAGATCCCTTCGAAAAACCCCGTGATCAGGACGATTGTATTACTGCCGACGACGTATTGCGACGGAGCTCCGCCCTTCCCGGGGGCGACAACAACAGCCACAGGCTGTTAGAGATCGGTGACGGCGGGGATGACCTTTTCGCCGATCGTGTCGAGGGGTGAGATCTCATCAACGTTCGGGACGAAGCCGATGACCGTCTCTATCCCCATGCTCGCGAGCCAGCGCAATTGCTCGATCAGCTCCCCGGTCTTCTCGCCGTCCTCGCCGACGTCGAAACGGAAGGCGCAGGTCTTCTCTATCGAGTCGTAGTCTCTGCCTTCATCGTCGCAGTGCCGGCGCAGGACTTCGAGCTTTTCTGGCACCTGGGGACCGGGGCGCAGGCTGCAGGCGTCGGCGTAGCGGGCGACGAGGCGTAGCGTCTTCTTCTCGCCGTCGCCCGCTATCATGATCGGCGGGTGCGGCCTGCTCGAGCTCTGCGGAAGGTTCAGGGGGCGCTGGAGCGTGTAATATTTCCCCTCGAAGGGGCGCTCGTCCCCGCGCTCGTCGCTCCACATCCGCAGGGCGATCTGGAGCGTCTCTTCCAGCATCTCGAACCGTTCCCGCTGCGGCGGGAAGGGTATACCGAGTCCCCTCGTCTCTTCCTCGTAGTGGCCTGAGCCGACGCCGAAGTGGGCGCGACCGTCGGAGAGCACGTCAAGAGTCGTCACCGACTTGACGAGCACGGCGGGGTGTCGGAAGTGTATCCCCGACACCATCGCCGTCAGCCCGACCCGGTCCGTGTTGGCGGCGAGAAAGGCGAGCGTCGTGTAGCACTCCGGTTCGTCCGCCTCGGGGCCGCCCATGATCGGATGCTGCCACACGTGGTCGGCCACCCCGATGCGGTCGAAGCCAGCCTGCTCGGCGGTTCTACCGATATCCGCAAGGTTCCTTCCGAACCGCCCGGGTCCCCCGTTCCAGTCGAAGCTGTTGAGCTGCAGCCCGAGCTTCATGACCGCTTTCCCTGTCCGGCAGGCGGACCCGCAATGGGGCTCAGGTGCAGGCCTAGCAACTGCCAGCGCCCCTGCTCCTCCACAAAGACCAGCGTCGTGCGAAACTCATCCTCGATCTCGTGCCGAACATCTCCATCCTCGTACACAGCCCCGGCCGTCTCGCGACCGACCATTACCGCGGTGCTGCCATGCACCCGGACGTTCACCTCATCCAACTCGAAAGCGTTGTAGGTAAGGCTCCCAGAATCATGCCTGGAGAGCCACTGCTCTCTGGAGAGCACGAAGCCGCGCGGCCCCACGGCCACGAAATCCTCGGCTAGCAAACGCCCGAGGGCGGACGTGTCACCGCGCAACTCGGCAGCGGCCCACTCCTCCCCGAGCCTCTCCAGTCGTCCGATCTGATCCTGCATCGTACCTCCTCTGACGATAGTTTCAGGTTCTACGGAGGAGTCTACGAACGCGCCCGGACGCCAGGTAGTGAAGTACGTCGTGAGTTGAGCATGACATCCGTCATGCAGCACGCTGCCTGCGGCAGCTCGTCAGCACGCTCCCTACGGTCGCTTGTCGGCACGTTCCGTCCCTTCGGGCCTCCACTTTCAGCACGCTCCGGCTTCGCCTCCGCTTATCAGCTCTTCAGAAATAAAGTGCTGATTCGTGCCGCTACGATCTTCGGTCGCCTTGGGTACGGTTCCTCCCGGAAACGGAATGCGACAACGTTGAGGCGTGCTCGGTATGAGATCGCGACGGTGTTCGGAGAGAAGCTGAAAAGCCGCCCGGCGAAGCGGGCGGCTTGCTGAAGTGCTGACGAGGCGGCGAGGCCGCCGTGCTAACAAGCGAAGGCGCTAGCCTGAGCGAGTTCCCAGCCAGTCGCTGACCTTGGGCCAGAGGCCTTTCTTGGCGCCGCGGCCGGTCATGAGGCCGACGTGGCCGGCGTCGAGGACGAAGAATTCTTTGTCTTCGCTGCCCACGAGGTTCATCGTGGCCTCGGCCTGCGGGAGGGTGCAGATGTGGTCCTTCTTGCCAGCGATGTTGAGGAGCGGGGTTTTTATGTTGGAGAGGTCTACGCGGCGGCCGCGCAGGACTATCTCGCCCTTGGCAAGCTTGTTCTGCTGGTAGAACTCCGTGATCCACTGCCTGAACGTCGCTCCCGGGAATGGAGGCCCGTCGTTGACCCACTTGTTCATGGCGAGCCAGGTCTCCATGGGCTTCTCCTCGAAGATGCGCTCCCACATGTTGACGTAGGTGCCGACGTAGTTGGTGACGGGCTTGAGCATCCTGTTGCCCGTGTCGATGAGGTCGCCGGGGATGTTGTCGAAGGCGTCGGCGAGCAGGCCCGGGTTCATGTACTTCTCGCTGGTGAAGAGGGTGTAGAGTCCCATCTCCCCCTCGGGGAACTCCACAGGGGCGGTCATGAGGATGAGGTTCTTGAGGTGCTCGGGGAAGAGCGAAGCGTACATGGCGCTCATGGTGCCGCCCATGCAATAGCCGAGCAGCGAAAATTCGTCGGAGCCCGAGTGCTTGAGAACCTTCTTGACGGCCCTGGGGATGTAGTCGAGGACGTAGTTCTCGAACGTTAGATCTTTATCCTCCTCGCCGGGGATGCCCCAGTCGAGCAGGTAGACGTCGAAGCCCTCGCCGACCAGAAACTCGATAAAGCTGTTGCCAGGCATGAGGTCGAGGATGTAGGGCCTGTTGATGAGGGCGTAGACCATGAGGAGGGGGACGGGATGCTTTTTCTCCGCGTTGGGCGCGTAGTGGTAAAGCCTTGCCTTGTTCTTGGTCCAGATCGTCTCTTTGGGCGTCTGGCCGGTGTCTGCCTGGGCGCCCTCGACCACTATTCTCATCCCGCGGCTGTACTTGTCGAAGAAGTTCTCCACGTCGGCGGGTATTGCCGCGTCGCCCGAGGTAGGAACCGCGCCGTAGTTCGCAGTGTCGGTCATCTAGCCCTCCCCCTTCCTGCGCACGTCCTCGACGGTGACCTGGCCGCCGTTGCCCGTGCCTTCTACCTCGGATAGATCCACGCCCATCTCCACGGCCTTGCGCCTGGCGGCGGCCGTGGCCCTGACCCCGGCCGGCGACCCGTTGAGGCTGACTACTTCCTGGACGCTGGGTTCCGCGTCCTGCGCACCGTCGTTCTGGACGTTGTTCTCCAGCGCCGCGAGCAACCTGTCGAGCTTGCCCTCGACCCTGTCGAGCCTCTCTCCGAGCGCCCTGACGGACTCCGTCGTGGCCGGCTCGGAGTAGCCATACTCGAAGTCTTCCAGAACCTCCTCGATGCGGTCCACCTTCTCTTCCAGGTTGACGACGAGGCCGGCGATCCTGGTGATGTCGGAGCGGACGGGGAGCTGGAGGTTCTTCAAATACTCCTCGGAGTTGCGCTTGAAGACCTTGTAGAAGCTGGCGTAGCTCTGCAAAAAGCGGCTCGACGGCTCCAGAAACTCCTCGCGCTCTATAACGTCCCCCACGAAGTCCGAGAAGGGACCGCTGGTTGCGTTGTACCACTGGGTGGCGAGCTGCAGCGGATCACTCGGCGGAACCGCGCCGGCGAGCAAGTTGGTGCGCGCCTCGTCGAGCATCTGCACCCAACGCGGCAGAAGCTCCATCGCGCTCTGGCCCATCTCGACGCTCTTGCGCCACGAGTCCTGGGTCATCTCGAACCACCGCCGCCACAGATCCCGAACCTCAGGGTTCCCGGCGACCGGCTCGGGGACGGCCCCGACCATGCGCTCCTGCATCTCCCGCATCCCCTCGAACCACCGGCCATACAAGCCCAGGGGATCGGCCTGCCTCTCCTTCATCCCCTCCGACCACATCCTGCTCCCCGACTCCATCCACTGGCGCCAGAGCTCCGCAGGGTCCATGCCGGACACCGCTCCTCTCTCCGTCAACCGTAAACCTCCTCGTCAAGACAAAACGCTTCTCTACTCAAACGCAAATTATACAAGTAAAAGAAACGTATGTGTTAACAGCACATACGTCAGCATTTTAGCAAGTCAGCCGGTCAGCATTTCAGGTTGTGCAATCCGAAGCTTGTCAACGATCCAGCGCGGCTCGGCACGGTGCGAAACCCTGCCCACGCGCCTCCCCGTACCGCCTGACCTGCTGACCGGCTGACAGCTTACACGCCGGAGCGTGCTGAGAAGCCCAGTTCAATTGCGCGGACGGCGGCCTGAGTGCGGTCGGAGACGTCGAGTTTGCGGATGATGCGTTCTACGTGGACTTTGGCGGTCCCTTTGCTGATGTTGAGGGAGTATGCTATCTGCTGGTTGGTCTGCCCGGTGGTCAGGAGCTTGAGGACTTCCGTCTCGCGGGGGGTTAGTGCTTCGACTTTGTCGTCCGTCTGCGGGGTTGGATCGGGTTTGTGCTGTTTCTCGTCGGCTAGGCGCCTGAGGAGGAGCGTCGCCAGCTCCTGGTTCAGGGGGGATTCGCCGTTCAGCGTCCTGTGGACCGCGCTGATCAGGCGGTCGGCGGGGGCGTCTTTGAGCACGTATCCGGCTGCGCCGGCGTCGAGGGCTTCCAGAAGGTAGTCGGGGTTCTCGTGCATCGTCACCACCAGCACGCCCACGCCGGGCTGATTTTGTTTGATCCTGCGGGTCGCCGTGATGCCGTCCATCTCGGGCATGCGGACGTCCATCAGGACGAGGTCGGGCTCAAGGAGCCGGCACATCTCGATGGCCTCTATGCCGGTCGACGCCTCGCCGACCACCTTGCGGTCCGGCTCCCCGCTCAAGAGGCTCTTGAAACCTCTCCTGAGCAGGTGGTGGTCGTCGGCCAGGATGAGCCGCTTCACCTCACCCATCGTGGTCCCTCCCCGGCAGCTCGACCTCGGCCTCTATTG